>JAYUVG010000085.1:0-2599 GCA_043754255.1 Polaromonas sp. | reverse complement strand
CTCAACTCTACAACCCAATTGACTATAAAGGTTTAGAAGTTCTCAGATCAATGTCAGTAACTTCGTTCAACAGATCTCATAATCCGCCATCTTCTGCTTATTTAGATGCGATAGCCCTGTGTCCACAGCACGCCCTGGCGCATCGGATAGCCCGCCGTGAACTCGGCCAGCAGCGCACGAAATTTCTCGTCAAGCGTAGCAACGCTGTCGATCAGTGGCTTGCCTCCACCGCCTTTTTTCGAACCCGGCCTTGCGCGGGATCATCTAGCAGAGCTAGCTCCGTCAGCCCGCGGCGCACCGTCTTGACATCCAGGCCAAACAGGCCCGAGATGGCACTGACGCCCCCGATGCCGAGCTTGGCCGCATCAACCGCCGCGTAGCGCCGCCGATCCTTTTCTGACAGCGTTGCAAACAGCCGCTGCATCTGTACCTCAATGTCCTGCCGGTAACCCGTGTGTGTGCTCGTCGCTGGATTTTATGTAGCCATGGCCTGATTCTTCAAAAACCAATCGGGCAACGTCCAATTTTCGTCAGGTATGGGAAGTTATTTCTGGCCGTATCCTTAACTGCCTGCCACATGCCGCAGCACCAGGCTTTTCAGCAAAGGCAACTGCCCGTGGAAAAAATGCCCGCCACCGGGCACCACCAGCACCGGCAAAGCCTGGGGGCGTGCCCAATCCAGCACATCGGCCAGCAGCACGGTGTCATCGGCCTCGCCGTGAATCACCAGGGTTTTGTCATGCAGGGCTGCATCAACCGGTGCGGCCAAAGCACGGCTGACACTCAGGCCCACCAGCACGACCTTGGCAACAGAGCTGGCGCTTGTGGCAGCGCGTTCTTGTTGCAACTGTGCCAGCGCATGCGTGGCTACAAATGCACCAAAGGAAAACCCGGCCAGTGCCAGCGGTGTGGCTGCATCGGGCGCGGTATGGCGCAGCACGGTGAGGTAGTCCTCGGCTTCACCAATGCCTTCGTCATGCTCGCCCGCGCTGGCACCCACCCCGCGAAAGTTAAAGCGTACCGCCGTCCAGCCCGCTTGGACAAAAGCCCGCGCCATCGTTTGCGCCACTTTGTTGTCCAGGGTACCGCCAAACAGCGGATGCGGATGCGCCACGATGGCCACGCCACGCGGCGCAGCAGGGCTGCCCGGAGGGGGTGCAGCAGGCATGTCAATAGCAATTTCAATCGCGCCAGCTGCGCCTGCGATGGTGGAGCGTTGGGTCTGGGAATTCATGCAATAGGCTTGGATAGAAGAAAAATTTCCACTATGAAATTGATAGCTGCTCGCGCAGGTTTTCATTGGGCTGGAAGCCTAAAAGGCTTGCAACATCATAGGCTTTGTTCAAAAATTTTCAGCCCAATTCTTCCAGAACTCAGGGTCGTCATGGGCAGCGTTTTTCATGGCGTGCTCTAGACAGTGTCGTCACAAGACACGCGCCCACAAAGCAACGCAGCGTATATGCACTGTGGCCAGGAACGAGGTGGTGTTTTTTGCGTACCGCGTTGCAATGCCGCGCCAACCCTTGAGATGCAAGAAAGCGTTTTCCACCAAATGCCGTAGCTTGTAGAGGTCTTTGTCATAAACGCGTTGTTCTTTGCGGTTTTTCCTCGGCGGAATCTGCGCCTTCATCCCTTGGCTGGCTGCCTGCGCGACAATCGCATCGCTGTCATAGCCTTTGTCGGCGAGTAAATGCTCTGTGCTTATGCCGTCGATAAGCTTGCCAGACAGCGTGCAATCTGCAACGGCGCCTGAGGTGACAAATACTCTGACCGGCATACCATGCGCATCCACGGCCAGGTGCAGCTTTGTGTTGAGCCCCCTTTTTGTACGGCCCATGTCTAGCTTGCCTCCTCTAGCGCCTGCTGCGTGCGGATGGACTTTGACATGGCTGGCATCAATCATCAGCCACTCGTAGTCCACATCCGTGACCAAGCATTCGAGCAACTTCTCCCAGACTCGCTTGTCACGCCAACGGGTAAAGCGTCTGTGGGTGTTTTTCCAGTCTCCGTACTCGCCGGGCAAGTCTGGCCATGGCGCGCCTGTGCGCAGCATCCAAAACACTGCGTTGATAAACAGCCGGTTATCCTTGGCTACGCCACCCCATGCGCCTGACTGCCCTGGCAAATGTGGCGCTAGTAACTCCTAGGTGCGATCGGCGATGTCATGTCTTCTGAGTGCGCTAGTAGACAGTCAACAAGATTGCTTAATAACTTCAGGATAAACCCAAGCCATTTTTGTGCGAGCTTTGTTCAAGTTGAATTGCCATTGAACTGGTTTGGCCTGAGCATTTCTATGCGCACAGATCGCATCCAGCTCGCGTTGCAGTTGCTCTTTGTCGGCAATCCTCTTTTTGAAGACCGTGCGGCCCAAGACCGCAAACTCCAACTCGGCTATGTTCAGCCATGAGCCATGCTTGGGCGTGTGCCTGATGTCGATTTTACTGGCCAGTCGGCGTGCCTCTTCTGGCGCGAATGTGGTGTAGAGCGCACCCTTGGTATGCGTGTTCAGGTTGTCGCAGACCAGCGTGATCGTCTGGGCTTTGGGAAACATCCGGTCAAGCTCCTGACACACGGCTGCAAAGTCTGTTTTTTTGCGATT
>JAYUVG010000084.1:0-15893 GCA_043754255.1 Polaromonas sp. | reverse complement strand
TAAAAATCAGGCAGAGCTAGTAAAACACCTGGCTCAGTTTTGAATCGGCACAACTTCTATAAGTGGCTCAGTTTTCGGTCGGCGGCAACAGTGCAATGACGACGTGGCCTAACGTGATAGCCGCGAACGGCAGGCAAGCAACGGCGTTGCACAGTGCGGCGCTGCGAGGCGCGAGACTTATTTCCAGTACACCACTCACGCGCTTGATCTCTGCTCCGAACAGACTTGCGATCCCGGCTACGCAGATACCTATTGCGGAGGCTGGCGATGCCCAGATGTATTTGAGTGCGTTGGTGAGTGGCATGGTGGATTTGTGAAGGTTAGCTTTCGGGCCTGATGGCCTGCTGTTTTTGCGCCGCCTGAGCTACAAGCTAGGCAACACTTTTGGCCGCTGCAAGTTCGCTGGCGGACAGTACCTTTGAGTTGGTAACTGGATTACCTGTCTGTGGATTAAAAAACGGGCTACCTTTGTACGCCCCGCCAAAACGTCCTTTGACAATGATCGCAAGGGCCTTGCTGATGCCACTGAGCAATCCAATCGCTGCTGGCTTGTCCGTGCCGATAGCGCTTTTGACATTGACACGCATCGTGACCGGGCCAAACGATGATTCCAACGACTGGCTCTCGCTATCCAGACATGTGTGAACTAACCCGACAAAGGACATTTTCCAGTCTGCTGACGTATTTCCAATCGGCGTTAAACAGCAGATCGAATACCACCGCAGCATCCCTTTTTCGGTCAGGCGCAGGCACGCCAAGTTCTCTGCACCTTGGGTAAATTCGACATGTGAGGATGGAACCTGAATGATGTCGGTGCCGCCATGGGCGTCCAGCGCATTTTCGGCCTTCAGGTGCCGGGCGAACGCTTGACAGTCAGTGCAATAGCAAACACATCGATTCGAAGGTTTTGTCGTTTTAAGCAGTCCGCGAATCGCCCCGCAGGTGCAGCGGATTGGGTGTGTGGTCATCATGCTGCGGATGGACACTGGTGCTGCCTAACGTGATGTGTACTAAAGAAATCGTGACAAAACATAACTCCATCCTTGGGTAAAAACGCTCAATATCTGCAACATCAAGTCGAACTGGTCATACATGAGCAGTGGGTCGAATTGGGCCTGTTGATAGTCAGCTCGCCCGTCACAGTCACAGTGTCATCATCTACTTTCCTTGCTGCGCCGCCTTTACCGCATCCTGAACCCTCTTTTCACGCGTTTCCGGTTTGACCGCTTCGTTGATTCTGCGAATGGCGAAGTTCTGTTTGCCAGGCGGAAGTGACTTGAACGATGCCGTCATTGTTTCGGCGGTAAGCGCGTTCTTCAGATCGTCGGGTATTTCCACATCTGCACGATTGAGGATGGTGAATCGCACTTGAACACGATCGCCTGTCATGGTACTCGTCTCCTGACGAACCTTTGCCTTGATGCGTATGTAGTGCTGGCCACCCCCGACCGGAAAGAGACTGACCTGAAAGGGCTCCGAATGGTTCAACTGCGCCATGACCAGGACCGGGCCCTTTGTTCCCAATGCCTCAGTGATCTTTGCGGGTACAGGAACGGCGCAATAGTCCATGCCTTCAGCCCAGCTCTCCATATCGGCTTTGAATGACAGCCTCAAGCCTGCTGCGGGAGAAGTTTTCATCGGTGAACTACGGTTAACCTACAGTTGACAGGGCACGAACAAATTCGGTTTTGGCATCGGTGTAGGCCTGTCTGTCGTTAGCGTGTTCGTCTGCAAGCTTTTGTTTAAGCACAGCGTACTGCGCAGCAAGCTCTGTACTGGCAAGAAGCGCATCGCGAAAGCGAAGTCGCTCATGCCAGGTCTGGCTGTCATGAACCACAACATGAAGGTGGTGAGTTCGGTGTCCATTGGCCCATCGCATGAACCACTGTCGGGCGCTCAATGTCTGGTTGAACTCCGCAGATGTTGTGTAGCCAGACGAGCACAGCAGCGTGGCGAGTGACTTTGCGATGGCCATGGACTCGACCCCGGCAAGAATGTCGATGATCGGCTTTGCCACCAAGCCAGGAACCGCCGTGCTGCCGATGTGCTCTATACCCAGGAAGGTATCAGGCAGTAGCGAGAGCAATCGGCTCTTCTCCATGTCGAACACCCTCGCCCACGACGAGTCGTGATCTAGCAGCTTTACCGTCTCGTAAATGGCTGCGTCAAGCGATTCATGCGCATTCATAGTGCAGATCCTTTCATGGAAGGCATGAGGTTTTGGAAGGGCGAAGCATCAACCTTCCTTTGCTTGGAGTCCAATTCGCTGGAATAGATCCGGATAGTCGATGACCAAGCCATCCTTGTCCAAAGGAAGTTCGGCCCGAAATTGGCTACCGTCCAGGCTCTCAAACAGGTAGAGCCGCTCCCCAAGCCTTGAATATGCTTGTGATTTTGCTTCAATTGCCAGCGTGCATCCGTTGATAAACGCCATACGAAACTTTTTTTTCTGTCCAATGCTCATCGGACTGCGCCACAGCGGGAAACTGTTGGTGAAGGGAGTGGGCCACATGTCAATATCGATGCAGCCGTCAAGCTCGGGGATCAATTGACCGTTCGCATGTTTCCAGTTGCCCATGCCGTCTGCATGCAAGCTCAATGAGCGCTTTTGACGGCTCTTTTCCAATGACAGATCTGCTTGCAGCAAGCATCCGGATGGCGCCCAACGGAGGTTGTAATCAAACCTGAAAGGGAAGTCATCTTCATCGATTCCAAGAATCACGCTATTGGCCGCGCCCTTTGTCAGGACAAGATGCTCCAGCCCAATGTTCTTGCGGTGCTCGTTCCAGATCGGGAACCAGCAAACTGTGCGGATTGGAGTAATGACCATGGCGGCGAAGGCTTGAATGTTTGGAATGTCTGGAATGACGGTGATGTGTATGGTTTGCCCGCTTCAAGATCGTTTGCAATCCAGTCCCGGTTTTAGCACAGCAAATCTTGTTGGCACCGAACTGGATACCCGCCTTCGCGGGTATGACGTATCTTTGGAGAATATACACCTCTAGCCCATATAAATAGCGCGCAGGCAGCTCCTGAATAGATAGCAAAAACTCACTGCAAACTCCGCACCACCTCCAGCGCCTGTTCAATCCGCTCGACCGCATGTATCGTCAGCCCTTCAAACGCTTTGTCGTTCTTCTTCGGCGCGTTGGCTTTCGGCACGATGGCTACGCTGAAACCGAGTTTTGCGGCTTCTTTCAGGCGCTCTTGGCCGCGCGGTGCCGGGCGCACTTCACCTGCCAGCCCCACCTCGCCAAATGCAATAAAGCCCTTGGGCAGTGCCTTGCCGCGCAGGCTTGAAGTAATCGCCAACATCACTGCCAGGTCAGCTGCTGGCTCGCTGATGCGCACGCCACCTACCGCGTTAACGAACACGTCCTGATCCATACACGCCACACCGGCATGGCGGTGCAGCACAGCCAGCAGCATGGCCAGGCGGTCTTTGTCCAGGCCCACGCTAAGTCGCCGCGGACTTGGCCCGCCGCTGTCCACCAACGCCTGAATTTCTACCAGCATGGGTCGTGTGCCTTCTAGCGTCACCATCACGCAGCTGCCTGGCACAGGCTCTGAATGCTGGCTTAAAAAGATGGCGCTGGGGTTGCTGACGCCTTTCAGGCCTTTTTCGGTCATGGCGAAAACGCCGATTTCGTTGACTGCGCCAAACCGGTTTTTAATCGCCCGCACCAGCCGAAAGCTGCTGTGCGTGTCGCCTTCAAAGTACAGCACGGTATCAACCATGTGCTCCAGCACACGCGGGCCTGCCAGCGTGCCTTCTTTGGTAACGTGGCCGACCAGCACGATGCACACGCCTGACGCCTTGGCCATGCGCGTCAGGTGCGCAGCGCATTCACGGACCTGAGAAACCGAGCCAGGTGCGGCTGTGAGCTGGTCTGAATACACGGTTTGAATCGAGTCGATCACCGCAATGGTGGGCTGTGTGGCTTCCAGCGTAGCCAGGATTTTTTCAAGCTGAATTTCAGCCAGCACTTTGACTTGCGAGCCCTCTAGCCCCAGCCTGCGCGAACGCAATGCAATCTGCGCACCGCTTTCCTCACCAGTCACATATAAAGTAGTTTGCCCCGCGCGCTGCAATGAATCCAGCGCCTGCAGCAGAAGTGTGGACTTACCAATGCCGGGGTCGCCGCCAATAAGCACCACCCCGCCTTCGACAATGCCGCCGCCCAGTACGCGGTCAAGCTCTTCGTGCCCGGTGGGCGTGCGCTGCATGTCGGTGGCGTCAATGTCGGCCAGCGTGGTGACTTCAGAAGCCTTGGCCAGGCCCACGTATTGCTGGCTGTAGCGGTTTTTGGCGGGTGCTGTGCTTTCGCCCACGCCTTCAACCAGTGTGTTCCACGCATTACAGTGCGGGCATTTGCCCAGCCACTTGGGGCTTTGCCCGCCGCATTCGGTGCAGGTGAAGGTAATTTTGTCTTTGGCCATAATCCTATTTTACTGGGTATATTTACAGTTTTTCTGACTTAACAATTTCTGTAAGACAGATTTTATTTTGTGTAGTACATTGTCGATGAAATTGTCATACACACAAGGAGCCACACCATGCTTAGCCTGCGCTTGCCCACCCAGCTTGAAAACGAATTTGCAGAGTACTGCAAACGTCATGAGGTATCGAAAACAGAAGCTGCCATTACCGCGTTGAAAAAGCTTCTCAAATCAGAAAAAGAGCCGTTGCCGATTCCGGCAGATGACCCATTAGCCAAATGGATCGGCATCGTCAAGGGTGGGCCAAGTACTGATGAACTGATGCGGATGACCCGGGGTGATGACTGGAACCGCCCGTGAGCAAAATGCTGATTGACACCAATGTGATTGTTGATTTGTTAAAAGCTGACCCAGACTGGATGCCGTGGTCAGCCACGCAGCTGACATTGGCACGTAGCCAGCAACCGCTTTGTATCAACATTGTGGTTTATGCCGAGCTGTGCTCTCACCGGCAAACCCAGAGCCAGATAGATGGTTTTTTGCAGGAGATGGATATTCAGATTCCTGCAATAAACACCGCCGCTGCATTGGCAGCAGCACAAGCTTTTCTGCAATACCGCCAGCGCGGCGGCGGCAAAACCGGTGTACTCCCCGACTTTTTCATTGGCGCACAAGCCCAGGCCGAAGGATGGACGCTGCTCACCCGCGATGCTGCGCGGTACAGAACTTATTTTCCAGACATTAAATTGATTTGCCCGGCCTGAATGCCTGCACAAGTCACTGATTTGCTATTAAATCAGGAGCTGCTTGCGCGCTATTTACTTTGGCTGGCGGCACAAGTTGTCTAAAAACCGGGCATACCCGCGAAGGATGGCCTCCAGTCCGATGCCAACATGGTTCGCTGTGCAAAAAGCGGGACTGGATTCCCGCCTTCGCGGGAATGACGGATGACGGATGAGGCCTGCAATTGGCTCAGCGCTTGGCGTGCCGTTGGGCACAGCGCGTTGCTGACGGCAGGCTGGGTCAGCGACAAATTCCGTGCCGCGCGGGTCAAACTGCGCTCAGCCATGATTTCGTCGAACACGCGTGGCAGGATCAAATCCAGCGTCCGGAAACTGGGCAGTGCTACGGCGCGTGTTGAAAGCCTAGGAGCCTGGGCGGCAGAAGGAACGTCGGCTGCAAATTGACCGCAGCGGTTTATTTTTCGCCGATTTCTTGCCAAATATCTAGATATTCGGCTGCGAATTCGTCAAAAACTATCCTCGCTGGGGCCAATTTTCGCTTCGACGCCTTCTGCCGCCCAGGCTCCTAGTTTTGGTTGATCACGACGGCGAATAACCACAATCATCAAGGCAAATTTGAAGAGCATAAGTATTAACCCTAATACAGCCTTATACAATGCGTTATTGCATTGGCGTAACAGCGCATATTGGCAACTGTCAAAAAGGGAAAACTTCATGACTCGTTTCGTACATCTTGAATATTCCAACCAGCATGCTGGCGTGGCCCGGGTTGAGGCCGCCATTTCATCGGCAAAGCGGATCAAGCGCAATTTTTCCAGCACACGCTTTGTGGCAACGCTTTTACTTTCAGCGATTGGTGCTGCTGCGATGGTGGTGGCTTACCAATTAATGGACAGCCTGGCCGACGGCCACCTGTTGGTGTTGTGGGTGGGCATGTGGGCGGTTGCTTTTGCGACGCTGGCAGCATTTGCCAGCACCGCGCGTCAGGCAGCGGTCACCGCAAAAACCAGCCTGGACAACTGGTCACGCAACATCGCTGCCAAACGGGCGGACGAGCGCCTGTGGGCCATGGCTAAAACCGATGCGCGCCTTATGGCGGACTTGCAGGCGGTGATGCCTCGCAACGATGGGGGCAATAATCCAGGCGATGAGGGCCTGCGGTTTGTAAAGCCTGACAGCGCTGTTTTGCCGAAGGCTGATGTGTTGCCTGCTTACCGTCGTTCTCAGGTTTAGGTTTGTGGCGCTAACTGCATAAAAAAACCGCGCCAGGCGCGGTTTTTTGTAGGTTGATAAAACTCTAAGCCGCCAGCCGCGATTCAATCTTCGCCTTGATGTCGGTCAACGCTTTCGGCAAACGGTGCTCAAGCTGTTTGAACAATTCAGCATGCAGTGCCAGCTCTTCAGACCAGGCGGCTTTGTCGATGCTGGTGACGGTTTCAAATTGCTGCTCGGTAAAAGGCAGGCCTGTCCAGGTCAGGTCGCTGTAGGTTGGCGTCACGCCAATGGCGGTGTCTTTGCCCTGGCCTGTGCCTTCAACACGGTCAATGATCCACTTCAGAACGCGCATGTTTTCACCGTAGCCAGGCCAGGTGAACTTGCCGTCTGCGCCTTTTCTAAACCAGTTGGCGGTGTAAATTTTGGGCAATGTGGCCCCTGTTGCGGCCAGCTTTTCGCCCAGGTTCAGCCAGTGCGCAAAGTAGTCGCTCATGTTGTAGCCAATAAAAGGCAGCATGGCAAACGGGTCGCGGCGCACTACACCGGCCTGGCTGGTTGCAGCGGCTGTGGTTTCGCTGCCCATGGTGGCGGCCATGTACACGCCCTCTGTCCAGTTGCGTGCTTCTGTGACCAGCGGCACGGTGGTTGAGCGGCGGCCACCAAAAATGAAAGCATCAATTGCCACACCTTTGGGGTCGTCCCAGGCAGCGTCAAGTGCCGGGTTGTTGATGGCCGCTACCGTAAAGCGGGCATTCGGATGCGCCGCTTTTGCGCCGGTTTCTTTGGCTATTGTCGGCGACCAGTCCTTGCCTTGCCAGTCGATGGCATGCGCTGGGGCCCCATCACCATCTTTTTCCATGCCTTCCCACCACACATCGCCGTCGTCTGTCAGGGCAACATTGGTGAAAATGGTGTCGCGCGCCAGGCTGGTCATGCAGTTCGGGTTGGTTTGCATGTTGGTGCCAGGCGCCACGCCAAAGTAACCAGCTTCAGGGTTAATGGCATACAGCCTGCCATCTGCACCGGGCTTGATCCAGGCAATGTCGTCACCAATGGTGGTAACTTTCCAGCCTTCAAAACCAGCCGGTGGGATCAGCATTGCAAAATTGGTCTTGCCGCAGGCGCTGGGGAAAGCCGCCGCCACATGGTACTTTTTGCCTTGCGGGTTTGTCACGCCCAAAATCAGCATGTGCTCAGCCAGCCAGCCCGGGCTGCCAGATGGCCCCTGTGCTTCTGCTCTGCCCATGTTGGACGCAATACGCAGTGCAAAACATTTTTTGCCCAGCAGTGCGTTGCCGCCGTAGCCCGAGCCGTAAGACCAGATTTCGCGCGTTTCAGGGTAATGCACGATGTATTTGGTTTTGTTGCACGGCCATGTCACATCTGCCTGACCAGAGTGCAACGGCGCTCCGACCGTATGCACGCACGGCACAAATTCGCCATTCACACCCAGCACGTCAAACACCGCTTTGCCCATGCGGGTCATGATTTTCATGTTGACAGCTACGTACGGGCTGTCTGACAGCTCAATGCCAATGTGCGCGATGGGCGAGCCCAGCGGACCCATTGAAAATGGCACCACGTACATCGTGCGGCCAGCCATGCAGCCGTCAAACAGTGGCTGCAAAGTTGCTCGCATGTCGGCGGGCGCCATCCAGTTGTTGGTCGGGCCGGCGTCTTCTTTTTTGGCTGCGCAAATGTAGGTGCGGTCTTCAACCCGGGCCACATCGGTCGGGTCGCTGCACGCCAGAAAACTGTTGGGGCGCTTGACGGGATTGAGTTTTTTAAAGGTTCCAGCATCTACCAGCTGCTGGCATAGGCGCTGGTATTCAGCATCGCTGCCGTCGCACCAGTAAATCGCCTCTGGCTTACACAGGGCCGCCATGTCGGCCACCCAGGCGATAAGTTTTGCATTTTTTACATAGCTGGGCGTGTTGAGGTTCAGCCCTTGCATGACAGGATGGTTCATCGAAAAAACTCCATAAATATGACACAACTGTGACCATTCTAAGAAATTGGCGCTTGAGTTACCTGACTAAAACTCCCCATGTTTATGCAAAAAATGCATGATGTTATGCGCGGCCAACAAAGGCGTATGCTAGTCAGCAGGACGTTAAAAAGCCCGCAAAAGCGGGCTTTTTAACAATGAGCGAAGCGAGCTTCAAGCCATAAACACCGCAATGAACGCCAGCAGAAACATCAAAACGCCGCCAACAATAGGCAAAATAATCGGAGCCACATGGGCAATGGATTCAACCATGTCCGGCTCGGGCGGGGTGATGTTGGTGGTAGGGGCTGCTGGCTGGGCTGAAGGGCTCATAAAAAACTCCTGAAATATCGGGCTTTTGCAAAATTTGTCATATTTTACCTTTCCCATTGCCAGCATGGACAGCAAATGGGTGATTGCAAAGGCACACTTGAGGAATGACACATCTCAACAATCGCATGCCCATCGTATTTCCTGTGGTTATGGCAGTTGCCTCATTGCTGGCAGGCTGCGCCGCTACTGGCCCCGGTAGCCCATCAGCCAGACCCGTGCTGTACCCGAACGCCGCATTGAATCAGGTGGGCGAAGCACAGGGCCGCGCTGAGGCAGATGTCTGCATTTCGCGCGCGCTTCAAGCGGGGCTGACGGCAGACCAAAAAAACAATGAGATCGGCAGGCGGGCAGGCGAAGGCGCGGCCACTGTCGGTGTCGCTTCAGTCGTGGGCGCGTTGATCACGGGCCGCAGCAGCGACGTGCTGCGAGCTGGTGCAACCGGTGCCGCCATTGGCGGCTCGGCAGGAGCAGTGTCAGGGGCTTTTCATAACGACAGGGTCAGCCCCGTATACCGCCAGTTTGTGCAGCGCTGCCTGAGCGAAAAAGGCTTTGAGGTCATTGGCTGGAACTGAAGTTTTGAAATTGATCAGTGTGCAGCTGGGCACAGCCCGGCGCGTCAAAATTGGTGAGCGCAACATCCTGACGGCTTTCAACAAGCAATCCATCCTTGCGGCTGCAGTCGTGATGCCGCTGGGTTTGATGGGCGACGAGCAGGCGGACTTGTCGATTCATGGCGGGCTTGAAAAAGCGATTTATGCCTATCCGTCAGAGCACTACGCGTTTTGGCAAAACGCCAGACTTGAAGCAGGCGTCAGCCCGATGGACAGCAGCTTGCCCTGCGGCTCGCTGGGTGAAAACCTGACGCTGGCCGGGCTGCTTGAGACCCAGGTTTGGGCTGGTGATGTGTTGCGGTTTCCCGACTGTGAATTGCGGGTGACATTGCCGCGCGAGCCTTGCTACAAACTGAATGCCGCAATGGGTTTTGCACGTGCCAGCAAGCTGATGGCGACCAGCGGTTTTTGCGGTTTTTACCTGGCGGTTAACGAGGCAGGCAGCCTGCAGGCCGGGCAGGCGTTTGAATTGATAGCAGGCAGGCGCGGCGTCAGCGTGACGCAAATGTTTGCAGCCAAAAAATCAAAGCACATGCGCTGAATAGAAAGCAGCTGGAATTTCAATTCTGCTGACGGGCATCAAACCCGGCGGCTCCCAGAGCTGACAGCACCTGCTCAATATGCTCTTTGCCGCGCGTCTGGATCACCAGCTCAATTTCAACGTTTTGCGCGGCTAGCAATGTGAAAGCGCGCTGGTGGTGCACCTCATCAATATTCGCCCCGGCATCGGCCACGATGGTGGTGATTTTGGCCAGCGCACCCGGCACGTCCCGCACACTGACCGTGATACGCGCCAGCCGGCCTGCCCGCACCATGCCGCGCTCAATGATGGAAGCCAGCAGCAGCGGGTCAATGTTGCCGCCACACAGCACCAAACCAACTTTTTTACCAGCAAAGCGCTCAGGGTATTTGAGCAGCGCGGCCAGCCCGGCGGCACCTGCGCCTTCTACCAGCGTTTTTTCAATTTCAAGCAGCATCACCATGGCTTGCTCAATTTCGCCTTCATCAACCAGCAACACATCGCTGACCAATTTTTTGATGATGGCCAGCGGCAACACGCCCGGCGTGCCGACTGCAATGCCGTCAGCAATGGTGCTGCTGCCCTGCGGGTGCTGCGTGCCTTTGACCGCATTAAACATGCCGGGAAAGCGGGAGGTTTGCACGCCCACAATATCAATGCCGGGCTTGATCGCTTTGGCAGCGGTGGCAATACCGGCAATCAAACCGCCGCCGCCAATGGCAATCACCAGCGTGTCCAGCTCAGGCACGGCAATAAGCATTTCCAGCCCGACGGTTCCCTGCCCGGCAATGATGGCAGCATCGTCATACGGATGCACAAACACCATGCCTTGCTGCCCGGCCATTTCCAACGCATGGGCACGCGCTTCGTCCAGCGTGTTGCCATGCAAAACCACCTCTGCACCAAAGCCCCGGGTGCGCTCGATTTTTACCCCAGGCGTAAAGCGCGGCATCACGATCACGGCCCGGATTCCCAGCCGCTGCGAATGGTAGGCCACGCCCTGTGCATGATTGCCAGCGCTCATGGCAATTACGCCGCTTTGCCGCTCTGCATGTGTGAGCTGCGCCAGCTTGTTGCACGCTCCGCGTTCCTTAAATGACGCGGTGTATTGCAGGTTTTCAAACTTTAGAAAAACCTGCGCACCCGTCAACTGCGACAGCGTTCGCGACTCGATGCACGGTGTGTTGAGCAGATGGCCCTGAAGGCGGGTGGCGGCAATTTGAATGTCTGCAAAAGCGATCATGAAAAATCCGGTTGTGATGATTACGGTCTTCAGTTAGCAACAGCGAGTGACAAGATGTATTGGCTGGATTATCAGAGCCAATGTGTGACGTATCGCACACAGATTAAACGGTCAAAACTCAAACAGGTAATCCCTAGCGCCTGAACATGCGTTATGGTGAGGCTGTGACATTTGCGGCGCGCTCTTTTCCTTTGTTGGAGGGTTGATGAAAGCCAAACATTTTGCCGATGACCTGATGCTGTCCCCGGGGCTGAAACAAGCGCCCGTGCTTGACCTGATGTGCTCGCATTTTGTGCTGACACTGGCTGCGCGGCAGGGCGGCAAGTTCAATGTGCGGCGCGATCTGAACAGTTTGCTGTCGCTGTCTGGGCGGCATCTGGTGTGGCCACTGCCAGCGTTGCAGCGCCTGCGCGAATTTTTGGGCCGCCGATGCAAGGACAACGATTTCTGGCGGGGTCATGAGGCGCTGAGCAATGCTGAGTTTATGCAGCGCCACGGTACCTGGCGCGGTGCCTATGAAGAAGGCACGCTGTTTTTTTACCTCGACGAACACGCCAAAGACCAGCCCAAAGATTTGCTGTCGGTTCTTGCATCAACGGGTGAATATTTGACCCACGCGCTGAAAAAGCAGTCAACGCTGGTAGAAAAAAACATCGACGCGCTGGCCAACCTGCTGCAATTGAACCGCGCCGAGCGAGCGCTGCTGCTGTACGGCACGCTGGCGCGCTACCAGCGTGACCTGCGCTCGCTGCTGGTTGAATTCAAGGTCAACAACGCGCCAGAAGCCTATGCGGCGCTGGCCGATGTGGCAGGCGTAAAAGCAGCGGAGGTGGCTGAAGCGTTGCGGGCCGGCTCGCGTCTGGAGCGCATTGGCATGGTCGAAAATCTGATTTCAGAGCACAACATCACTGACCTGGCCGACCTGATGAAGGTCAGCGAAAAGTTGCCGCCGGTGCTGATGCGCGAGTACCGTGACAACAACGAGCTGATGGCAGTTTTTACCCGGCCGAGTGTGCGCAGCGAGTTGGCCTTGAACGACTTTGCGTTTGTCAAAGAAGACGCTGATGTGCTGGTGTCACTGCTTAAAAATGCGGTGGCATGCAAAGAGCAAGGCGTCAACGTGCTGCTGTACGGGCCGCCCGGCACGGGCAAAACCGAGCTGGCCAAAGTAGTGGCACAAGCCGCCGGGCTGGACTTGTTTGAAGTGGAGCACGCCGACCGCGACGGCAATTCACTCAGCGGACGCGACCGTTACCGCTCGCTGCAAATTGCCCAGGTTTTTTTAAAAGGTAGCCAGCATTCGGCGCTGCTATTCGACGAGGTGGAAGATGTGTTTCCACCCATATCAAGCGAGGCTGCACAACTGCTCGCCCGGTCTGACCAGATGTCGGCCCCTGTTAGTGGCTCGGTCAATGGCAAGGCCTGGGTGAACCAGATTCTTGAATCGAACACTGTACCGACGCTGTGGGTCACCAACCGCATTGAACAAATTGACCCAGCCTTTCGCCGCCGCTTTGCCTACCACCTGGAGCTGCGCTCACCACCGCCCGGCGCGCGCGAAGGCCTGGTGCGCAAGACGCTGGATGGCGTCGAAGTCAGTGACGCATTTATAGCCAAGCTCACCGCCCGTAAAGGCCTGACACCTGCGCAAATTCGCACAGCGGTTCGTTTTGCGCGCCTGGCCAGCTCGCCTGATGAAAAGGTTGACGGCCTGGCCATGCAAGCCATATTGACAGGCGGCAAACCGGCGTTGATGGAATCACTGATTGAACGGCAATTAAAAAACGCCGACATTGCGCTGGGCAACAAGGCCGATGCGGTGGGCCGCAAAACTGTGACCACCTACGACCTGGCCATGCTCAACGTCGAATCGCGGTTTGAGATTCCCCGCATTGTTGAAGCGCTCAAAACCCGGGGTCATGGCGCGCTGTGCTTTTACGGCGCGCCAGGCACCGGCAAAACGGCGCTGGCCGAACACATTGCCAAGGCACTCGACAAGCCACTCATCATCAAGCAGGCCAGTGATTTGATGAGCAAGTATGTTGGTGAGACTGAGCAAAACATGGCCGCCATGTTCAAGGAAGCAGAAGCCGAGAAAGCCGTGTTGCTGCTGGACGAAGCCGACAGCTTCTTGCAAGACCGGCGCGGCGCGCAGCGCAGCTACGAGGTAACCGAAGTCAATGAAATGCTGCAAGGCATGGAGCGCCACAACGGCATTTTTATCTGCACCACCAACCTGCTCGACAAAATTGACCAGGCAGCGCTGCGGCGCTTCACTTTCAAGATTAAATTCATGCCTTTGACGGCAGTGCAGCGGGAGACGATGTTTGTCACTGAAGCGCTGGCAGGCGATGCTGATTTGTTCACGCCCGACTTGCGCACGCGCCTGGCCAAACTGACGCAAATCTGCCCAGGCGACTTTGCAGCAGTCAAACGCCAAACCGACATACTGGACGCCGTGTTTTCAAGCGATGAATTCATGAGCCAGCTGGAAGCCGAGCACCGCATCAAACCCGAAGTGCGCGAGGCGCGGGGAATGGGGTTTGTGCAGTAACGCTGGACAAAGTCAGAACTGATCAGCACAGCTCTCCCCTTGCAACGTGTCAGCCCGCCAGAGCAGACGTATCCACTTTCGGAAATTGCTCAGTCAATGCTTTCAATCCCTCCGTTGCCCGGCTTCTCCAGCCAGGCCCTCGCTCAACGAGCCCAATCCATGTTTCGGTGAGCAAGTCCGCATCGTTCTTGGCAAGGTAGTCAATCAGCGAAGCCGCTTGAGCCAAATCTTTGCTGGCTTTGAGCCGCATGTTTTGCGGCCTTTCGCCGTAAACCAGGAGCTTGTGCAAAGCGTACTTTTCAGGCGGGGGCGCATTGACAGTGATCGCACCGCGCTGGGCAAGCAGCGTGATTTGAATCGGCGCTTCCATTGAGAATTCCATGAATTTCAAAGGCTGCATGGTGGCGTTCAGCGCCTTGATCAACACCGGTGTGTTGCCACCTCGGTGCAAGCAGGTCACAAAGTCAATCTGCAAATCCTGCTCGTCAGATTTAACGTAAGTAGTCAAGCTTTTTACCGGTACAAATCCCATCTGTAAGGACTCAATCTCGCTGCCCATGTCCATCGTCACACCAGATGGAATGGCAATTGAAACATTGCGACCTGCATGTGCAAAGTCCAAATCCAGCGTTTGCGCTGCCGACTGCCAGCGAACACCCAGGTAGTTTTGGTAAGCCATGTAGACGTGCGTACCAACCAAAATCCCGCCCGCACGAAAAAAACCCGCATCTGCCAGGCGTTCCAGAATCTTGGCGTGTGCCGGAACAATAGACAAGCAACCAGCAGCAATTGCCTGCCTGGCGAGCTGGCGCAGGTGAACGGTTTTGTTTTCGCCACTGCGGTGTATAGCGATTAACTCAGTCAACTCGTTTGAAGCTGGCCCCAAAAAAATTTGGATTTGCTTGCCGGTCAAATCTGCTGTTTGGTAGTACCAATACTCCCGCTTTTTGACTATTTTTTTGGAAAAGCTGCCTGGCAATTCAGCCACGGTGCGCAGGTCGTCAAGTCTGCTAGCACTGCTAACAGACGCGTACGCGGTTTGGGCGGCTGTTGACAGTGGGTGGTAAAGCATCGAGAGAAAGTAATTGTTATACTGACTATTTTTCATGTCAGTATAACTATGAAATTGGACGGTGAAAATCTTGGCTGTGTTTTTAATCTGAAGAGAAAACCATGCTGTTTCAGCATGGTTTGATAAAAAACCGAATGCAGTAACGTTGGCTATGGGGCTGCTTCAAGCCGTATTGATTTTTAAAGGAAGGCAAACACTATGCCGATTGGAAGCAAATTTGACGACTTTTTGAAAGATGAAGGCATTTTTGAAATGACCACTGCCGCTGCCATCAAAAAGGTATTGGCGCTTCAAATCGAACAAGAAATGCAGACCCAGCGCCTGACCAAAACAGCCATGGCACAGCGGATGCACACCAGCCGTGCTGCGCTTAACCGCTTGCGCGATGACAAGGGCACCAGCTTGACGCTCACGACACTGGCAAGCGCCGCTCCGGCGTTGGGCAAAAGGGTGAATGTGGAGCTGGTGGCGGCCTGACGCATACCCGCTGGCGGTGAGACACTACGAAGGAATTTGCTATCAACTCAATAGCTAGCTGCGCTCGTATTAAAAGGGTTTCGGACTGAAATTACTCTTGAATTCGGTTTAATTGGAATCTAACCCCGATTCCCCCGCAAATTACCACACTGAGATTGAGTTGGACAAGCCCAGTTAGAATTTCGAAAACCGGGTTTCCTTGTCCAGACTTTATATTTTTGTACAAACTACTAATACATTTTACGCTTTATGAAAAAAACTATATTGATAACAACTTTTTTACTGTCAAAAACATTATTGGCTCAATCGTTACCAGGTTGCGAACTCATCCAAACGAAAACCGAATACACCCCCAAAAGTGAGATTTTAAAAAAACTATTGAAGAATGGAAGCTTCCAAGAATTAGAGGGTAATTTAATCGGTCGTTTAAAAGCCTACGACACGGGAAATGACAGTGATTTATTAATATACAGGGACATTAGTTTTGCCCTTGCCAAATCTCCAGACTTGGAAGGTAGTGTTCAAAAATTTATTTCAACAAACCCAAGATCCTATTTTTCAAACCTCATAGCAGGTATTTATTATACAAATTCAGGATTTGAAGCGCGTGGAACTGGATTGGCCTCGGATACATCGCAACAGAAAATAGATCTTATGCAACAGAGATTCGACAAATCAAAGTCGTTTTTAACTGTAGC
>JAYUVG010000083.1:0-2592 GCA_043754255.1 Polaromonas sp. | reverse complement strand
GTCGGGTGGCACTGTCAGCAACAACATAGCTGACGGTCCACGTCTTCGGATCAAAAAAGGCCTGGGTTGTGGTTCGCATCATCATTTGGCTTCCTGGTTGAACGTGTTTGGCAGATATCTGTATTTTAATTAATATTATATTGTCGTATATAATGTAGAACAAGTTCAATCTGCAACTCTTGTGAAAACACCCTATCCCGTCATACACCCTGAACTGCTGCGCGGCGCGGCCGCAGAAGCCGTTGGCGTTCTAAAGATCTTGGCCAACGAGGATCGCATGTTGCTGCTGTGCCAACTGTCGCAGGGTGAGCATTGCGTCAGCGAACTTCAGGAGGAGCTTGGCATTTACCAGCCAACGCTGTCCCAGCAACTCGGTGTTTTGCGGAATGAAGGGGTTGTCGCCACGCGCCGCGAGGGCAAGAACATCCACTACAGCATCGCCGACCCGGCAATGCTTGAAATTCTGGCTTTGCTGCACCGTCTTTACTGTCCAAAAGGAGAAAATTGATGTCAATTGACTGGAATGCATTTACCCCTTGGTCTGCCCTTGCAGGTGGCATGCTGATTGGCTTGGCAACCGCCCTGTTTGTACTGCTCAATGGGCGTATTGCGGGCATCAGCGGCGTGTTGGGTGGTTTGCTCAAACCCGTGGCGGGAGATGTGCTTTGGCGTGCTGCTTTTGTTGGGGGCCTGATCGTTGCGCCACTGGTCTACGCCCTGTTCGCGGTGGTGCCTGCCGTGCAGATTGACGCGGAATACGGCGCTTTGGTGTTGGCGGGTTTGCTGGTTGGCGTAGGCACCCGGTATGGCGCGGGGTGTACCAGCGGTCATGGCGTGTGCGGGCTTTCAAGGCTCTCGCCCCGTTCGCTGGTGGCAACGCTTGTTTTTATGGGTGCTGGTTTCGTGACTGTTTTTGTCATGCGCCATCTCCTGAATATTTAAGGAGACCCAAAGATGTTTGTTTTGACTTCCCTGCTTTCAGGTTTGGTATTTGGGCTGGGCCTGATCATCTCTGGCATGGCGAATCCGGCCAAAGTACTGGGTTTTCTGGATCTTGCGGGCGCGTGGGATCCGTCGCTGGCGCTGGTCATGGCGGGGGCCATTTCGGTGGGCTTCTTTGCATTTTTAGTTGCAAAGAGGCGAACGCTCTCTTTAATTGGCGCAGAGATGAAATTGCCAGACGCAACCCACATTGACAAGCGGCTAGTGGCAGGCGGCACTCTGTTTGGAATTGGCTGGGGCATTGCTGGTTTCTGCCCCGGCCCTGGCCTGGTTGCGCTTGGCATGGGTGAGCCCAAAGCACTTGTTTTTGTGGTGGCCATGTTGGTGGGCATGCTCGCATTCCAGCTTTTGGAAAAGTATCAACTCCCAGCAATGTCCCGCAGCGCCTAGGCGCTGTATGAAGACTTTTGTATGAGGCCTCAGCATGAGCATGTTCACTAGTCGAGCGCGATGCTGATTTTCACACACTGGCAGTTGGCCTTCATGACTGTGGCTATCCTGCTGGCTTATGAACTGGCTTTGTTGTGGATGCAGCGCCGCAGCCCTGGGTTGCTGGCGCGCGCAGCCCATGCCAACCTGCGGGAGGAATGGTTTGCGGCACTCTCGAAGCAACCCGGTTCGGAAATTCTCGCCATCCAGACCCTGCGAAATTCGCTGATGTCTGCGACGATGACGGCGTCCACCGCAGCGCTGGGCTTGATTGGCGCTGCGACCTTGCTGGCACCCACGCTGAATTCTTCTTTGGGTGCCGGCGATGCAGTGGTTCACAGCATCAATGCACGCCTGGCGATGGAACTGGTGTTGCTGGGCGTGTTATTCGCGTCCCTTGTGTGCTCGGCGATGGCGGTACGGTACTACAACCACGCAGGGTTCATCTGCGCCATGCCGGTCGGATCAAAAGAGCGCCAGCGCTGGGCACCCACCGCCGTCGGATACTTGCGCCGCGCAGGGCTGCTCTACAGTTGGGGGCTGCGCCACCTGCTTTTGGTGGCAGCGGTGCTGGCGTTCATTGTTTACCCGCTTGCGGGCCCCGTGGCGGCACTGGCAGTGGTGGCAGCATTGGTTGCTTTTGACCGTTTTCCTGCGTAGAACCAACACGTTTTTCAGTTGCGAGCGTCTTTTGGCTTACCGCCCTTAGGCCAGTCCTTTGCTTTGCCCTTGAAGACAGGGCGGGGCTGATGGGTAAAGTATTCAGACACATCTACCGCGTCTTGGTCAGTCAGCGTGCCCCCTTGGCCCAAAGGCATCTTGTGCTTGACAAAAGCTGCTGCGGTGTAAGTCCGGGCCATGCCCGCGCCGTCGTTGAAGGCGTCTTTGCCCCACAGTGGCGGGAACGTGTAGCTGCCTGCTGCTGCCTTGATTCCCAGACCTTCGCTGCCGTGGCAACTGGCACACTTTGCAGCGTACACCTGTTTCCCGTTTTTGCTGTCTGGCTTGAGTTGGGTGTCAACAGGCCCAAAGCCGCGGCCCTTCACGGCGGTACCCGTAGCGACGCCGGTGGACAACCACTGCATGTAAGACAGAATGTTGACCATCTCCGCAGAATCGTGAGGGAGTGCTTTGCCGTTCATGGAGCGCTCAAAGCAATCG
>JAYUVG010000082.1:0-12809 GCA_043754255.1 Polaromonas sp. | reverse complement strand
CCCGCTTGCGGGAGAGGGTTGCACGAGCAGAAAAAACGCCCGCAACTTGTCAATCGGCAAACGCATCAAATCATGCAAACACAAACCGGGCATGGCTTCGAGCTGCTCGCGCGTCCACTGCACGCCGACAGGCATAAAGCGCTGCTCTGGCAGCAGCACCGCGTCAGCCGCCTCTTTGCTACCCAGACGCCACAGCAGCGGCTCAAGCTTTAAGCGCGCACTGCCACACGTACCGCACGGCGTATAGCTGCGGTACTTGGACAGCAGCACGCGGATGTGCATCTTGTACGACTTGCTTTCCAGGTAGTCAAAAAAGCGCTTGATGCCAAACCAGAGCTGGCTCCATTTGCCGTTCCAGTTGGGTGAGCCGTTGATGACCCAGGCCTGCTGCTCAGGCGTCAGCTTGTACCAGGGCGTATCGCGCGGTATGCCAGCGGCTTCTGCATGGCGCATCAAATCGTCCTGCGCTTCTTTCCATGCCGGCGTTTGCATGACCTTGATGGCGCCTGCGCGCAGCGTGAGCTTGTCGTTTGGAATCACCAAACCCAGGTCAACACCGATGACCCGGCCAAAGCCTTTGCATTTGTCGCACGCGCCCATGGCGGAGTTAAATGAAAAGAGAGACGGTGTAGGGTCTGAATAGCGTGTGTCGCTGTCAGGGCAATGCAAGCCGGTTGAGAAGCGCCACATCTCTTCAATCGGCATTGCGCGCTTTGAATCGGGGTCAGTTAAATCGGGGTCAGACCCCAATTCAGGGGGTGAGGTCTGCACATACACATTCAGCTTGCCACCACCGCGCTTGATGGCCACTTCAATCGCTTCAACCGCACGCGCTTTTTCAATTGTCTGAATGCGAAACCTGTCGGCCACCACATCCAGCAACTTGTGTGGCCCTGCGGGTGTGGCAATTTCGCGCTCTTTGTGCACGCGGGTAAAACCGCTGGCTGACAGCCATTGCTCCAGTTGCTCTGCACTGGTGTTGCCCGGCAATTCAACGGGAAAGGTCATCACCACCCTGGCGTCTGATTCAACCGTGCGCGCCATTAGCTCTGCGTAAATCGATTCGGGTGTGTCATGCCGAACGCTTTGCGCAGTCTGCTTGTCAAACAGTTGGGCCGACCGTGCATAAAGCAGCTTCAAATGGTCATCCAGCTCTGTCATGGTGCCAACGGTGGAGCGCGAGTTGCGAACCGGATTGGTCTGGTCAATCGCAATGGCAGGTGGCACGCCTTCAACCTTGTCAACCGCCGGTTTGTCCATACGATCCAGAAACTGCCGGGCGTACGCCGAGAAAGTTTCAACATAGCGGCGCTGGCCTTCAGCAAACAGCGTGTCAAACACCAGAGACGACTTGCCCGAGCCACTGGGGCCAGTGACCACTGTCATTTCATGGGTAGCAATGTCCAGGTCAATGTTTTTGAGATTGTGCTGGCGCGCGCCGCGAATGCGGATGGTTCCCTGAGACATGTAGTGACTGCTTTGGTGAAGAAGTCAAACATTTTAGGGGTCAGGCTGTGCCGGGGCAGCCTTGGGGGTATCTCGCTGGGCAGCCAGCTTGAATGTGAACCGCTGCTTAAAAAGAGTACAGCGCGTCTTCCAGTTCCTTGAATTTTTCAGCGCCCACTGCGTCCTTGATTCTAGGTGCCAATTCTTTGAGCTTTTCGAGATTGCCAGCTGCTTCAACCGCCAGGTTCAGTCTGAAGCCACGCAAACCCAGACCAGCGGTAAGCCGGGTCGCAATTGGATAAGCTGTTGAGTAATTGGCCTGCGACAACATCGATGGAAGTCCACCAGACAACGAAGCCAGCGGCGTGGGCTGAGCCCGCGCAGCGGCTGCTAAAGGCGGTGTCGCTACAACCTCATTTGACGCCAGGAAACCGGCACTTACCAAATGCTGAATATCAGCATCCGTCACGCCAATGCCGCTTGTTGCTTTTACTACATCAGCCGAATCACGTTTGCCGTCAAACATGATGAAGGCGGCACGTTGCCGCGGACACATTTCCGCACTGTGCGCTTGCCTTGCAGCCACTCCCTCAGGGGTTTTTGCGTAAATCATTGACCAGTAACTCCCAAAATCGCCATCAAGTGATAAGTTTGTCCGAAATGTCGCTGTTCAGCGTTCCGCTTGTTTTCACAGTTGATACACAATTTAACCGAATTTGTGCGGCGTGCCAACGGTAGTAACAGCAGTTGGCAAGCTTAAGGCGCCGTGTTTTTCACCACTCAGGTCAATGTCTCCGCCGCGGCTTAGCATGTAAAGCGCCAGTGCAGCAAAAATAATAAATCCCACAACTATTTTCCACATGTCTTTCTCCTGAAAATTACTGTCACAAACTAAAAAGGCTTCTGGCATTTTGCCAGAAGCCTTTGCTTAAATCACCCGCTTTGCTTGTTTTGCAAGCGGGTAATTTACCAATTCCCAAATTAGTCGTTGGCGTAAATGTCAACGTCTTTGGTCTCTTTAACCAGCAACGTGCCGATGATGAGAGTTGCTGTAGCAACAATCACTGGGTACCACAGACCGTAGTAAATATCGCCAGTAGCAGCCACCATGGCAAAGGCCGTGGTTGGCATCAATCCGCCAAACCAGCCATTACCAATGTGGTAAGGCAAGCTCATGGACGTGTAGCGAATCCGTGTGGGAAACATCTCCACCAGGATAGCTGCAATCGGGCCGTAAACCATGGTTACCAAGATGACCAAGTAAACCAAAACAACGCCGATCATCAGCTTGTTCATCGATTTGTCGTCAGCTTTGGCAGTCAAGCCATTGGCCTTCGCAGCGTCAAGAACCGACTTTTTAAAGTCAGCAATGCCTTTTGCACTTTCAGCAGAGAACGCGTTCTTTTTGTCGTTCAGCGTTGGGTTCAATGACGCAATGGTGGTTGAGCCAATTTGCACGCTTGCAACGGATCCTGCTGGGCCAGCAACGTTTTTGTAAGGAATGAAATCCTGGGCCAAGACACGTTTAGCGCGGTCGCAAGAACTGGTGAAGTCAATGTCACGGGCAATTGGGCTGCCCTGGAAAGAGCAGGTTGCAGGATCGGCAGTCACAGTGACAGCCACCGTATCGTGAGCCTTCTTCAACGCTGGATTGGCGTACTGCAGCAACATTGGGAAGACAGTAAAGTAGGTCACAGCACCCAACAGGCAACCAGCCAGAATAATTGGCTTGCGGCCAATTTTGTCGGACAAGCTGCCGAAAAGGATAAAGAACGGCGTACCAATGACCAGTGCAGCTGCAATCAACAGATTGGCGGTAGTGCCATCGACTTTGGCGATCGTTGTCAAAAAGAACAGCGCGTAAAACTGGCCGGTGTACCAAACCACCGCTTGACCAGCCACCAGACCAAACAAGGCAATCAGCACAATTTTCAGATTACGCCATTGACCGAACGACTCTGACAACGGAGCTTTTGACGTTTTGCCTTCAGACTTCATTTTCTGGAAAGCTGGCGACTCATTCATCGACAGACGAATGTAAACCGACACAGCCAACAGCAAGATGGACACCAGGAAAGGAATGCGCCAGCCCCAATCAGCAAAGGCAGCTTCACCTACAGCCTGGCGCACACCCAGAATAATCATCAGGGACAGGAACAAACCCAAAGTGGCGGTGGTTTGAATCCATGAGGTGTAAAAACCGCGTTGGCCCTGCGGCGCGTGCTCTGCAACATAAGTTGCAGCACCGCCGTATTCACCACCGAGCGCCAGGCCTTGCAGCATGCGCAGTGCAACCAGAATGATTGGAGCAGCAATACCGATGGTGGCGTAGTTAGGCAGCAAGCCGACAACGAATGTTGCCGCACCCATGAGCACGATGGTGACCAGGAAGGTGTATTTACGGCCAATCATGTCGCCTAAACGGCCAAACACCAGCGCACCGAAAGGGCGAACCAGAAAGCCGGCAGCAAATGCCAGCAAGGCAAAGAGGTAAGCGGCGGATGGATCCAGGCCCGAGAAAAATTGCTTGGCAATAATCGCTGCGAGTGAGCCGTACAAATAAAAGTCATACCATTCAAACACTGTACCGAGTGAAGAAGCGAAGATCACCTTCTTCTCTTCACCAGTCATTGGTCGGTTTTCGGCTGCTGTTGCCATATTGTTGTCTCCAAAAATAAAAGGGACTCCCGATTTGGAAGCTGAGCACATTATTTTTGAAGTGACTGACCCTGCTCTGACGTGAAAATAACAGAGGCTTGCGCCAAACTTATGCAGGGCTGACAAGTCAAGGGAAAACCCGAAAAGAACTTTTCAGGATGCGAAGCGTATTAGGGCAAACGAGAGCGTCATGCTTTGTTGCGCGTAATACCGCGCCCGACTTTGCTGGAATTTTCCCATTCACCGTTTTGAAACCACGAGGCATCTGACAGGCAGTCCCGCAGCATTGGCAAGGCATCCAGACCCCAGAAAATTTTGTCTCCAACTGCAAATGCCGGTACGCCAAAAACGCCCTGTGCTATTGCCGCCTCTGTGTTGTTCTTCAAGCAGTTTTTGACTTCATCGCTTTTCAAATCGTGTGCAGAGCCAAGCTGTGCGGCCAATGCTTCAATGCGTTCCATATTGCCTGCATCTTCACCACTGCGCCACACCTGGCGAAAAATGGTTTCGCAAACATAGCGGTTGGCCAGCCCTGTTGCGGGCGTGTTGCAAGCAATGGCAAGCCTGAGCAAAGGCAGCGGATTAAACGGGTGACTGGCAGGCATCTGCATCGGTATGTTCAATGATTGCGCCAGCCACATCACCTGCCGATAAGTCCAGTCACGCTTGGGAGCAATCTCTGCCGGGCCCAGTTGCCCGTGGTGTTTGAGCATTCCTGCAAAAAGCACAGGCCGATAGTCAACGCTGTAGCTGATGCCCCGGAGCGCCTCAGGCAATTGCTCAAATGCCAGATAGGCATACGGCGAGATGAAGTCGAGGTAAAACGTGATGTGCTTCATGGCAATTCAACCCAATTTGAAGCAGTAGCCATGCGCGCTTCAATACGCGACCAGATGGCCAGCTTGGCCTCATCGCGTGCGCTGCCCCAGGCAGCAATTTCTTCACCTGTCCTGAAACAGCCTTCGCACAGGCCAGTAGAAGTACCCATCTGGCAAACAGAGATACATGGAGACAATATTTCGCCTCCAGCCCTTATAAGTAGAGCGCGAGCAGCTACTATATCGATAGCATTTAATTGGTTTGATTTTCCAGTCGGTAGTTTGACAGCAACATCGGCTACAGGCGCGCCGGTCATCCACTCCAGGTCTGCGGGTGCCAGCTGAAACACTGCATTCGGATGCCCGGCTGCCGCCCATATCTGGCTGAATCGAAACAGCGACTCGTCAATGACCAGCACGACCGGTGTTGCATGCGCCAGGGGCGACACACCACCAATGGAAAATCCGGTTTTGGTTTTGACAAACTCCGCACCAGCACGTCCAAGCCGCTGGCCGTCTGCGCACACCAGCGCATGGAGCTTCTTTTCATCGACCCGCTGATCGCCTGACGTTACTACCAGCACTGCTACATCATCCGGTTTGCGGCGAAACACGATGCTCTTGGCGATTTGCCCAACAGCAACACCCAATGCGTCAGCCGCCTGCTGCGCGGTGCGGGCAGCATCGCCCAGCATGACCGGAGCGTGCGGATGCTCTTTGGCTTGCAGAAAACCCGCAATCTTTTGAACCCCATCGGGCAACGCAACCAACTCTGCACCACACATGTCAGGCAGCCCTTTTGTTAAGCAAAGCAGTCGCAACATTTGAGTTGGGTTTGCGGCCCAAAAATTCGCTGATAAATTGCCCCGCATCGACCAGCTTGTCCATGTCGATGCCGGTTTCAATCCCCATGCCGTGCAGCATGTAGACCACATCTTCTGTAGCTACGTTTCCAGTAGCGCCTTTGGCATAAGGGCAGCCGCCCAGCCCCGCAATGGACGTGTCAAATTGCCACACGCCCATTTGCAGCGCTGCAAGTGTGTTGCCAAGCGCCTGGCCGTAGGTGTCATGAAAGTGTCCAGAAATGTCGCCAAGTGCATAGTGCTTGAGCGCAGCGTCCATGGCGCGCTGCACCTTAAGCGGCGTGCCCACCCCAATCGTGTCGGCCACACCGATATGCTGCACGCCAATGCTTTTCATCAGCTGCGCTACCAGCTCAACGCGCTCAGGTGCAATATCGCCTTCATAAGGGCAACCCACAGTGCAAGAGATGGCTCCGCGTGTGTGAATGCCCGCCGCTTTGGCCGCTGCAACCACGGGCGCGAAACGCTCAATACTTTCTGCAATGGAGCAATTGATGTTGCGCTGACTGAAGGCCTCACTCGCTGCGGCAAACACCACAATCTCATCGGGCTTTGATGTTGCAGCTGTCTCAAACCCTTTCATGTTGGGCGTGAGGACTGAATACCGGACATCTGCCCGGCGCTCGATTCCCGCCATCACATCAAGCGCGTCGCCCATTTGCGGCACCCACTTGGGCGACACAAAACTGGTGACTTCAATTTCCTTCAGCCCTGCAGCTTGCAGACGATGCACCAGCTCAATTTTGATGGCTGAAGGCACAATGGTTTTTTCGTTTTGCAGGCCGTCGCGCGGGCCGACGTCGACGAGTTTTACTTTGTTGGGGTATTGCATAAGCCTTAGTATCCTTTGCCGGGTTGCACCACACCAGCGATATTTGAGATAGCTGTACCAGCGTGCAATGCCAGAATTTTTCCGGCGATTTGCGCAATGCTTTCGTCCCGTAGCGTGCGGGCTGATGTGTGCGGCGTGACGGTGATTTTTGGGTGTTGCCAAAACGGATGCGTTGGCGGCAACGGCTCTTGCCGGAACACATCGAGCGTTGCGCCTGCGATATGCCCGCTGTCTATCAACGCGATCAAATCATCGTCCACCAGATGGCCGCCACGCGCCACGTTGATGACGTGCGCACCTGGCTGCAGGCGCTGCAAGTTTTCCAGTCGCAAGATATTTTCAGTCTCAGGCGTTAATGGCAGCAGGCAAACCAGTACGCGTGTCGCCGTTAAAAAGTCATGCAAACCGTCGTTGCCTGAAAAGCACTGCACACCATCCAGCAACTTTTCAGATCGGCTCCAACCCAACACCGGAAATTCAAACTGCTGCAGCGCTTTGCAAACGCGCTGGCCCAGCACGCCCAGGCCCATCACGCCAACAGAAAAGTCCTGCCGCACACGCGGCTTGCGGTACGACCATTTTCCAGCCGCTGTGTCTGCCTCGTACCCGTCAAATTCACGAAAATGGCGAATGACTGCATGGCACACGTAT
The DNA here is from genome assembly GCA_043754255.1 of Polaromonas sp. GTDB lineage: Bacteria > Pseudomonadota > Gammaproteobacteria > Burkholderiales > Burkholderiaceae_C > Polaromonas. The sequence continues at coordinate 5,541 of JAYUVG010000082.1, read as the reverse complement.
TCAGCCATTTGTACTGACATGCCGGCGTCGTCGAGACGGATAACAGGCACGCCAGCGGGCAAACGCAACTTCATCAATGCATCAACGCCTGCACCAATATTAAATATGCCTTTTAGTGCCGTCTGCTCGTCTAAAAATTGCTGGGGTGGAGCCCACACCACGGCGTAGTCAGCCAGCCCAGCACCTGGATGCCACTGCTCAATAATGGCGGCGGGAAGCGCTGCTCGCAAACCATCCAGCCAAGGCTGCGCTTTGGTGTCGGTACAGCAAAACGTAACGTGCACGGTCACACCACCAGCTTGAGCAATTCAGAACCTTCAGTGACCTGATCACCTGGCGCATACAGCAGCTCGGCCACCACGCCATCCAACGGCGCTGCGATGGTGTGCTCCATCTTCATGGCTTCCATCACGGCCAGTGCCTGGCCTTTGCTCACCTTGTCGCCGGCCTTGACGGCAAACGACACCACCTTGCCCGGCATGGGAGCGGTCAATCGGCCTGCCTCAACATGCGCAGCACCGGCATGCGCCAGCAAATCAATTGCTACTATTTTAGTAGCTGCTTGCGCGCTGAATATGTGGGCTACAGCGTCATTTATATAGATGTTTGCGGTAATTTGATGATCTGCGAATGTTACTTTGATGGCGCCACCGGCAGCAGCCGAAAACTGAAGCACGCCAGACATTGAACCCACTGCCAAATGCAACGCGCCGTCATGCAGATAAGTCAGCTCAGCTTTCTCCAGCGCACCATGAAATTCAAATTCAAACCGCCGCAATGTGACGCCGTGGGACTGCCAGCCGTCACGGCGGCTGAACGGGTCGTTGGTTTCCAGCGTTTTTTCTTGCATCAGCGTATGTGCAATCGCGCAGGCTACAGCCATTGGCAAGCCGATGCGCTCCTGGTTAAACAGCACCGCTTCTTCACGCGGAATCAACGCGGTATCCAGATTCGCTCCAAGAAACGATTTGCTTTGCAGCACGTAGCGTAGAAACTGTACGTTGGTGTTCAGTCCAACAATATGTGTCTGAGCCAGCGCAGCATCGAGCCGGGCTAGCGCTTCCTGCCGGGTTTTGCCGTGCACGATGAGCTTGGCCACCATTGAATCGTAAAACGGCGAAATGGCATCGCCCTGGCGCACGCCATCGTCAATGCGCACTGCACTGCGCTCGAATGATGTGGCGACGGGCTTGGCATACACATGCAGCGTGCCCGTGGCAGGCAAGAAGTTGTTGTCGGGGCTTTCAGCGCAAATGCGCGCTTCAATCGCGTGGCCGTTGATTCGCAATTCGCTTTGCAGCAGCGGCAACTTCTGGCCACTGGCCACCAGCAGCTGCCATTCAACCAGGTCAAGCCCGGTGATCGCCTCGGTCACGGGATGCTCAACTTGCAAACGTGTATTCATCTCCATAAAGTAAAACTTCATGCCGCCATCAGGTAGTTGCTCAACGATGAACTCAACAGTTCCAGCGCCGACATAGTTAACTGCTCTAGCCGCTGCTACCGCCGCATCGCCCATCTGCTTTCGCATCACTTCACTCAAGCCAGGTGCTGGCGCTTCTTCCAGCACTTTCTGGTGGCGACGCTGTACGGAGCAGTCACGCTCAAACAAATAAACATAGTTGCCATGCGTGTCACCAAAAACCTGAATCTCAATGTGCCGTGGGCGCTGCGCGTATTTTTCAACCAGCATGTTGTCATTGCCAAAGCTGTTGATCGCCTCGCGTTTGCAGGACGCCAGCGCCGCGTCAAAGTCTTCGGCCTTGTCAACGGCCCGCATACCCTTGCCGCCGCCGCCTGCGCTGGCCTTGATGAGCACCGGGTAACCGATGCGGTCTGCTTCGCGTTTCAGCAATGCAGGCGACTGGTCAGCGCCGTGGTAACCGGGCACCAGTGGCACGCCGGCTTTTTCCATCAGCTGTTTTGACTCGGCCTTCAAGCCCATGGCCTTGATGGCCGACGGTGGCGGGCCGATAAATACCAGTCCATTGTCTGCACAGGCTTGCGCAAAAGCTTCGTTCTCGCTTAAAAAACCGTAGCCGGGGTGAATGGCTTCAGCGCCGGTTGCCTTGGCCGCTGCAATGATGGCTTCCCAACGCAGGTAGCTGTCTTTTGGCGCGCTTGATCCGTTCAGGCCAATGTAGACGGCTTCATCACAAGCGCTAACGTGCTTGGCGTTAGCGTCAGCATCTGAATACACCGCGACGGTTTTAATGGCCATGCGCTGAGCGGTCGCAGCAACGCGGCACGCTATCTCCCCACGATTCGCTATCAATATCTTTTTAAACATGTTCATTCTTTGAAAACGGTGATTTAAATTTGAAGGCAGGCGCTACTCCAGGGTCAGGCCTGCCGCTGAAAATGCGCGCCACGCGGCTGAACAGCTGCTTTAAAAACCGCCAGCAGACGTAAATCAGCAATACGCTCAATGCCAATACCACCAGCAAAGCCGGGATAAAAATAAACGGATAGGTCACCGCTGTCCACAGCCCAACGGGCACCAGCGTGTCTTCAACCAAAGACGCGCCAACGTTGCTAAACGGTTCGGGCGATGTGTTGATAGCTGCCCTGCTCGTGGCCTTGGCTGTAAAACTGGTAGCCGCCAAAGTGCCACCAAGCAACGCTGCCACCAATGCCATAGCGCCGCTGTCGGCACTGAAAACACTGGCCGCCAAAGCTGCACCGGCTGGAATGCGAATAACGCTGTGCACCACATCCCACAACGAATCCAGCCCCGGAATCTTGTCAGCAAAAAACTCAATGAAAACCATGAAACCGCTGGCACCCAACACGGCCGGGTTAGCCAATAAATGCAAGCCTTGCGGCAGATTTACCCAGCCCATAAAGCCTGCCAGACCCGTCAGTAAAACCACCAGGTACAGGCGAATGCCGCTGGCCCAGCCGAGTGCCCCGGCAAGCGCTACCAGTTGTGCAGTGTCAAGACTTGGCATGGTTTGGCTCCTTCAAGTAGCAGATGGCGGTAACCAGTCGGGTTTGCGTTTTTGCAAAAATGACTGTACTCCCTCTCTGCCTTCCGCGCTGACCCGCACATCTGCAATGCTGGCAACTGTCATGCTGATAAGCTCTGGCGTGATGTCCATGCCAGAGACATCTTGCACCAGTTTTTTGGCGAGCCTGACCGCAACGGGGCCTGCATTGACGAGTGCGTTCGTCAACTCGGCAACTTTGGCATCCAGTGCACTGGCCTGAACCACTTCATGCACAAAGCCAATGCGCAAAGCAACAGCCGCAGTAAATTTTTCAGCAGTCAAAAAGTACCGGTGTGCCGCCCGCGCGCCCATCGCGCGAATCACATACGGGCTGATGGTTGAGGGCACCAGACCCAGCCTGACTTCGCTCAGGCAAAAATGCGCCGTATCAACAGCCACAGCCATGTCGCAAGCCGCCACCAGGCCAGTGCCGCCCGCATACACATCGCCCTGAATGCACGCAATCGTCGGCTTGGGGCATTCGTAAATCGTGCGCATCATGGCAGCCAGATGCCCTGCATCGGCCAGATTCTGCTCATATGTGAAGTCGGCCATGCTGCGCATCCAGTTCAGGTCTGCACCTGCGCAAAATGCGGGGCCATTAGCTGCCAACACAATGCAGCGAACGTCACTGCGCTGCCCCAGGTCAATGAACACCTGGGTCATGGCCTGAATCAGTTCTGCATTAAAGGCGTTGCGTACCTCGGGGCGATTCAGGGTGACGGTGGCCACATGGTTGGCGACGTGATGTTGCAAGTTGTTCATAGCTTTATAAATTTGATCAATAACGCTTGGCCACTTCTTCCAGCATCACTTCAGTAGCGCCGCCGCCTATGCCCAGTACGCGTGCATCACGCCATAGGCGTTCAATCGGTGTTTCGCGAATAAAACCCATACCCCCGTGGAACTGCTGGCAGGTCTGCAGCACTTCATTGACCAGCTCGCCTGTCAAAGCTTTCAACATCGACACCTCCTGAACAATGTCATGCCCCTGCGTCATAAAAGACTTGCCCCCACGCTCCCCCGCTGCGCGTGGGTCACTGCCCCCCGAGGGGGCTTGCGTGCCTTGGGGCTGCCCGGCGGCACGCCACGCGCAGTGGTACATAAACTGGCGTGCTGCTCTGGTCTTGGCGTCCAGCATGGCAATGCGGTGGCGTATGGTTTGCTTGTCCCACAGGGTTGCGCCAAAGGCCTGGCGCTGGCGCACGTGGTCTAGCGTTAACTCAAGCGCACGGGTGCAGTGCCCGACAGCCATCGCGCCCAGGGCAATGCGCTCAGTCTGAAAGTTTTTCATCACTGAATAAAAGCCCTTGCCCTCTTCACCCAGCAGGTTGCCAGCCGGTATGCGCACGTTGTCGAAAATCAATTCAGCCGTGTCAGACGACAGCCAGCCGGTCTTTTTAAGCGCGCGGCCCACGGTAAAACCAGGCGTGCCTTTTTCAACAATAAACATACTCATGTCATGCCGCGCTGTCCCGGTTTTGGCCGCTACAAAATACACGTTGGCATGCACGCCGTTGGTGATGAACATCTTGGTGCCGTTAATGACCCACTCATCACCATCGCGTCTGGCTGTGGTGCGCATACCCGCCACGTCAGAGCCTGCACCTGCCTCGCTGATGGCCACTGCGGTGATCAGCTCGCCTTTGATAACACCCGGTAAATATTTTGCCTTCTGCGCCGCATTGCCCGCATGATGCAGGTGCGGGCTGGCCATGTCAGTGTGCACCAGCACCGTGATGATGAAGCCGCCAAAGGTGGACTGGCTCAGCGCCTCGGCAAACACCAGATTGGTCAGCGCGCTGGCTTCAGCACCACCGTATTCAGACTCATACATCAGCCCCAGCAGCCCCGCATCGCCCATCTTGCGCAGCACTTCGCGCGGCACGCAGCCGGCTTCTTCCCATGCGGCTGCATACGGCTCTACTTCACGGGTAATGAAGCGGTTGACTTGGCTTCGCAGCAGTTCGTGCTCGGGGGTGGTGTAGATGTTGTTCATGTCGCGTCACATTCTGAAAACACCAAACTTAGTTTCCGGTATCGGCCGGTTTTGCGCAGCCGACAACCCAAGCGCCAACACACGCCGTGTGTCTGCCGGGTCTATCACGCCGTCGTCCCACAATCGGGCGCTTGAATAGTAGGGGTGCGACTGGTGGGCAAACTGGTCGAGAATTGGCTGCTTGAATGCAGCTTCTTCAGCGGCGCTCCACTGCCCGCCCCGCCCCTCAATGCCGTCGCGCTTGACGGTTGCCAGCACGCCTGCAGCCTGCTCGCCACCCATCACGCAAATACGCGCATTCGGCCACATCCACAAAAAGCGCGGTGAAAACGCCCGGCCGCACATGCCGTAGTTGCCTGCGCCGTAGCTGCCGCCAATGATGATGGTGAATTTGGGTACTGCTGCGGTTGCCACGGCGGTGACCATCTTGGCGCCGTTGCGGGCGATGCCTTCGTTTTCATATTTGCGGCCGACCATAAAGCCGGTGATGTTCTGCAAAAAAACCAGCGGAATCTTGCGCTGGCAGCACAGCTCAATGAAGTGCGTGGCCTT
>JAYUVG010000081.1:0-6312 GCA_043754255.1 Polaromonas sp. | reverse complement strand
CCCCGTCAAAAGACGACACACCGATGTTTGTCTTCGGCGTGAACGACAAAACTTATGCGGGCCAGGCAATTATTTCCAACGCATCGTGCACCACCAACTGTCTGGCCCCGGTAGCCAAGGTGCTGAACGATAAATGGGGCATCAAGCGCGGCCTGATGACGACAGTTCATGCTGCCACTGCCACGCAAAAAACAGTCGACGGCCCGAGCAACAAAGACTGGCGCGGCGGGCGCGGCATTCTGGAAAACATCATTCCTTCATCTACTGGCGCAGCCAAAGCGGTAGGCGTGGTGATTCCTGAGCTGAACAAAAAGCTGACCGGCATGTCGTTTCGCGTACCAACGTCCGATGTGTCGGTGGTGGACTTGACTTGCGAGCTGAACAGCGCTGCCACCATGGCCGAGATTTGTGCCGAAATGAAGGCGCAAAGCCAGGGCGCCCTCAAAGGAATTTTGGGTTACACCGAAGACAAGGTTGTTGCCACCGACTTCCGCGGCGACACCCGCACCTCGATTTTTGATGCCGATGCATCGATTGCGCTCGACAGCACCTTCGTCAAATCATCGCCTGGTACGACAACGAATGGGGCTACTCCAACAAGTGCCTGGAGATGGTTCGCGTGGTTGCCAGGTAAACGCAGCCGCCGCAATAAAAAAGCGCCTTCGGGCGCTTTTTTATTGCGCCAACAATGTCAACGCTGGCGATCTGGTCGCATCACCGCAAACATGCCAAGTGCAAGCTATGCCGCCGCTGCGGCCAGCAAAAATGCACTGGCCGGATTCAGCAGCCACAGCGCACCAGCTATCAGCGACGCAGGTAAATACACCACGCCTGTCACCAGGTTGTACAAGCCCATCGCTGAAGCGCGTCGCTCGGGTTGCATGTCGGCGATGAAGGCCTTGTTTTGCGCCTCGTCAATCGCATAAAAAAAGCCGTACAGCACAAACAGCACCAGCACCTGCCACTTGGCGCTGGCAAAGGCAAAGCCCAGGCTCATCACGGCATAGGTACCGTAGCCCAGCATGATCATGCGCGGCCTGCCCACGCTGTCACTCAAGCGGCCAATCAATGGCGACGCAATCACACAAGAAATATTAAACAGCGCATACAGCAGCACGATGTCAGTGACTGAAAAGCCTACGCTGTGTGCCCGCAGCAGCAGAAAACCAAAGCTGAAATAAGCCAGTGAGAAAACGCCCGCTGTCAGTAAATAGCGTTTAAAAGCCGGGCTCAACAGCTTGATGGTGTCAAACAAGTTTTCGCGCGAGCGCTCGGGCGCTGGTTGATCCTTCATCAAAGCCAGCGCCACCACCGCCAGCAAAGCCGGCACCAGCGCTACCCAAAACAAAATGCGATAGGTGTCAGCCCCATCGCCCAGCCAGCGCAGCAAGCCGTAAGCAATAAGCGGCCCCAGCACCGCGCCCGATTTGTCGAGCGCCTTGTGTACGCCAAAGGCATAGCCGCGGCTGGCCTTGTCAGTCACGCTGGCCAGCCACGCATCACGTGGTGGGCCGCGAAAGCCTTTGCCCAGCCGCTCAATCACCCTGAAAATAGTCAGGCCCGTGATGCTGCTGCTGATCAGCAAAATCACTTTGGCCAGCGTTGAAAAGCCGTAACCCGCCAGCGTAAATACCTTGCGCTTGCCGCTGCGGTCAGACAGCCAGCCCGCGTAATAGTTAAGCGACGAAGCCGATAAGTCGGCCAGCCCTTCCACCAGGCCCAGCAGCGCGGCAGACGCCCCAGCAACCGTGGTGAAAAAGATCGCGAAGACCGAAAAAATCATTTCCGAGCTTAAATCCGTTAAAAAGCTGACCAGCCCCAACTTGACGACGTCAGGGTGCACACCCAGCCGCGCAAGAATTTTGTCGCCAAATCTGGCGCGCAGCTGCATGTTGTCGTTGGAGTCTTCTGCCATGATTATTGGCAGTGTAGATTTGTTGGCGTATACACAAGCGAGGTTGAGATCGTACAAAGTGATGCATGCATGTAGTCCAATGCAGTTAAAAAAACTGCGCCCGTTTGGGCTATTGCGCGAGGCGGTTTGTCAACGCGGCCTTCACCCCAAGCCATTCATTTTCAAGAATTGAAAAGTAAACCATGTCGCGTGCGCGGCCGGATGAGGTGTACAGATGCTGCCTGAACATGCCTTCTTCAACAGCGCCAATCCGCGCCAGCGCCTTGCGCGACTGCTCATTTAGCGCTTCGGTTTTAAACACCACACGATTGATGCCCAGGCATTCAAACGCATGCCCAAGCAGCAGTAACTTGGCTTCAGTGTTGGCCCGGCTGCGCTGGTGCGTTGGGCTCAGCCAGGTCGCACCAACTTCCAGCCGAAAGTGCTGCAGCGCAATGTCCATGTACCGCGTGCTGCCAATCACCGTGTTGGTTGCCACATCGACAGTGACAAAAGGCAAACCGATGCCGCGCTGCTGGTCATCTAGCGCTTCCTGCACATAGCGGTGCATGTCAGCTTCAGTGGTCACCGGCGCAGGTTGCAAGTGCCACAGCGCTGGGTGCAAACCAGATTGCGTTAAAGCAGATACATGCGCAATAGCCATCGGCTCAAGGCGAATGCTTTTGCCAGTCAAGGTAATGGGTCGCAGGCTCATCATGTGATTGTCGTGTTGCAATCCGGCTATATTGAATGCTGCATGAATTCAATTTTTAAACTCCAACCAGCAAGCCCAGGCGTGTGCCGGGTGTTGACCAACGCTGGCCTGCATGTTGGCAATTTAAAACTGATCGGTGTGGTTTGGAAATTCAAGGCGATTGGCTACGACTATGCGGGGCAAGTTGTGCCTGGCGGTGGGCCTTTGACTGAGCAGCACAACACGGTTTTTGCTGTTTTAGATGAAGCAGAGATCAACCGGATTTTTCAATAAAGCCGGCATTTTGCAGTGCTTTTAAGTGCCAAATAGGCCTCTAGCCAGCGTAATATGCGCGCAAGCAGCTCCTGAAATAATAGCAGCTGACTACTTCTTCCTGAAGATCACCACGTGCTGCCACGGCAGTGTGCTGGCGGTGCGCTCCCACACCAGCGCATGTGCAGCAGCTTCTTTGCGAACCTGCGCCTCGCTCATTTTGTGCAACGTTTTGATCGGTACGCGCGGGTCTTCCAACCGGTATTCGACGTATGCAATCCGCCCGCCGGGTTTGAGTGCGCGCACCAGACTTTCGATCACTTCAAACGGAAACTCAAGCTCGTGGTAGACATCGACCATGATGGCCAGGTCAATACTCGCATCGGGCAGGTTGACGCTTTGCAGACTGCCCAGAACCGGTTTGATGTTGTTCAAGCCAGCCTTTTTAGCGCCGTCTTCAAGCATCTTCATCATCTCTGGCTGCACATCAGTGGCGTACACCACGCCGCCCGAACCACCTGAGCCCACAAGCGGCGCTATTCGCCGTGCGTAGTAGCCAGTGCCCGCACCAATGTCAGCCACAACCATGCCGGGCTTCAAGCCAAGTTCACGCAGCAGCAAATCACCGCGCTCTTCCTTCTCGCGTTCATCACGCTCCAGCCATGCAGCGCCTTGCCAGCCCATCACGCCTGCAATCTCGCGGCCCATGTAGACCTTGCCGATGCCGTCGCGTGACGGGCCAACAGTTTGGTAACTGGGCAATTGTCTTTGAGCAAGTACCGGTGGCAGCATGCCGAAATTTAAACTCAGCATCAGTACAGCTAATGCCCACTGGCGGCTAATTGGCTTGCAAGGTGTCATAGCGAATCCTTTGTTTGCATTTTTGCTCAAAACGTGCAATGTTGAGGTGAATGTAAAACGCGCATCACATGCGGCCTCAAATTTAGTATTGCTCAGCGATGCAGGTTTGGTGCTTACAGCAAAGCGGCGCCTGATTTAAATGACACAACGCATTTTCAGGCAAAACTGAAAAATATGCCCGAAGAGTTTTGTTACTTTATAGCCAGAAACATTCGTGAAAAGTGCCTCGTTTGTGAAGTCCCTCATTCGCACGGCGACAGAAATCTTGCAGCGATCAAGCAAATTTGAGCCTTGAGTTACCAATTTAAATTGCGACAAGCAGTTTGTGTTGAGGGAAGTTTTTAATCATCGCTTTTTTAAAATGAAATCAACCGTTAGATTTAGTTAAATCAGACCAGTACGTATTTGAGCTTGGATCTAGTGCAAGAGCAGGGACATCGCTGTCAGCAGTATTGCCAAAGCCAAATTCGTCAACCTGCGAAAGAAATCTCGGCAATGTCGATTTCTGTTGCCGGGTAGAACATTGTTTATTCGCTGATGCTTCCTTTATCATTCTTCGCTACAGCTGCAACCCAAGGAAGACAAGTGAAGACAAATTTCAAAATGTTTTTTTCGACTGCTATTGTTTTATTTCTCGCGGCTTGTGCGTTCTCGCCTGTAGTTGCGCGCGAGGGAGTCTGGATAAAAAAACCGAACGAAAAAATTTCGCAGCTTTCTATAGTTTGGGTAAGTGGTGTGAACGATGACTGGACCACCAAAGCCCGCAGTGCAGGCCCATATGCGCCAACTTCTTTGGGGGGTGGTGGCCTCCCTCCATTAGCCCTGAAATTTGGTTATACGCAAATCGCGCAGTATTTTAAAAACGAGGGAGGCCCGCTTTTAAAACAATTTAACTTAACTGGTGCAACTTATGCAGTTGATAGCCAGAAGGATATCGCAAATGTGCTTCGGGATAGTACAGGTCTTCGATACGTTTTAATATTTAACGCTGTCCAATTCCAACAATCCTCGCAGCCGGGGCACAACGTGATAAATATTTTTATCAATGCCAATTTGGTGGACAGCCGAAGTGGTACGAGCATATGGACGGGGCAATATATTGCCAACGCTTTAGACAATGTCATGTCTGGTCACCCGTTTACAACCGAACGAGTAAAAGAGATTCAAACTGCTGCATTGCGATCAATCACCCAGTGAAAGACTGGCATATCGACAAGCATGGAGTAAAGGATTCAAATGTGGTTGCTTAGAAAAGCCTCAAATTTAAACTGGTCTAAAAAAAGCGCGGGAGGCCTGGCACTGGTTGCGTTTTCAGGTCACTTGTTTGCCGGTGTTGCTGAGCTTCCGTCGTGGCGGCTCGCTCAAACTCCTGATCCGGCAGTTGAGACGATGGTTCTTTTGTTTGTAGAACCTCCACTGCTCAGTGATGCAATCAACAGTGAAAAAATAGCACTATCAGGAATGAGGCAGCCGCTGTGCGCCAAGTGGATTGCGGAAAGTATGTCTGAGTTGTTCAGCAAAGCTGGGCTTCCCACCAAATATGGCGGTGGTCATTTATCTTTAGCTGCTGCTTTGGCTAGCAAGCAGCAAGACGTTCAAGCGTACAGATTAACTTTGGTGCCTGTAACAATCCAGATGCAACCGGCAGGTTTCGTCAAACAGCGAAGAACCTACTTTGACTATCGTGTACGGCTGTTTCCGCCTGAGGGCATGACCCCGATTTTCGAAACGACCGCGTCGCTAGGCCGTGATACTGACACAGCTTTTGTCGATGGGTCAGCCACTCGCCTGTTGAAGGATTTTTCAGAATCTCGGCTGTTTGATTTTTCTAAGGAGCTTTTTACCAAGCCTGAAAAAATCGAAATGCCTAGAGATATCTGCGTCGCGCCTTGAGTTGCTACTCTTAACTTCAAGCTTCACTTTAACTCTACTAAACACCGTCGTCTAAAGCACTCGCAAATCGGTTTTTTGACTTAACCTTCCGAATTACCGCCCCACCACCGACCAGCCCGCTTTCTGGTTGGCCTTGTTGTTTTCATACTCCCAGGCGGTGCCGCAGCGCGCGCAGCTGTACCGGGTGATGGTGACCAGATCGTGTTTGTGATTGCTGTAGCGGTCGGCTCGCATGTCCTCTTGCCGGTTGCTGCCTTGCTCCAGCTCGGCATGGCCGGGTGCGCGCCGCCAGTTGCGCTGAATGCCTGCGCAAGCGTCGCACAGCGTCATTTTTTTGAGTTCTTGTTGTCGGTTCAGGTCTTCAGTCATAGTGTGTTGATTGTCGCTGCTGCGTGATTGGTCTGCTTTGGCTCAAGTGCAACATGGCGTTGCACTGCGTACTGCAGGTTTTTACATAACGGTCGCCACTTCACGGATTTTCCCTGCGAAGGCGGGAATCCAGTCCGGTTTTTGCGCTGCAAATAACGCCAACACCGCGCTGGATACCCGCCTTCGCGGGTATGACGGGTTTATTGGTTTCAAGGCGCTAAATATTGATGGTGAATTCAAGAACAAAGTGCACGCAAGCAAAACGGGATGGCTCAAGAGGCATAGGATGGCGGCTTTTTGACCAGCCAGTCTTAAAGATGCACCATGA
>JAYUVG010000080.1:0-8835 GCA_043754255.1 Polaromonas sp. | reverse complement strand
GTCATCAGGTAGTTGTCAAACCCGGCATGCAGCCACGAATCAAAATTTTTACGGCCCCAGTCGGTGTAAATATGCGGTGCCCATGTCACCGTCAGCGGGTGCATGTTAAAGCGGGTTTTCAGCACATGCGAAGCAAAAAAGCTGTCTTTGCCGCCCGAGCCTGGTAGCAAGCAGTCGTAACCCGACTTGCTGCGAAACTTGTCGCAGAGCACTGCCAGCTGGTCTTCACGGTCTTTCCAGTTGATGGTGCCGTGCTTTTGCTCGGCAAAGCGGCACGCATCGCAAACACCCTCGTCGTCGAAGTTAATGGTCGCTTTTTTGCTGGCCTTGGTGTGCTCGTACTCAACCGCGGAATTGGGCCTTTGGTTGGAGATAACGCATTGCTTGCAAAAATGGACGTATTTTGGAAGACCGTATTTGACCTGTACCTCGTCGTCATTCGCCGAAAACAGACCCAAATCAATTGCAGCTGGATTTTTAATAAGTGACATGGGAAAAGAATTTAAAAAATAGGCCAGCTGCCGATTGGTTGCGCGCTTGCCGATGGCCTTGATTATAAGAATCCACGAATCACCTCCAGCACGTTGCTAGTGGCATTTTTTTGAAGCTGATTTGCCGGGTTGCGTGCCAGCCCAATGCAGCGCTCGAGCGCTGCAGCCAGACCATCAAGCGCGACCGCCTCGTCGGCCATGCCGTAACGTTTAAAGGGCACGGCGTGGTCAAAAACCGAGCCCAAAATCTGAACCAGCCGGGTGCCAGCCAGATGACCCTGAAGCCCCACGGTTGAATTGAGGGTGACCACCACATCAACCGCCTGCAAAAGCGCGGGCAGTTCAACATCTTGCCCCATGACAACAACACGCGGATCGTCTGGCAACGCCAATGGCGCTAGGCCAGCACGGGGGCGTATGCACAAGACGCAATCGCCTCTAGCCAGTACCCAGTCCATCAATTGCTTTAAGGCACGTGCAGGCAAACCGGCATCTCCAGGTGTGCCGTTAAAAGGGTGATAAGAAGGCTCGACCTGTGTTGGCCACAGCAAAACATGCTTGCCGCCCCAATGATGGTCTTGTCGCAACTGCGCACCCGCGGCAACGTGTTGCGGGTCTGCCAGTTCATCGAAAGCAGGATTGCCAGTTACCACCACTTCAGCATCTGTGCGCCCAGCAGACAACAGAAAATCTTTGACTGAAGCATTGAGAACACACACTTTGTTGGCATAACCCGGCTCGCCAATCCATTTCACTTCGTCAAGGCAAAAAAGATCCACCAGACAAATTGAGGGTATGCCAAGCGAACCTGCTGCCATGATGGCAGCCCGTTCGGCGCGCGGAGAGTTGGTGGCCACCACCAATGACGGCGCAACCTTTTCAACAATTCGCCGCAGGGTAGCCAGTGGTAAAAATGCCTGGCGGCCATCCCGCTGGTACTGGCGCTCTGCCTCCTGCGGACCAGCCGAATCAAGAAGCTCCTGATATGAAAGCCCAAGGTAAGCGGCGGTCTCATCAGGGTCCGCGATGGGGCCAGACATGGCGCGCATCAGGCGCTGTCCATGCGCCATTGCAGCCTGGTCAGCCGCATCGTTGCTGACAAGAAAGTCTTTGAATTGCAAAAGTTCCAGCCCTGCATCCTGTACAACCGGGGCTGCTGTTGTCAGTGCCAGTATCAGCGGCTGCGCAAGCCCCGACTGCGCCAAAGCCTTGGCGACAGGAACCACCATGCGGACATGGCCGCTACCGTAGGTGACGAAAAGAACTTTTTTTACAACAGGCGTTGTCAAAACGAATGCCGTCCTTCATCCCACAATGCCAGGGCAGCCAGCGCCCGCAGCTCGCGGGTGTAGTTCACAGCGCCTGATTTATGCTTTTCGAGCATCAAATCGACCTCTGGCCAGCATGTTATGCGCGCAAGCAGCTCACTTTTTTGTAGCGTGTTTTTGAGCCACGGGTACCTCGCTCCCTTGAACCAGTCGCCCACTGGCACGGTAAACATCTGCTTTTTGCGGTGCGCCAGGTCTTGCCCAATCAGCGGTGCAGAGGCTTTTTTAAACCAGTGTTTTTTGTCGCCTTGGGCAGACAGTTTGGTAGTGCCACGCGAAGAGAAAGCAAACTCCATCATCCGGTAGTCCAGAAACGGCGTGCGTGCTTCGATGCTGACCGCCATGCCCATGCGGTCTGGCTTGACCAGGTTGTTGCCACTGAGCAGCAGCTGCATGTCCAGATACAGCGCCTGATTGACGCGGTCAAAATGGTGCGCCTCGTCAAACCACGGTTTGGCGGCTTGCTCAAAGCTGTCGATGCCCTCAAGTTGCTGGCGCACCTGCGGCTGGTAGAGCGCGTTTTTTGCGCTGGGTGTGAACAGCGAAATCGAATCGAAATATTGGCGCTGAAAGTGATCAACCGGCAACGTCTGTGCATCGGGTCGCGCAAAAAAAGCTGCGTATTTGTCATAACCTGCAAACAGCTCATCGCCGCCGTCTCCTGTCAGTACAACCTTGACCTGTTTGGCAGCCAGCTCACTGACTCGAAGCGTTGGCATGAAAGACGCATCGCCATGCGGCTGGTCCAGGTGGTACAGCACCCTGGGCCACTGGCCCAACATGTTCAACTCGGCCACTTCCATGGTGTGGTCGCAGCCAAAACGCTGCGCAGCTTGCAGGGCAAATGCAGATTCATCGTAGCGTGGGTCTTCAAAGCCAATGCAGAACGTTTTAACCGGGCGGCTGACGTGCTGCGCCATCAGGCCAACGATGGTGCTGCTGTCAACCCCGCCTGACAAAAACGCGCCAAACGGCACATCGGCACGCAGGCGAATGCGGGTGGCGTCGTCCAAAATCGCCATGAACTCATCGGCCCAGGCGTCATAACTGAAATCTTTTTCGCGTTGATCAGCAAGGCTCCACCAGCGATGGGTTTGAACACCACCCCTGCTAAATTTCATCCACGTGCCGGGCATCACGTGCTTGATGTTTTCGTAAATTGTCCACGGTGCAGGTATGTAGTTGAACGTCAGGTAATGGTGAATTGCTACTAAATCAATAGCTGCTTGCGCGCACTTTACGTTGGCTACAGGCAGTATTGACTTGATTTCTGAGGCAAAAAGCACCCTCTGCCCATCGTCCAGCACATACAGCGGCTTGACACCGATGCGGTCGCGCACCAGGTACAAGGCATCGTGGTGCGCGTCATCAATGGCAATGGCAAAC
This sequence comes from Polaromonas sp., assembly GCA_043754255.1. Lineage (GTDB taxonomy): Bacteria > Pseudomonadota > Gammaproteobacteria > Burkholderiales > Burkholderiaceae_C > Polaromonas. Next base: position 5,630 of record JAYUVG010000080.1, on the reverse strand, counting down.
ATGCCGTTCAGTTTGCTGACAAAGCCGATGCCCTCACGCTCGTACAGTCGCAAAATGACTTCGGTGTCAGACGCGGTTTTAAGCTGCACACCTTGCGCGCGCAGGTCATTGGCCAGTTCTACAAAATTGAAAATCTCGCCGTTTTGCACCACAGCTATCTTGCCGTCGTCGCTGACAAAAGGCTGATGCCCGCCGCCAATGTCAATGATGGACAAACGCCGGTTGCCTATGCCCACGCCGCGCTGCGGCTGGTGCCAAATGCCCTGGTCGTCAGGCCCGCGGTGCACCAGTTTTTGTGCCATCAGCTCCAGGTCAGCATCTGCAAGCGCCATGCGGCTCCTGCTGTAGTAGCCAAAAATGCCGCACATCAGTTGCTGCCTTTTCCGCTCAGGCGGGCCAGCGTCAGCCACATGATTTTTAGGTCCAGCGGCATGCTTTGCTCGCTGACATATCGCAAGTCCATATCCAGGCGGTCTTGAGGTGTGCCGGTCGAACGAATCAAAGCCTGGGCCAGCCCGGTGATACCCGGCCGCACGCTACAGCGGCGCGCCCAGTCACTTGGTGCATACAAAGACTTTTGAACCGGCACATCCGGCCGGGGGCCGACCAGACTCATGTCACCCAGCAGCACGTTGATGATTTGCGGCAATTCATCAATGCTGGTGCGCCTGATGAATCGGCCAACCCGCGTGATGCGGGCATCATTTGTATCGGTGAAATAGGGGCCCGTGGACGCTGCGTTTTTGGTCATGCTTCTGAATTTGAACATGCCAAATTCACGCCCATCCAAACCCACCCGGGTCTGCCTGAAAAGTATCGGTAAACCGCTGTCAAACGCTACTGCCAGAGCAGCCAGCAGCAGCACCGGGCAAAGCAACACCAAAGCTGCCATGCTCAAAATAATATCTGTCAGGCGTTTCATGCAGACAGTTTTGCGATCTTGGCGAATCCGGCAATCAGGCTGTAGGTGCGCTGTTTGTCAAGCTCAACCTGCTCGGGGTTTCTTAACGCCAGCTCTTGCTCCGTCAAGCGCAAGCTTGCAACAGCTTGCTCAAACGATTCGCCCGCTTCGTTGGCATCCAGTCGGTTAAAGGTACGCGACAAAATAACGGCACTTGAGCCCAGCCGGACATGCTCTGCCAACACTTTCCTGCCAGGTAATTGCCCCTCGTCCAGCCGTGCAATACCGCCAAAACCAAAGCGCAGGCCACGCGCCTTTGCTGCTTTGCCAACCCCCTCAACATGGCCCATCAACAACGGCTCAAACATGAAATTGCAACCCATTGCCAGGTGCAAATCATTGAGCCCGACAAAAACTTCATATAAGCCTGGTGTGTCAATCCAGCTGTCGAGCGTGCGCAGCGCGTCGATTGTCTCCAGCAGCGGCACGATGGGCACGCGGCCCGCCACCATGCGTGAGAACGCGCTCAACTCGTCCCGATTGTTAAACATCGGCAGCATCAGCATGTCGGCGCCTTGTTCTATCGCAGCTTCAACTTCTGCTCTGCTGGCATCAAGATTCTCAAGCTGGCAGGGATTGACCCGCACCATTAATTTTGATTGCTTGAGCACTGCTTTGATGCGCCCTACATCGTCCATCTGATGGGAGCTGATAAACGTGTTGAATCCCTTCTGGCGCTCTGCTTTGCCATTGCGTTCCAGGTCAACAAACAGCCGCATGCCGGGCATCGGGTCACATCTGGCGGCCAGCTCGGGCAGGTTGGTAATGGTCAGCAGGTCAATCATGGCGGTTGATGGTACTTGTAAATGGGGGCATGGCTGGGGCTAGAAGGCAACAGATTTTTGATTGAATTTATTGCGCAACAGACTGCGCAGGACAGGGCTGGCCACAACTGAGCTGGTGATGACCAGCAAGCCGAAAACCACGCAAAAAACAAGCGTCAATGCCAAACCAAAATTTAAAAACAATGGCCTGGATGCCACCAACGCGGCGCAAACGAGCAGCGGCATCGAACACGCCAGGTAGGGAAAACCTGCCCGTATATTTCGGTGCTCCAGCGCCATCAGCACCAGCGCCATACCGGCAAACACGCCATTGAGCAGCCACATCACGCCAGCGCCTGTCAACTGGCCTAACCAGCCCGTCAACAAAAGCACCGCCAGCCCAGCTGCAAGCACCCAAACCGCTGCCTGCATGCGCCCGTGGGTGGCCATCACTGTCAGCAGCACAGACATGACTGCCTGCGGCAGCAGCGACCATACGCCAATCGCGCTCCACTGCGAGATAACTTCTAGCCCGCTAGCGCTCATGCGCCCCCAGCCGAACAGCACGCTGGCAAGGGGCAATGAAAAAGTTGCCACTACAGCAACGGCTGCGCAGGCCAAAGTCCAGGCAATCAAAAAAGCCAGGCTCACTGCTTTTAGACGCTCGGTTGTGCCTGCCAGGGTACGGGCAATCGCCGGGAAAGCCAGACTGGCCACCAGCTGCACTGCCAGCACCAGTGGCAATTCAATCAGCTTCCACGCATAGTTAAAACTGGCCAAAGCGCCTTCGCCTGCACCGGATGCAAAACTGCGAGCCACCAATGGAAACACCAACAGCAAGCCCGACGACAGCGCTGCCCATAGCCATACGCTGGCTGGTGGCAGCGGGGTGGCCTGTGCAGCAGGATTTAGCTGGGGACGGGCTGGCAAACGCCAGGCCAGCCAGGCCAGCCGCCCCAGCATGGCTATCACCAGACAAATACCCAACAGATTTAAAGCAGTGATCTGGGGTGCGGCGGTTTTAACCACTGCAAGCAGCCCGCCAACCAGCGCCAGATTGACAATCAGACTACCGGCATACATGCCGACGAAATCACGCTCGTGTTGCAGGCGCGTTACCCACAGTGCTGCCAGCAGGGCCAGCGGCAAAACCGCTGCGCTCCAGCCCAGCGCCTGGGCGCTGGCAACTCTCAATTCACCTGCCAGGCCAGGTGCCAGTACCTGTACCAACACGCCCCTGAAAAGCCAGACCAGTGCGCCAAGCAACACCCCAGCCGATACCAGTGCAAACGCTATTTTTTTTTGCCCTGCTGCCTTTTCACTTTCGGTTTGCTGCGCCCACACCGGCAGCAGCACATAGGCCAAAGCCCCGCTGACCAAAATGCCCACCAGCAGATCAGGCAGCGTAAACATCACAATCACCGCGTCGCCCATGGCGGTAGCGCCAAAAGCAGCAGCTTGCGCAGATTCGCGCAGCAGGCCCAGCACGCGGCTCAGCAGCAACAAACCCAGTGAAAAAACGCCAGCGCGCAAGTACATGGCATGGATTATCAAGGCCTGAATTGCCTCAAGCGGACACAACCAGCCAGCAGGCACAGTAAAAACTTAAAATCATGGGTTTATTGCACAACTGACAGCAACATGACCGCCCAACCAATGCCTACCCTTTTGCCAACGGCTGCTCCCCAAGATGAAAACCAGTTAATGGTCGAACGGCGTGACAAGCTGGCTGCCCTGCGCGCAGCAGGTATCGCTTTTCCCAACGACATCAAGCCCCAGCACCGGGCTGAAGCGCTGTTTGCCCAATACGACAGTAAAACAAAAGAAGAGCTGGAGCCCTTGGCGATTACCGTCAGTGTGGCAGGCCGCATGATGCTCAAGCGCGTGATGGGCAAGGCCAGCTTTGCCACGCTGCAAGACGCATCGTTTGGCCCATCGGGTGGCCGCATTCAGGTCTACATCAACAACGAAGGCGTGGGTGAAGATGTTCACAACGCTTTCAAGCATTGGGATTTGGGCGATATTGTGTGGGCCACTGGCACGCTGTTTAAAACCAAAACCGGCGAGCTGTCGATTCACGCCACGGCCATTCGCCTGGTCACCAAAAGCCTGCGGCCACTGCCCGACAAGTTTCACGGCATGGCCGACCAGGAAGTCAAATACCGCCAGCGCTATGTAGACTTGATCACTGACGAATCAGCTAGAGCCCGCTTTGTGGCGCGCAGCAAGGCGGTCAGCAGCATTCGTGAATTTATGGTGGCACATGACTTTTTGGAAGTTGAAACGCCGATGCTGCACCCGATTCCCGGCGGTGCCAATGCCAAACCTTTTAAAACACACCACAACGCACTTGACCAGGAAATGTTTTTGCGCATCGCGCCAGAGCTGTATTTGAAGCGGCTGATTGTGGGCGGCTTTGAGCGCGTGTTTGAAATCAACCGCAGCTACCGCAACGAAGGCATCAGCGTTCGGCATAACCCTGAATTCACGATGATGGAGTTTTATGCCGCGTGGTGGAATTACGAGGACTTGATGACGTTTACCGAAGCGCTGATTCGCGATGTGGCGCAAAAGATTTGTGGCTCACTGCAGTTGAGTTATGCAAACAAGCCCGTCAATTTAAGCCAGCCGTTTGAGCGCCTGACGATACGTGAAGCGATTTTGAAGCACACCGATTCGGCATTAGGAGTGGATGCAGGCGTTGACGATGCCGTGTGGCTGACCGACAAACTGAAAAAGCTCGGTTTTAACGAGCAAAAAGACCGCCTGAGTACCCGATCACTGGCCAGCCTGCAAGTCATGTACTTTGAAGAAACGGTGGAAGAAAAGCTCTGGCAGCCGACCTTCATCATGGAGCACCCGACCGAGATATCGCCACTGGCACGCGCCAACGACGCACGGCCTGAAGTCACCGAGCGCTTTGAGCTGTACATCACCGGCCGCGAGTTTGGCAATGGCTTTAGTGAGCTGAACGACGCACAGGAGCAAGCTGCCCGCTTTAACGCGCAAGTCGCGGCCAAAGACAGCGGCGACGACGAAGCCATGTTTTACGACCACGACTTTGTGCGCGCCCTTGAATACGGCATGCCGCCCACCGGTGGCTGCGGCGTGGGTATTGACCGGCTGATGATGCTGCTGACGGACAGCGCCAGCATTCGCGATGTGATCTTGTTCCCGGCTTTGCGCAGAGAGGTTTAAAACAATTTTCAACGCGGAGAAGACATGAGAGCGCGGAGGACGCGGAGCGGATTTAAAAAAATGCGCCTCTCCCCTCACCAACAAAATTTCTCTTCGCATCCTCCGCGTACTCCTCTTCTCCGCGTTGAAATGCCCCGATTTTTGATCGATTCTGGCTCCTAGCCCGCATAAAATGCGCGCAAGCAGCTCCTGAATTAATAGCAACTGGTACTTCTACAGAATTTTTTCAAGCCAAAAAAAACGCTGGCAGCACGATTGCGTGCAGCCAGCGATTTGCAGGCAGCTTGACTGTTTTACTTTTCAATCGCAGCGTACACCAGCTGCTTGATCATGCGGCGATACCCGCCCCGGCTGGGGCCTGGTGACTGCGACATCATGACCACTGCGAGGTTTTGCTTGGGGTCTACCCAAAAGAACGTACCGCCAGCGCCAGCCCACATGTATTCGCCTTCAGAGCCCGGCACACCGGCAATCCCAGCACCCTGCCTGACCATAAAACCAAGGCCAAACGTGTAGCCAGGCACGCCCATCAACACCTCGCCCGGGCTCAGTGGGGTCATCGCAACTTTGCTGCCCAAATGGTCTGACGTCATCAGGCTGACGGTGGCCGGGCTCAAAACACGGCGTCCGTCGAGTTCACCGCCGCGTTGCATCATCACTGCAAAGCGCATGTAATCAGCAGCGGTAGACACGCCACCCGCGCCACC
>JAYUVG010000079.1:0-3063 GCA_043754255.1 Polaromonas sp. | reverse complement strand
TGATTTGACCTTGGATGTGGACCGCGCCTACCGTTTTGTGGCAGATGAAGCAACCGCCGAGGCGCAGGACGACGAATGTGAGGAGGATGTGCTGGCGTTGAGCCGCGAATTCAACCTGATGGCGCTGATCGAGGACGAGTTGTTGATGGCTTTGCCGCTGGTGCCACGCCACGAGGTGTGCCCCGTTCAGCCTAAAATGGCCGTGGCAGACGAAGATTTTGATGGCGCTGGGGGCGATAAACCCAATCCATTTGCCGTGCTGGGAGCCTTGAAAAGCAAAAAGTTGGGTTAAAAGCCGCTTTCGGCTATAATGGAAGGCTTGGCGCATTTCATAGGCGCTGGCTAGTTTTATGTGGCAAGTTTAGTTTTGCTACGTTTGCTTTTCTGTATTTGCTGTATTTGCACAGCTTAATCACGCTATAGGAGCCAATCATGGCCGTTCAACAAAACAAAAAATCACCGTCCAAGCGCGGTATGCACCGTTCACACAACGCATTGGTCGTTCCAGGCATCGCTGTCGAGCCGACAACCGGTGAGACCCATTTGCGTCACCACATCAGCCCAAACGGTTTTTACCGTGGTCGCCAAGTGTTGAAAAACAAAGCTGACACCGCTGAATAAATTTAAAACAGGGCATTGAATGCGCTTCAGGCATTGCGCACCATGTGCGCTGCAAGTTGCCTTGAAGTCTGCATCCATCAACAAGCAGTTGTTTGTTGATTTATCTGCCCGCGTCCTTGCAGTCGCGCATCACGATAAAACATGATTAAGCTCGCAGTCGATTGCATGGGCGGCGACCATGGCCCCATTGTTACCGTGGTGGCCTGTCGTCAATTTCTTGATAAACACCCTGACGCCGAATTGCTGATGGTGGGCTTGCCCGCCGCTTTGGCTGGTTTTTCGCATCCGCGCGCCAGCATCGTTGCCGCCAGCGAAGTGGTCGGGATGGATGACCCGCTTGAGATTGCCTTGCGTAAGAAAAAAGACTCGTCCATGCGGGTCGCCATCAATCAGGTCAAGACAGGCGCTGCGCAAGCCGCCGTGTCTGCAGGCAACACTGGCGCCCTGATGGCGATTGCGCGCTACGTCCTCAAAACCATAGACGGCATTGATCGCCCAGCTATTGCGGGCTTCATCCCGAATGGCAAAGGTGAAGCCACGCTGGTGCTGGATTTGGGTGCCAATGTGGACTGTAGTGCCGAGCATTTGCTGCAATTTGCGGTGATGGGTTCGGCTCTGCTTGCCGCGCTCAAAGAGAACGAGTCCCCTAGTGTTGGTTTGCTTAATATTGGTGAAGAAGCTATCAAAGGCAGCGAAGTCATCAAAAAAGCAGGCGAATTGCTGCGCGCCGCTGGCGAAGCTGGCGACTTGAACTTCTACGGCAACGTTGAAGGCAACGATATTTTCAAGGCCACGGTGGATATTGTGGTGTGCGATGGCTTTGTTGGCAACGTCGCCCTCAAAACCGCCGAAGGCTTGGCTTCCATTTTTGCCAGCTTCTTGAAAGCTGAGTTTTCTCGCAATATTTTCACCAAAGTTGCTGCCATTTGTGCTTATTCGGTCTTAAAAGCGTTTAAAAATCGTTTTGACCACAGACGACACAATGGTGCAGCACTACTGGGTCTGCGTGGTTTGGTGTTCAAGAGTCACGGCTCTGCCGATGCTTTTGCCTTTGAAAACGCCTTGAGCCGCGCTTATGATGCCGCCCAGCATGATTTGTTGGCTCGCGTTAAAACCCGTTTGGTGCATGCCGCGCCCTTGCTGGCCATGGCAACGCCTCCAGCCAGTTCCTTACCGGCATCTTGATTTTAGAGGCGTTCCTCTAGCGGCATAATAGAGGGCAACGCACAAACGGCGGTTTATCGTGCTGCTTATTCTGCTGTTTTGCGGACTATCTCTTATTGAATGACTTAATGACTCCACAGCAAGCAACTTCTTCACAGCGTCCAAACCAAGCCCATAGACGCTATGCGCGCATTACCGGCACTGGCAGTTATTTACCACCACGGCGCTTGACCAATGCAGACTTGGTCACCCAACTCGCCGCCACAGGCATAGAAACCAGCGACGACTGGATTGTCGAGCGCACGGGTATCCGCGCCCGTCATTTTGCCGACGCTAGCATGATGACCAGCGACTTGGCCTTGGCCGCTGCACATAAAGCACTCGAAGCCGCCGGTGTGGCGGCTGCTGACATCGACCTCATCATCGTCGCCACCTCGACCCCGGACATGGTGTTTCCGTCGACCGCCTGCATTTTGCAAAACAAACTGGGCATTGCTGGCGGAGCCGCTTTTGACATCCAGGCCGTCTGTACCGGGTTTGTGTACGCGCTCTCGGTGGCTGACGCCATGATCCAATCGGGTGCTGCCAACAAGGCCCTGGTTATTGGCGCAGAGACGTTCTCGCGTATTCTGAATTTCAAGGATCGCACCACCTGTGTGCTGTTTGGCGACGGCGCGGGTGCCGTGGTGCTGGAAGCGTCCGACACACCGGGCATTTTGGCCACCGACCTGCATGCCGATGGCAAGCATGCCGGGATTTTGTGCGTTCCGGGCAATGTAGCGGCGGGCGTGATTGAAGGTTCGGCTTTTTTGACCATGGATGGCCAGGCCGTCTTCAAGCTCGCAGTGGGTGTTTTGGCTGAAACCGCACGCGCCACCTTGGCCAAAGCAGGCAAAACAGAGGCCGATATCGACTGGCTCATCCCGCACCAGGCCAATATCCGCATCATGACCAGTACCGCCAAAAAGCTCAAGCTGAGTATGGATAAAGTGGTGGTCACGGTTGACCAGCACGGCAACACCTCCGCAGCGTCTATTCCCTTGGCGTTGGACACCGCGGTGCGCAACGGGCAGGTCAAACCAGGCCAAACACTCATGCTTGAAGCGGTGGGTGGTGGTTTTACCTGGGGTTCTGCACTATTAATTTTATAGCTAAATAGGTAATAAATACGCCGGCTAGAGCCATATTTTACCTCTAAATCGGCTCAGCCCATGTTTTTAACCCATATATACGCTGATTGACACCCTTTATGAAATCTTTTGCATTTGTCTTTCCGGG
>JAYUVG010000078.1:0-5339 GCA_043754255.1 Polaromonas sp. | reverse complement strand
CATGTACATTCGCTGGCAGCAGGAACAGTCACCGAAAGCGATGAAGTTCGCCCTGGCGTGGTGCTGGATTTTGATGCAACGGGGCCGGGTGCTGGGTATTGAAATGCTGGATGTCAGTTTGCGCACTGATAACCCGCGTGAGCTGGCGATGGGATCAGTTGGCGTTTAACCTTTTTTGCCTTAAATCCAGACGTCATTCTGCGCAGTTTTTTCGCCGCCTGCTTCACCTGTATTGACCACACCGCGCGGCTCAATCAATAGCAATTTCACTTCACTTTCAGCAAAGGGCTTGTGCTCCACACCTTTGGGCACCACAAACATTTCCCCTGCATTCAAAGTCACCGCGCCATCGCGAAAGTCAATACGCAATGTGCCTTCAATGACGATAAAAGTTTCGTCGGTGTCCGGGTGATCATGCCAAACAAAGTCACCCTCCAGCTTGCCGAGCTTGAATTGGTAGTCGTTCATTTCAGCAATGACTTTGGGCGACCATTGCTCGCTGAACAGACTCAGTTTTTGTTGAAAATTTATGGCTTTATTTTGCATTTTTGCGTCTTGATTCAGTGGTTGCTCAACTCCCGGCCACCTTCATCCGCCTAACCAAAATCGACCCCACAGTTTTCGCACCGTAGGTGTACGTATCTGCACCCACAGCAGTGATCCCCATCAGCATGTCTTTCAAATTGCCCGCAATGGTGATCTCTTCAACCGGGAAGGCGATTTGCCCTTTCTCCACCCAAAAGCCTGACGCCCCGCGTGAATAGTCGCCTGTCACGTAGTTCACGCCCTGGCCCATCAGCTCGGTGACGAACAAACCGGTGCCGAGTTTTTTCAGCATTTTGTCCAGGTCGTCGCCTGGCTTGGTCTGGCGGCTGCTCATCACCAGATTGTGCGAGCCGCCTGCGTTGCCGGTGGTGCGCATGCCGAGCTTGCGGGCTGAATAGGTGCTTAAAAAATAGCCTTGCACAATGCCAGCTTCGACAACGGTGCGGGCGCGGGTTTTCACGCCTTCTTCATCAAACGGGGCGCTGCCTTTGCCCTTCTTTAAAAACGGGTCTTCCGTGATGTCGATGAAGCTGGGGAACGCTGCTTTGCCCAGTGAGTCAAGCAAAAACGTGCTCTTGCGGTACAGCGCGCCGCCGCTGATGGCTTGCGTGAAGCTGCCCAGCAAGCCAGCGGCCAGGGGCGATTCAAACAGCACCGGGCATTCGCAGGTTTTGACTTTGCGGCTTTTCAGGCGTGACAAAGCGCGCTGCGCAGCGTAGCGGCCCACAGCTTCTGGGCTGGCCATGTCGCTGGCGTCGCGCATCGACGTGTACCAGGCGTCCCGCTGCATGTCGCCGTTTTTGCCGGGTGATGAGGCGATTGGCGAAGCTGACATCGAATGGCGTGAGCTGGCATAGCCGCCGCGAAAACCTTTGGTGTGCGCACTGAAAAAATGCGACTGCTGGGCCGACACGCCCGCGCCTTCGCTGTTGGTGATGCGCTTGCTCACGCCGAGTGCAGCGGCTTCGCATTGCAGCGCCAAAATGGCCGCGTCTTCGCTGGTGATGTCCCAAGGGTAGAACAGATCCAGGTCTGGGTAGCTGCGGGAAATATCGCGTTCGGCGGGCAGGCCGCTTGCGGTGTCTTCAGCGGTGAAGCGGGCAATGTCAAAGGCGGCTTTGACGGTTTGCTGAATCGCGGCTTTTGAAAAATCGCTCGTTGCTGCATTGCCGCGCTTTTGCCCAACGTAAACGGTGATGCCAAGAGACTTGTCGCGGTTGCGCTCGACGTTTTCAAGCTCGCCCTTGCGCACGCTGACCGACAGGCCGCATCCTTCAGACGCTTCAGCGGCGGCATCGGTGGCGCCCAGTTTTTTGGCATGGGCTAAAGCAGTGTCAACCAGGTCCTCAAAAAAATCGCGGCTGTAGCTGAAGCCTTGTTGCGGTTGATGGGTTGTAACGGTGTTTTGAGAGGCTTTTGATGTCATATGGGTAGCTATGATAAGGGTTGCTATGAATACAAAAAACACCAGGGGTACGCCCAAAGCCATAAAGGGCTATTGGTCTAACGGCCGATTCGTCAAACCTGAAGAAATTGCGCTTGAAGAAGTTGGCCCGCCGAGCAAGACGATGCTGAAAGCCGAGGCCGATGAAAAGCAGGCACTTGGCGAGGCACTGCTGACATTGCGCGCTGACTTGATGGCCCGGCTTGACCTGCCCACCAAGCTGCTCGACGCCATCAAGGAAGCGAAAAAAATCACCCACTTTGAAGGCCGCCGCCGCCAGATGCAATTCATTGGCAAGCTGATGCGTCCACTCGATGCAGATCCGATTCGTGAAGCTATCAATGAGCAGCTCAACGGCTCGGCGCAGCTGACACTGCAGCTGCACCTCGCCGAGCAGTGGCGCGACAAGCTGGTGGCAGATGACGAAGCATTGCAAGCCTGGCTGACCGATTACCCGGCCACCGATGCGCAGCAACTGCGTGCGCTGATTCGCCAGACGCGCAAGGATTACAAACCCGAAAAGCCTGGGGAAGCACCGCGCCACGGCAAGTCATACCGTGAGGTTTTTCAGCTGGTCAAGGCACAAATGCAGGCAACTTCAGAGTCTGAAAAATGACAGATGTGTTGAATTTTGACCCGGTAAAAATCGGCATCGTCTCCGTCAGTGACCGGGCTTCAACCGGCGTCTATGTTGACAAAGGTTTGCCAGCGCTGAAAGACTGGCTGAACAAAGCGCTGCTGAACCCTATGACGTTTGAAGAGCGCCTGATACCCGACGAGCAGGCGGGCATCAGCGCAGCATTGATCGAACTGGTGGATGCAGGTTGCAGCCTGGTACTGACCACCGGCGGCACTGGCCCCGCGCTGCGCGACGTCACGCCTGAAGCCACGCTGGCGGTGGCGCACAAGCTCATGCCGGGCTTTGGCGAGCAGATGCGGCAAATCAGCTTAAAGTTCGTGCCGACTGCGATCTTGTCGCGGCAATGCGCGGTAGTTAGAAGCAAGTGCCTCATCATTAATCTGCCTGGTCAGCCCAAGGCGATTGCCGAGACGCTGGACGGTTTAAAAAACGCAACCGGTGAGCGAATCGTGCCGGGCATTTTTGCTGCGGTGCCTTATTGCGTTGATTTGATTGGCGGCCCGTATATCGAAACCAGAGCCGAGGTTTGCCAGGTGTTTCGGCCTAAATCAGCGCTGCGTGTGTAAAACATCCGTCATTCCCGTGAAGGCGGGAATCCAGTCCGGTACTTGAACCTTCAACAACGTCACCACCGATCTGGATTCCCGCCTCCGCGGGAATGACGGATTTTAGTTGTGTGAAGCATGTATTAAATTAAGTAAATCAGTGCTACAGCCCACGTAAAATGCGCGCAAGCAGCTCCTGATTTAATAGCGCATACGCCTTCAAGGCTCCATCGCCATACCCACCACCCGCTCGCCGCCGCCCACTGTACCCAGCATTTTGGCTGCGCCGGTTTTCAAGTCAATCATGACCCAGCGGCTCGACGATGTACTGTCGCCATTCAACGCTGCAAACGCCACGTCGCTTAACGCCTGAATGTCAAAGGATGCGTTGTTGAAAGCCACTCCCAGCCTGCCAACCGTGAACAGCTGCCCGGTGTTGGGCGACACTGCTGGCGCGGTGCCCTCGCGCGAGCCTTGAGTCACCAAAGTACCAGTCGCTGCATCCAGCGCAAAGTTGGTGGTGATCTTTGTGTCGGCCTTGTTGTAGCTGTAAGCCGCGCCAACGGTGACGGGTGATTTGCCAAAGTTCACATCGCCTGCGGCAAAAGCCAGCTTGCCGTCGGTCTGCACGCCTTCAAGCGCCGGGTTGCTGTCAACGACTGCACCCGTGTCGGGGTGCAGGCGCAGGTTTTGCCCGGTATTGCTGACCACTCGAATCCGGTCAACCGTCGGGTTGAAGTCAAAGCCAAATTGCGTGCCGTCCAGCTTGACAGCAAGCGGCATACCGACGACGCTGGCAACCGCCGTGTCTTCATTAAGGTTGTACAAACGGCCGCTGCTGCCCAGTGCATAAAGCTGGTCTTTGGCCACGCGGTAGTCAATGCCCAACAACGTTTCACCAGCCTGCAAACCGGTGATATTGAGGGTGGCCAGAATGCGACCCGGGCGGCCTGCGTTGAATTTGAGCAGCTTGTTGGATGCGGTGACTGCAACTGCTTTTTCAGCACGGTCGGCGCCTTCTGGTTCTGCGGTCATGGTGGTGCAGGCTGCCAGACTGGCCGATGCGATGACTGCAAGGCTGAGGCGTTTGAGTGAAGAGGTGTTCATGGTCGTCTTTCTTAAAAATGCTAGGGAGCCTCTGCATAACTCTGGCGGGACTGTGGCGGTCGGCTCGGGATGGACTGCAAGGCGTCTTTTTGCGTCCAATAGCAGGGCTATTGGCAAGAAAAGCAACGCAGCAGGCCGCCCGAGTCCGGCTGACCACAGACCGCAGAGAGTTATGCAGAGGTTCCCTAGGTTAAACAAAATTTTTCGGATCTAAAAATGGTCATGTGTTCTAACTACGTGCCATTTGCCGAATCGGATTCAAAATCGGGCGATGAAGCTTTGACCACGCAAAGGAGGCTATAACTGGCAAGGTGCAAATTTGGGGTTGGGGTGTGAGCCAAAATTTGCTCGAGTTGTAGTTTTATGTCAAGTTAGCCCAAAAGCGTGACCCGACCAATGCTGCTTTGTAACTCATGTGCATAATACACACCATGACCAGCACCCAACTCATTAGAAAGATGTTGAAAGCAGGTTGGGTGCTTCGCAGCGTCAAAGGCTCGCACCCTATTTACACTCACCCAGACCGGCCTGGACACGTCACCGTGCCGCACCCGAAAAAAGATTTGGGCACGGGTTTGCTGCACAAGCTGCTTCAGCAAACTGATTTGGCTGTCTAAAGATCTTTGAAGGACTCAACCATGCACTACGCCATCGCTATCGAAACAGGTACAAACACCCAAGCTTACGGTGTGGTTGTGCCCGACTTGCCCGGCTGCTTTTCAGCCGGTGACACGCTGGACGAAGCCATGGTCAATGCCAAGGAGGCGATTGAGTTGTGGCTTGAGGTGGCGATTGACGACGGGATGGCCGTGCCTGAACCTCAGACCTTGGCAACGCACCAAGCCAAACGCGGCTTCAAGGGCTGGACTTGGGGCTTGGTGACGGTCGATATTGCTGCGTTGTCAGACAAAGCAGAGCGCGTCAACATCACGCTGCCATCACGGGTGCTGCGGCGTATTGATCAAGCAGCAAAAAACGCAGGGGAATCCCGCTCTGGATATATTGCGCGGCGAGCGCTTGCTTAAGGATGCTCTGCATAACTCCATGCGATGTGTGG
>JAYUVG010000077.1:0-6157 GCA_043754255.1 Polaromonas sp. | reverse complement strand
GCCAACCACGCCCCGCAGAATTCGGAAGACGCGCCGCGAGCGTCGCGTGTGGGCACCACACTCACGGTGGCTGATGCCGCGTTTGAAGGCATCTTCAATTTATTTGCCAGCTTCACCTGGCATCTGGACGACTCACCCGGCGGTGATTCAGACGAAATCAACCCCGATGTGCTGGGCTATATTTTTGAGAAGTACATCAACCAAAAAGCCTTTGGTGCCTACTACACCCGGCCTGAAATTACTGGCTACCTGGCCGAGCGCAGCATTCACCAGATGATTTTGGAGCGGGTGTATGAGCCCGCGATACCCGAACTGAAAATCAAAGAAATCAAGTTCAACACCGTGGCCGACCTGCTAGCCCGCATGGACACGCAAACCGCGCTCAAGCTGGTAAAAAAAGTTTTGCCCAGCATCACGATACTGGACCCGGCAGTTGGCTCAGGCGCATTTTTAGTTGCCGCACTCAAGACCCTGATCAACGTTTACTACGCCGTAGTAGGCCGCGCCGAGCTGGGGGCCAGTGCCGACCTGCAAGCCTGGCTGCGTGACATTCAAAAAGACCACGCCAGCGTGGGCTACTACATCAAGCGCCGCATTGTGACGGACAACCTGCACGGTGTAGACATCATGGAAGAGGCCTGCGAGATAGCCAAGTTGCGCCTGTTTTTGGCCATGGTGTCATCGGTACGCAAGGTTCAAGACCTGGAGCCACTGCCCAATATTGACTTCAATATCTTGCCGGGCAACTCACTGGTTGGCTTGATGCGGATTGATGAGGTTGACTTCAATCAAAAAAACACCCAGATGGGTTTGTTTACGGATACCAAACCACGCCCTTTTGCAGAACTGCTGGTTGCCAAAAATCGCCTGCTTGACACTTACCGCCACAACGCAGAGATGCTGGGCAAACACTTCAACTTGCGCGAAATACGTGACAAGATTGGTGAGGAAATACACGATGCCAACGCCGTGATGAACGAGCTGATGCGTGGCCAATTTGAGAAGCTCGATGTCAGGTTTGAACAAGCCACCTGGGATGTCGGTAAAAAGCAACTTGGCAAACCTAAAAAGCGCGCTATTGAACGTGCCGACATTGAAGCGCAAAACCCTTTCCACTGGGGCTATGTGTTTGACGACATCGTACAGCGGCGTGGCGGCTTTGACATTATTTTGGCTAACCCACCGTGGGAAGTTTTCAAGCCACAAGCCAAAGAGTTTTTTGCCGAATATTCCGGCGTGGTCAGCAAAAACAAAATGGCCATCAAGGAGTTTGAAAAAGAGCAAGGCAAGCTGCTGCAAAACGCCGAAGTGCATGATGCCTGGCTGGCTTACGAAAGCCGCTTTCCACACATGAGTAGCTGGTTTCGCGCTGCGCCAGAGTTCAAGCACCAAAGCGCAGTGGTGGCGGGCAAAAAGACAGGCAGCGATATCAATTTATACAAGCTGTTTGTGGAGCGCAGCTTTCATTTGCTACGACCGGGTGGCCATTGCGGCATTGTGATCCCGAGTGGAATTTACACCGACCTGGGTGCCAAGGGCTTGCGCGATTTGCTGTTCGGGCAAACCCAGATTGAGGGTTTGTTCTGCTTTGAAAATCGAAAAGAGATTTTTGAGGGCGTTCACCGCAGCTTCAAGTTTGTGGTGCTGACGTTTGAAAAAGTGGCTGCGCCCAGACTGCAAGCCTTAGGCGAGCTGAACGCCAGCGCACCACCCAATGATTTGCTGGCAGAGCTTGCCGTTGAAGCGGCTGGCGGCAGTACAGGTACAACCCGCTTTCCAGCGGCGTTTATGCGGCACGACGTGGAAGAACTCACTCGTTTTCCAGACGAAGGCGGGCTATGGCTGGATGTGGAATTGATTAAACGCTTGTCGCCCGACGGGCATTCGGTGATGGAGTTTAAAAGCGCAATTGACCTTCAATGGATGGCCAAAGCTACAGCCTGGCCAACATTGGAGTCAGCTGAATCACGTTTAAAGCATCTCAGATTTACGAGGGAAACTGACCCGACATCCAAGCCAAATTTGTTTTCTGAAATTGCTAGTGAAAATTTGAAGCCCTTAATTGACGGACGTAATATTCATCAATTCAATCACCGCTTTTCGCAAGAACACCGTTTTTGGACTGACGAGAAAAACTATCTTAAATACCTTGGAGTTGAAGTCTCCTCCAAACAGTTAATGGACCACCGCGCTTACCGGCTGGGTTTTAGAAAAATCGCAAGGAATACTGACGAACGAACAATGATCGCGACAGTGATTCACCCTTCGTTTGTTTCGGAGAGCTTTCAGACCTTACGCGTCGCCGATGAAAAGGGGAATTTGATCGCGCCGTACATAGATCAACTCTATGTCGCAGCCATATTTAATTCATTCGTGTTTGATGCTTTGATCAGATTCAAAGTTACGGCAAATATGAATTTTTTCGTTGTGTATGGCACGCAAGTACCGGATATTCAAGGAACTGATCAGCGCTTCATGCCGATTGCCCATCGCGCCGCTCGCCTAATTTGTATAACCCCCGAATTCGATGAGCTTGCAAAAGCTGCTGGTTTAAAGAGTCACCGCCACGGTGCCACAGACCCGCTTGAACGCGCCCGATTGCGTGCTGAACTGGATGGCCTGGTGGCGCATCTTTATGGCCTGACTGAAGAAGAATTTGCGCACATCCTTTCCACCTTCCCGCTGGTAGCCGAGGCCGTTAAGGTCGACGCGCGAAATGCTTATCGCCGCGTCGCCAATCAGTTGGTGCAATAAGATTTAAGCAAAGGCCTTTTTATGCAAATAAAGTCAATTTCCGTAGAAAACTTTAAGGCGCTGCGCAAGCCGGGCCTGGTTCGACTCAAACCACTAAGCGTGATCATTGGGAATAACGGAAGCGGCAAATCCAGCTTGATGGAGGCGGTAGAAACTTACGTTCGGGTGGTCACAACTGGTGTGGACGCGGCCATAGAACACTGGCAAGGGTTTGAACACATTCGGCATCAGGCAGTGCGTGCAGTCAACGGCACCGACGTCGGCCTTGCCAAGCAGCCCAATGCCATGCGGTTTGCTCTGGATATCAAAACCAGGGAAGCTACAGCCAAGCTTTCAATAGCAATCAACACGGCGAACAATGGCAACTTTCTGTATGTTCAACAGGAGAAAGGTGCAATCGGTACTACCAGCTTTGAACGCAACGCCGTGGGTAAACGTGCCAATAAAAGTCTGGGTCTTGTGTCGTCAGTTGATTTGCAGGCAAGTCTTGAAGTTGCACTGAAAAACGTGGGTAGCGGTGATGCTGTGCTGCCCTACCTTGGCCCATTCGACAATGTGACCCGGGCCCTGCGTGAGATGCTTTTCTTGCGGCTAAATCCCGACACGATTGGGCAATTGCAATCGGTAAAACGCACCGAGCGGCGCATTCAATTGGCTAGCGATGGCGCCAATATCGCTGAATACTTGATTGATCTGCGTGAACGCTCTTCTTCAGCCTTTGAGGACGTTACCAGAGCCTTGCAATATGTATTGCCCTACGCCAGTGATGTGGAGCCTAAAGTTTTAGACGCGGGAGTATTACGGCGCAGCTACGTGCAACTGCTAGAAAATAAGTACGAAATCCCAGGCTGGCTGATGTCGTCTGGCTCATTGCGCGTACTGCCATTAATTGCCACTCTGCTAGACCCCGAACCGCCACCGGTTGTGTTTATAGAAGAGGTGGAAAACGGCCTAGACCCGCGGACGGTTGGCCTGGTTGTTGATTTGATGCGTTCTGCGGCTACACGGGGTAAGACGCAAGTTATTGCAACCACCCATTCACCCTACTTGTTGGACATGCTGGACCTGGACGATGTGTTGCTATGTGAACGCGGCCCAAAAGGCCCAGCCTTTTCGTGGCCAGCCAGCCGTAAAGAAATGAAGGCATGGCGTGATCGCTTTTTACCCGGCAAGCTCTACACCATGAGCGCTTTGCAGCATGAGCCTCAAGCTTCAATTGCAGACGACAACCCTCTAGAAAGCGAAGCACCCGACGGCGGCTGGGGAGACGGCGAATGAAGATTGGCATCATTTGCGAAGGGCGGCTTGGTGGCGAAGACGCGCAAGTGTTTGAGCACTTTGCCAGCCGTATTGCGCCTCATGCTGCCGTTAAAGCATTTCCGCAAGGCACCAAGCCAGAACTGATAGCGAAAGCGGGCGATGTGGCGGCGAGCTTGTTTGCGACGGGGTATGACCGAGTGCTGATCATGTGGGACATCATGCCCCGCTGGGGCAGACCGGACGGCGAGCAACAGGACACCAAGACCTTCAGGTATCTCTCAGCAATGCGGGCGTTGACGCACACCCCTGTTTGTTTTTGATTGCCATCCATAAAGAGCTGGAGGCCTGGCTCTTGGCAGATGGCAAAGCACTCTCAGCCGTGCTGTCCCGGCCAGCCCACCCGGTAACGATCTCGAATACAAATGACGCTGATATGGTGGCGAACCCCAAAAAACGGCTTGAGAAGCTGTTTGAACAACACAACGTTCCATTTGGCATACAACCAGCGCAAGGCACTTATCAGCCCAAGCTGGCAGCCATAAGAATTGCAGAGAACGTACCGGCAAATTTTGGACAGTTGGGGAAGCTTGCTTCGTTTAAAAAGTTTGGTCGATCATTAACGCACGCCTGCTAGTTTTGCGCTGAAAGCATCCGTAGGAGATAAAAATGCTGCTACAGCTTGAGCAAAAATTCTTGCAGGCCAACCTTGCACAAGCGCAGGTATTGCTGGCAGATGCGTCTGAAGATGACGACCCGATAGGACAGCATCAGTTTGGGCAGCTGGTGCATGAGCTGGAAGGCAAACTGGCGGTTATGCCGCAGGCTATTGCACAAGCCCCTGCGGGTGTAGCCTTGTTTTTTGGTGGGCGGCCCGTGCTGGGCTCGCAAGGCATTCAGGCTGGGTTCAGTGGCAAAGCGATTGAGCGCTTTCAAACCATGGTGAGCCAGCGTTTCGCCGCCCAAGAACTGGGGCCGCTGGCTCTTAAAGGCCGCGTCCCCCTAAAAGACAACACCCATTTGCTGGTCACCGACGTGGTGCGGGGCTCCTTTGGCTTTGTGTTGCAGGCCGCAGTGCTGGACGATGAGACGCCGGGCAAGGGAGCCACATTGAAATCAGTCGTTGACAAGGTGGCTGACGCTATCTCTCGCATGGCCGCGCAAGACGAAGCGCTGTTTGACGGCGCGCTGGCTGAGATTGACGAGAGGCAAAAAGCCGCGTTGAGTGACTTTTTCAAGCTGCTCGATACAGAGGGCGCAACGATGCGCATCGTCGAGGGTGAGCGTGACTTTGAGCTTGACCAGGCTGCGGTGCAGCGCGCTCGGCGGCGGGTAGAAAACCTGCAGATTTCAGACCGCGCAGAACAAGTCACAGGGCTTATTCTGGGCTGGTCAGATGTTTCAGCCAAATTCGACCTGGAATTACACAGCACGCATGAGATTGTTCAAGGCACGGTGAGCCGGGCTGAACTGGACCGGGTGGCAACTGAGGGCTTGGAGCCGTACCACAAGCACGTGCGTGCCAGTACCAAAGTTAGAGAAGTTCTGGCTAAAAACAGGCAACCCAAGCGCGCTTACACGCTGATCAGCCTGGAAATAATGGATTCCCCGGCAGGGTGGCAGCCACCATCGATGCAACGCGTTATTCAGTAACTGACGGCTGTAGGCAGCGCAATAGTGGCGGCAGCGCGGCACCAGCGCAGTGGGCGAGGGTTCTACTTCCTTTATCCAGGGGCGCTGGATAAAGGAATTTGGAATGCTTAAAAATTCAATGAAATCAAAGAGATAGTACTTTTCTCTTTATCTAAAGCTGGTATTTTCAACCATGAAATCTGGCAAAAGACGCTCGCCAGCACAGTCTGACAGGTACCGGAAGCCGCGAATAGCCTGACTTGCCGATGAGAATCTGAAATCGGCACCACCAGATACGGTTTCAAAGCCAGTTGAACCGTAAAATCAGGCTCCAGCCCTCGTCCCACGTACATCACCAGCTACTACTTTAATAGTATTCTCCCTCACCCCCCGCACCCCAAACAAAATCCCCAGAGTCACCATCGCCAGCCCCGCCCAGAGGTTCCATGACAGGGGTTCGCCCAGAAAGTACGCCGCGCCCAGGGCCGATGAACCGGGCACGATGGCGGTGAAC
>JAYUVG010000076.1:0-2601 GCA_043754255.1 Polaromonas sp. | reverse complement strand
GGCAAGCCATTTTCCACCCGTTTGCACAGCGTATCAACCTGCGCCTGACTGGTGCAAAAACGCATGTACACCGAAAACTGCGACATCGCAAAACCGGCGTCGAGCAAGCCGTTCCGGAAGTCGGTCGCAGCCTTGCGCTCTTTCTTTTCGACCACGGGCAGGTCAAACATCACGACGAGCCACATCAGACGGTATCCAGACAGCATGGTTTGCGCAGCATCGCCTAATCGTCGCCTAGCGCAGCGGCCAGTGCTAGCGGCAGGCCGGGCAGCGGCAAATCAAGCTTGTCGCGCTCGCCCAGGTAGACCTGCGCCAGCGAGGTACACAGCTTTTGCGTACACACCATGACCGGGGTGGCACCCACGTCAGTTTGCATGTCGTCGTAGAGCGTGCGAACCAGCGCGCGTTTGCTGTCGGGGCTGACCTCTGCTTCGCCATTGCGCCGCAGTTGCCACACCTTCAAGTCGATCATGGGCCTGAACGGCTCCATCAGGTCATCGACCAGGCGCATCGCGTTGTTGTCGTTGCTGTGATGCAGGCCGATGCCAGGGTGCAGACCTGCAGCGACAACAGCACGTGCGGTGGTCGCGCGCAGTACGGTGTAGCCGTAGTTCAGCAAACCGTTGATGCCGCCACCGTTTTGGTCGCGCCGGAAAGTATCGCCAAACAACAGTGTCCAGTAGCGGCGCGCACCCTGGGCTTCTAGGTTTTCCGGGTCGCCGCTTTTCACGCGGGCAGCCAGCGCGGTCAGTGGCGCGGTGGGGCCGCCAGTCGCCTCAAGTGCTGCCGCCTGCTGCTCCAGTTTGGCGCGCACAACGCTGGCCCACAGGCGCTTGTGCGTCGGCTGGCTGGCGGCAATCTGCGCCTCAATGCGCCGCGACTGCTCGAAGTTGCCTTCGATGGGCAGCAGCATGCCGACGGCATTGTGATTCGCGCCGCACAGCACGAATGGCGCGCCGCGCTCGGCCAGCGCTACCAGCAGGTTGTTGGTGTAGCTCAGGCCGTGGGCGTTGGCAATGACGGCGGCAATGTCGTCGAGCGGAATCTGCCCGAGTTCCTTGCGTTCACCGTCGGTGTCCTGCACCACCAGAAAGCCCCGGTGCATGAACAGGTGGCGCCGGTCGTCGGCCACTTCAACGATGCGGCCGATCATGGCGGTTAAGGCTTGAAGCCTGGGTCGCGGAGCTCGCCGATGGGGGAGATGGTGACGCGGCGGGCTTTTGCAGTCATCAAACTGTCTGCAGATAGTGCCCGCTGAAAAAACTCATCGGCAAAAGCCGCATCGTCAAATGCAAGCCCCTCCCGCTTTGACTTTTGGGCGGCAAGCTTCGCTGAGTACCTTGCACTTATGTTGGTCTCGTTTGGCTTTATGAACGTGATCGAGCCCGAGCTGTTAATTTTTAGCACTTGCAGCAGTAGCTCTTGGCCATCAATATTTGCTCGAATGTAGTCGTTGATCATCAGCCGCATAGCCAGCGGCTTATCGCCGCTGCTCAGACGTGGATCTCTTAAGTGTTTGACGCCCTCTGCGGTACTTTTGAAAGAGCTGACAATTTTGTAAGCGTCGAACGTTCGTAAGACATCACCTTGCCACCGGCTGTTTTCGTCTCTAAATATCTCAATGCAATAGTTGCTATTTGAGAGCAACCCCTTGTATGGATTCTGAGTATCATTTTTGTAGCCGTGCCTTGCGATGGCACTTGGTTGTCCTGCTCTGGCGTTAAAGGGAATTACGTTTCGGTCTTTCGCTGCGCTTTTGCTTCTTCCACTGGCGTTGTAGATAGTTGCATCAAACATCGCTCCTTCATGCCCATGATCCGGCTTGTGGCTGACCCAAATACGGCTGACGGCAAGCTGCACTGAATTGAAATATTTCCTGTCTTTGTCGTCACCCCATGGCATATCCATATTTTCAACCAGCCGACCCAGCTGCTTGCCCCGCGCGTCCGCACTCGCCTTCGCAAAACGCTGCAACAAACCCTGATCCGTCACGCCAATCACACAAGCATCAACCGCATGGTGCCGGTGGTCGTTGCGATTTTTCTCGCCGTCAAGGCCGAGTACATCGTTCAACCCAAACTTGCGCCGCAGCATAGCCGTCATTTGCCCCGGAATCACACGCGTGTCTTGCGGGCAAATGAGCGCCAGATATTCGCGTGCCACCTTGCTCAAGTACTTGGTGTCGTTCAACGCGCGAGCCAGAAACCCCTTGTCTTCTTTGTCCCAGCGCTCCATGCCGTCTTCAGCGAAGCGTGAACGTTTCTGCCGGGGCATCAATTCAGCGCGCTGCAGGATGGCGGCGTAATCAAAACCTTGCACCGATTTTTTGCCGAACGCTGCCCACGGCGTGTCATTGCCTTTGAAGCGGTTCGCATGCCGCATGGACACCGTCTTGTTGTTCAGGCTGTCGTCCAGCGTTTTGCTGAAGGGCAGGATGTGCTCGATCTCGACCTCGTCACCGAACAGCATCGCCGCACTGATCTGCGCACCTGAATACGGGCAGCAGCGTGTGGCGGGGTCAAAGCTCAGCTCCTCCCACAGCACCATCTTTTGCATATCACCGCCGCGCACGCGCTCGGGGCTGATGCCCAGAATGCCGGC
>JAYUVG010000075.1:0-19335 GCA_043754255.1 Polaromonas sp. | reverse complement strand
CGTCGTGCTGAAAGTCAGCCAGCAACCGGTTGACGGACACAAAAATATAAGTTGCCTCAACATCATTAAAGTGCCTGTGGTCGCCTTTTCCAAATTCGTTGTCATAGCGCACTCTGCATTGGCCACCTGCTCCAAAGTACAGCCGATATTTGTAAATGTGAGTGCATGGGTGCAACGGTTCTGCGATTCGCCAGACAACGATTTCAACTACTGAACTGTCGTCCCGTATTTCCTTGGCCCGAACTATCAGCGTAGCTTTCATATATATTGCATGCTAGCAATATATTGTAATTGGCATCTACGGAATGTGTGGCTTGGCAGCATGCTCGGCCAAACGCTTTTTTATCTCGGCTTTTTCATGTGCTTTGAGTGGCTGCCCAGTGGCCTCCAGTGCAACACTGTCCCAGAGGTCTTGAGCCAGTTCAATGCGCTCGGCAGGAGTTAAGGCAAACAGGGCTTGCAGGTCTGACATTATTATGAAATCTTGGTAAAAATAGCTTTTATATTGTGGGATGCAATCAAGCCAAAGTCCCGTCCTTGCGGGTAAACAAAAAATCTGCAATGACGCCTGCTTGCAGCGCTGCGTTCAAGCTCCCAAAATGCCTGCTGATTCGTTCGATCTGAAACTCTGAATGGTTGTCGTAAGCCTCAACTTTCCTGAAACTGCACTTGACCGTGTCGTAATTTGTTTCGCAGTAGTGCGGGCAAGGCGGGTTGATATCACCCTCAGCCTCGAAACAATATTCGCCTCTTGGAATCACGCTGGCATCACCTGCAGCCACGTAGTCAATCACTGGCTCCGGCAGCGGGCCCAGGCTTTCGCCCAGCAGTTCTTCGGCCCAGGCCAGGTCAGGCTTCGTGTACTGCGTCGGCAAGCCAGGTTTTGTCGAACCAGTCACAGCGCCCGCCAGCCTTCACCCTCACGCCGCGCACGGCCCAGGGCTTCGAGTGTTTCCAGAATGCGGGGCAGGCCTTTTTTCCAGGGGCCTTTGCTTTTGAAGCTGGCTTCTATTTCTGGCAGGCTCAGGGCTGTGGTTGCGCTGGCCAGTAGTTGGGCTGTGGCGCTGACTTGCAGGGGCAGGGTGGCTGGCCAGGGTTGAACGGTGGTTTTGCTGTTGTGGATCGGTTTTGAGGCGTTTTCAGGCATCAAATCGGCCTGTAGCCCGTATGAAATGCGCGCAGACAGCTCCTGATTTGATAGTAACTTGTCGCTCGCCTTGAAGGCCAGGTTTTGAAATTCTGGCCGCAGCCAGCGGACTTTTCCGGTTTTTTCCTCAAGCGCGCGTTGGGCGTTGAGGGCTACCAATCGGGTCAGCAGCTCGTCACCAAACCGTTCGCCAGTAGCCCCACCCCGTTCGCCCTGAGCCTGTCGAAGGGTCCACCCGTATGCTTGCAGCACGGCGGCATCCAGTTCGTCATGCAGCTCTTTGAGCACGCCGACCAGGCCCTGGGTGTGGATGGTTTTTTCTTTGCCTGTCAGCACCCGTTCGTCGTCATCTCCGTTCGTCTGGAGCTTGGCCTGTCCTGAGCTTGTCGAAGTATCTCAGGATTTCCAATACGTTGTACATGCCGGTTAGCGTCAGGCCAGGGTGCGCGGCTTGCTGGCGTTTGCGGTGGGCGTCGATTTGCTCGGCCAAGTCCGCGATTTTGTTTTGCAGTTCGGGAGTCAGGCCTGTGTCTTCGTCTGGGAAGGGGAAGGTTTCGAAGCAGCGGGATTTGTTGTAGCGCGGGCGGTCTTCGAGTGTTCCACCTTGTTCGAGTGCCCAAGTAATGTGAATGCTGCTAGATAAGACACCGAGGTCAAAAGTATCTTTACTGGCGATCGCAACCAGCATGTTGTCAGGCAGGATGCTGGCATCGAGGAATTGAAATGTGCGGTGCTTGGCGGTTTCTACTGTGGCGAGGTAGCGGGGTAGGCCAGCGAGTTGTTTGCGCATTTCCTGGCGGGGCTTGCCGTGAAGCCACCAAAGCCTTGCGTCGCATTCTGGTTTGACGCGGTCTTGCAATCGTTGATAGATTGCGGGGAATCGGCTGCGTAGTTTGTCTGCATTCAAGCCGAGCTCAAAACCCCAGGTTTGCGCTTTGGCGACATCCAGGTAGGGAGTGGATTTCGGTGCTCAAAGTAGCGCCTGTCTATAAGGTGTTGTATTTTGATTTGCCCACACATCCCTCCCATGAGCCGAAATTGAAACATGTGGCCACCTGGAATAGACTGATGCCCTGACATTTAAAAACAGGAGGTGGTTAAATGAGTTACGGCAACTATTTAATTGAGTCTGACACTCTGATTTTTTCTGCAATACAGCAGGCAATTAGTGGGCTGTTGTTAGATGGGTTGGATGTCAGACTGACACCTGTCAGCAGGAACCGGGCGCTGTTGCCACGTCATATCCTGGATGCCATCCATACCCAATACGGTATCGATCCCATCGGGTATCTTTCAACCAAAGGTCTGCGCTTCGACGCCATTAGCGCTGTACCTGACGATGTTGCGCTGACATTGATGGCTCACCGAGCGACCACCGAACTTGATGCACGTCCAGACATCAGCGTGCCACCCATCAATGGGGTGCAGTGGCATCTGGCGCACATCAATGCCCCGCAGGCATGGGGTATGTTGGGCGGGCCAGATGCTATTGGTTGGAAATGCAAGGTGGGGCAAATAGACACGGGATACATGAAGCACCCGGCCTGGGGCTTTGCAGACGGCGTCAACTCCTGGCTAAAAACAGATGAATGCAGAAATTTTTACACTCCAGACCTTGACTCTGGCAACGAGCAGGGCCAAATAACTGGAGAAGACCCTTGCTCTGGGCCTTCCTGGGGACACGGCACTCGTATTGGCCTAACCATTTCCGGCTGGACGCCCGACGGAGACGGTGGTGCTTCCTTTTATGGGTGCGCTCCGAAGGTTCCGCACGTCATGGCACGCATTTCCAATACAGTCCTCATCAACGACCAACTCACCGCGTTCGCCGCGGCATTGAATTATCTTGTGGATGTTGCTCTGGTTGATGTGGTGAACGTGAGTATGGGCGTGTTCCCTTCCTATTTGTCTGATGCAGCAAAAACAGCCGTCAACAATGCTTATGAAAAGGGGGTGATTCTCATCTGCGCAGGCGGACAGTATGTACCGCCAGTCGTTGCGCCCGCCAGCTACAGCCGTACCATTGCAGTCAGCGGCACTACCAGCAAAAAGCAATTTTGGGCTAACGCAAGCCGCGGCCCCCAAATTGACTGGTCGGCGCCTGCAGCTGATATTCGGCGAGCCACTCGCGCCAAAAAAAATGGCCCCTATTCGTATAGCAACAATGGCGATGGCACGTCATATGCCACGGCCTTGTCAACCGGAGTTGCTGCGCTGTGGCTAACGCACCGCCATACCGAGATTGCAATGCAATATGGCAAAACCTGGAAGCGCGTCAATGCATTCAAACAGGTTACAACACACACTGCAAAGCCGCCTACAGTTTGGGGTGACCGCCTGTATGGTTCGGGGATCCTAGATGCGTTTGCTGCCTTGACTGCACCGCTGCCAAGTGCTCAAGCAATGGCGCCAGAACCCGTCATTTGAATTTCGTCTGCGTTTTATTGCCAAAGCAATGCAGTTTGCAACAATGGGTGATAAGCCCTGGCTGAGCCAGGCTACTGTTCATTTTCTGAAAGCGGGCAGTCAAAGCGGACAGCCTTCAAGCTCGGGCGGGGCGCGTGTGCAATCTTCGCCCTGCGCCGTGAGCCGGCTGCCCTGGCAGGTTGGTTTCAGGCAACGGCTTTAGCTTGAAACCCAGGCAGATGACAGCGGCGGGGCTTCAACCAGCCGGGGCGTAAAAAAGCCTGAAACAGGCTTTTTTAGTGGCTTTCAGGTGGGTTTCGGGTCTCTAGCCCGCGTAATATGCGCGCAAGCAGCTCCTGAAAACATAGCGTCAATAGAACTGCAAGTTGCGCATCACCTTCGGCGCCTGCCTGATGCATAACTCCGTCATTCCCGCGGAGGCGGGAATCCAGGCACGGTTTAAAAATTGTGAACAAAACTTGTCACCGGACTGGATACCCTCTATTGCCGGGTATGACGGATATAACGCAGTGCCAATCAGTCTTCCAGCTCGGCCTTGGCCATCTCTACATCGAGCCGCTCGGTCGCGTCCAGTGCCTTGCTGGCGGCGGCTTGCTCGTACAGCGCTGTGGCTTCATTCATCTTTTTGTCGCCCTCCAGCATGACCATGCCGTTGGCGTATTCGATCATGGCTATGGCCGATGTGGGGTTTAGCTCAAGTGCTTTTTTAAACAAGCTCAAACCCACATCTTTCTTGGCGCCATAGGTCATGCCGCCAATCAGGGAGCCAACTTTGTCAATCACTTCGGCATGAAAAGCGCCTAGCGCGATGTGGGCATCGGCGTGTTTGGGCTGCAGCTTGATGGCTTGTTCTAACGCCTGCTTTATCTTGGTGCCCAGGCCCTGTGCCAGTGCCTTGGCCACGCTGATGCCTTGGCCATAGCGGCCCAGCGCATAAGCCTGCCAGTAAAAAGCATTGGCGTTTTTGGGGTCGGTTTTTTGCTGGGCTTCAGCGCGACCGGCTACTTCTGTGAACAGATCAAGCTTGGGCTTTTCTTTGGTTTCAAGGTAGTTGGCGTAAATGCAGGCGGCTTTGTTGGCGACTGTGATGCCATCCGGTATTCCTGCTTTTTCGGCCTTCATGCCCGCATCAAATGCTTTTTGATATTCGCCGTTATGAAACAACACCCAGGCAGCAACTACCGCAGCGTCTTTGGGCAACGGCTCGCAGTCGCCCTGATGCAAGCGTGCCCAGTTCTTTTTAACACTGGCTGCATCAAAGCTGTAGTCGCCCAGGTGGGGAAAAGCCGTCCATTTGGTTGTTGCCATGTTGTCTCCTTTTGTTTTTAATATGAGCCTTGATATTACTCAAGTCGTGTGAACGTTGGTGTAGACCCCAACCAACGCCTGCAAATGCGCGCGCTGGCTTTGCTCCAGGTACGGCACCAGCAAGTTAAGCACATGGTGCGCGCCACGCAGCAGGGCGGCCTGGGCGTTTTCAGGCTCCAGCGCTTTGCGTGGGTCGCGCACGTATTCAAAGCTCAGCCAGTACGTCAGCACCACCACCATGCTGGTGGCAGTTGCCTCTACCTCGCGTGAATCGATTTTTACTGCACCGGCACGGCTCATGCCGTCGAGCAGGGATTTGACGGCGCGGGTTTTGTTTTTCAGCACCCACTGAAAATGCGTCTCCAGCCTGCGGTTTTTACTCAGCAAATCATTCAAGTCGCGGTACAAAAAGCGGTATTGCCAGATCAGCTCAAACAGGGTGTGCATGAAAAACCATGCGTCTTCCACATTGCGTACGCCGTCGCTGGCGTTCAGTAATTCGCTCAACGATTTTTCATAGCGGTCAAACAGCGAGTTGATCAGCTCGTCTTTGGCCGGGTAGTGGTAGTACAGATTGCCGGGGCTGATCGACAGCTCGGCCGAAATCAGCGTGGTTGACACATTGGGCTCGCCAAAACGGTTGAACAGCTCCAGCGTGACTTCAAGTATGCGTTCAGCGGTGCGGCGCGGCGCTTTTTTCGCCATGATGTTTGCCCAATAGTTTTGTCTACTCTAACCCAGCAGGCTGGCCCGAACCATTAGGGAAGTCCAGAAAGTACCTGCTCTGGTTTGCCGCTGCGGCGCTGGTTAACGACAGTTTTAAGATCGTCCATGATTTCTTCCAGCGATGACATGGCACGCCCCACGCGCGTGGCAGCTGGCAGCGGTGCTACCAGTTGGCGTGTTGGGTCGTCAAGCAGTGCCATGTTCAAACCAATGCCGTGGCGTGCCAGCTTGGCCGACAACGTTGTTTTGCTTGAGCGAAGCATTTGCCGGGTGCTTTGATAAGCGTGCTCGGCCATCTGCCGACGCTGGCGGTAGCTGAAAGTGTTGGCCAAAAACATGGCCGTGTCGCGGTGGTCAGGCTCCAGCAGCACGATGTCGGTGTGTGGGTAGCTGTGCTCGTAATGCTTCATGCCAAGCTCCAGGCGCGAATGAATCATCGCCCTGAAAGTCTGGCTCATCACCGCTGGCAGGCCGCCGTCAATGATGCGCGGGACGTTGCTGGCAGCTGATTTTTTACCAAATTTTTGCGCCAACTTGCCCGATAGGGGTTGCGGGCGGGTCGCATCAAAAGGCACCAGCGGGTTGAGGCAAAACATCAGGTCAATGCCCTCGTCCATTGCCACACCCGCGTGCATGGTTTTTTTCAAGGCGCCGTCAACAAAATACTGGTTGTCAATTTCCACCGGCGGGAAAAGCCCGGGCAGTGCCGAGCTGGCCTGCACAGCTTTTGAAATGGGGACGTGGTCCCAGCCGGGCTGGCCAAACGGTGCGGCGTCGCCGCTGTCAAGGTTGGTCGCCACCAGCGTCAGTTTGGCTTTGAGTTTTCTGAAGTCGTTAGTGCGGCCCGGCCTGTTAAAAAACCGCGCTAACCGGATGTCAATCTCATCGTTTGAAAACACGCCGGTTGGCAGGGCTGCACCCAGCGTTTCCAGCGCACCAAGCAATGTTTTGCCGCCAAGCGTAGCCCGCCACAAGCTGGACGCCAGCAGGCCAGGCAACATAACGCTGCGGCGCAAAAACTCACCATACGCAGGCATCATCAGCCAGGCCGGGTCAAATATTTCAGACGGCTCACCATCGGTTTCAATAAATGCGGCGCACAACTCACGCGGCGTCATGCCATTGGCCAGGCCTGCGGCAATAAAGCCGCCAGCCGACACGCCCACATAGTGGTGCAGGTCGTTGAATGAAATGCCATCCAGTGATTCTTCAAGCGCGCACAACGCGCCGATTTCGTAAATTGCGCCCAACGGACCGCCGCCGGCAAGCGCCAAACCAATGCGGGGCTTGCTCGCGGCGGGCCGTTTTGTCATTTTTGCCGAGTCGGCTGGCTGCGCAGCAGCTAGATGACCGCCGCCAGCAAGCGCCAAACCAATGCGAGGTTTGTTCGCGTTGGGCCGTTTCAAAGCCAATTTATTTCTCAAGCTGATTTTTTAGCAGTTGGGCGCTTGGCGGCAGGGCGGGTGGCTTTTTTAGCTGCAGGGGCCTTTGCTCCTGGTGCCTTGGGAGCAGGAGTTTTGGCGCCCATTTTCTGCACACTCTTGCTCAGCTCATCAATGCGGGCAATCAATGCGTCCACATCTTTGGCCGACGGCACGCCCAGTTTGTTCAATGCCTTGGCCACACGGTCTTCAAAAATGTTTTCCAGCTTGTCCCACTGCTGGCCGGCTTTTGACTGAATGTCGCCCGCCATATTGGCCATTTTGCTGGTGGCCTCCGATATTTTTTCTTCAGCGGCAGCTT
This sequence comes from Polaromonas sp., assembly GCA_043754255.1. Lineage (GTDB taxonomy): Bacteria > Pseudomonadota > Gammaproteobacteria > Burkholderiales > Burkholderiaceae_C > Polaromonas. The sequence goes on along the minus strand of JAYUVG010000075.1, from coordinate 11,984 downwards.
GTGTCTTGCGCTGCATCGACAAGCCTTCTTTCATCAACGCCTCATACACCTTGCCGCCGCCCTCTTGTGCCTTTGCAAATGCGCCCAAACCAGCCAGCCAAATCTGCTGGGCTGATTCTTTGACGGCACCAGCCAAGTGCGGGCCAGACTGTTTGTCTGCGCTCATTTTTTGCAATTTCTTTACCATGGGTTGCTCCGTTGGGTTTTTATGTTGTTGACAGCTTTAATATAAATCCTGCCCGATGCTTTGGGTAGGTGCATGCTCCTACAAATCTAGGGTGTGCTGCCTATTGCAGACGCAGGCCTGCTTTTGCGCGGGTTTTCGCTGAATAGAAAACCCGCGATTGCGGCAAGAATCAGGCGGCATCGATTCGCAGCAAGCTCAATCAAGGAACAACAACATGCATTATTTCGTCACCGGCGCTACAGGTTTTATCGGCAAGCGTCTGGTTAAAAAACTGCTGGCGCGCAAAGGCAGTGTTGTGCATTTCTTGCTACGCCCTGAAAGTGCGGGCAAGGCTGCGGCGCTGCGTGACTACTGGGGCGTGAGCGCTGCGCGCGCTGTAGCGGTACATGGCGATTTGACGACCAAAAAGCTGGGCGTGAGCGCCGATGATGTGAAAAAACTCAAGAGCCAGATCGACCATTTTTATCACCTGGCAGCGGTGTACGACCTGGGTGCTGACGAAGAAAGCCAGACGGCTGTCAACATTGACGGCACACGCAACACCGTCGAGTTTGCCAAGGCCATTGAAGCCGGACACTTTCATCATGTGTCGTCGATTGCGGCCGCAGGGCTGTACGAAGGCGTGTTCCGCGAAGACATGTTTGAAGAGGCTGAAAACTACGAGCACCCGTACTTTAAAACCAAGCACGAGAGCGAAAAAATCGTGCGCAAGGAATGCAAGGTGCCGTGGACAGTGTTTCGCCCCGCGATGGTGGTGGGCGACAGCACAACTGGCGAGATGGACAAGATCGACGGGCCGTACTATTTCTTCAAATTGATCCAGCGCATGCGCCAGCTGCTGCCGCCGTGGATGCCGTCGGTCGGCCTGGAGGGCGGGCGCGTCAACATCGTGCCGGTTGACTTTGTTGTTGATGCGCTTGACCACATCAGCCACCAGGCCAACGTGGTTAAAAAATGCTACCACCTGGTTGACCCGGTGGGCTACCGCGTGGGCGATGTGCTCGACATTTTCAGCAAGGCCGCGCATGCGCCCAAGATGAATCTGTTCATCAACGCCGCGCTGCTAGGCTTCATTCCGAAAAGCGTGAAAAAAGGTTTGATGGCACTGGCCCCGGTGCGCCGTATCCGCTCTGCTGTCATGAAAGATTTGGGCGTGCCTGAGGAGATGATGACGTTCATCAACTACCCGACCCGCTTTGACAGCCGCGACATGACAGCAGCGTTGAAGGGCACGAATATTTCTTGCCCTAACCTGCATGACTACGCCTGGCGGCTGTGGGACTACTGGGAGCGCCACCTTGACCCGGCGCTGCACATTGACCGGTCACTCAAAGGCACAGTTGGCGGCAAAGTGGTGCTGGTCACAGGCGGCTCGTCGGGCATTGGCTTGTCGGCATCCTGCAAATTTGCCGAGGCGGGCGCGATCACCATCATCTGCGGCCGGGGTGAAGACAAGCTTGCCGAAGCCAAAAAAGAAATCATGTTCTACGCTGGCAAGGATGCGATTGTGTTCACTTATTCAGTTGACATTGCAGACGCTGCAAGTTGCGCAGAATTTATCAAAACACTGGAAGAAGTGCACGGCGGCGTTGACTTTTTGATCAACAACGCGGGCCGCTCGATTCGCCGTGCGATTGAAGCCAGCTACGACCGCTTTCACGACTACGAGCGCACCATGCAGCTGAATTATTTTGGCTCGCTGCGCGTGACGATGGGGCTGCTGCCCGGCATGGTGGCCAAGCGCAAAGGCCATGTGGTTAATTTAAGCTCGATCAGCGTGCTGGTCAACGCCCCGCGCTTTTCAGCTTACGTGGCATCCAAGGCCGCGCTTGACGCATGGACAGCCTGCGCTGCCAGTGAATTTCAAGACCAGGGCATCACGTTTACCACCGTTAATATGCCGCTGGTGCGCACCCCTATGACGGCACCGACCAAAATTTACGAAAACATGCCGCTGCTAGACCCAGACGTAGCCGCCGACATGGTGGTGCAGTCGTGCATCAACAAGCCCACCCGGGTGGCAACGCGGCTTGGCATCTCGGTTGCCTTGCTTTATTCAATTGCCCCGCGCGTCACGCAGATCATGATGAACACCACGTTCAGGATGTTTCCGGACAGCTCAGCGGCCAAAGCGGTTAACGGTGAAAAGACTGCCAAGTCCGGCTTGTCGGCCGAGGCTACGGCGATGGCTGAGATGATGCGGGGCATTCATTTCTAGCCTTATCTGCCGCTACCGCATGGGATAATTTGGGCGCAGGCAGGCAGTGCTGCGTACAACAAAGTCAAGGGATCCCATGCTTTTAGTCACTGGCGGCGCAGGTTTTATAGGCTCTAACTTTGTACTGGACTGGCTGGCTCAGTCGGGTGAAGCGGTTGTCAACCTTGACAAACTTACCTACGCTGGCAACCTTGAAAACCTGGCATCCATCGATGGCGACACGCGTCACACGTTTGTCAAAGGCGATATTGGCGACGCTGCTTTGGTGTCGCAACTATTGGCTACGCACCAGCCGCGCGCAGTAGTCAATTTTGCGGCTGAATCCCATGTAGACCGCTCCATCCACGGGCCAGAAGACTTCATTCAAACCAATATCGTTGGCACCTTTCATTTGCTGGAGGCCGTCAGGTCGTATTGGGGCGGTCTGACTGGCCAAAGCAAATCAGACTTTCGCTTTTTGCATGTGTCAACCGACGAGGTTTATGGCTCCCTCGGCAAAGGCGATGCAGCCTTTCTTGAGACCCATGCCTACGCCCCCAACAGCCCCTATTCAGCCAGCAAGGCTGCCAGTGACCATCTGGTGCGGTCTTACCATCACACCTACGGCCTGCCAGTCTTAACCACCAACTGCAGCAACAACTACGGCCCGTACCACTTTCCTGAAAAGCTGATTCCTTTGACAATCGTCAACGCGCTGGCAGGCAAGCCCTTGCCCGTGTACGGCGACGGCCAGCAAATCCGCGATTGGCTGTACGTTAAAGACCATTGCAGCGCCATACGCGAAGTGCTGGCGCGCGGCAGGGTAGGGGAGGTCTACAACATCGGCGGCTGGAACGAAAAGCCCAACATCGAAATTGTCAACACCATCTGCACCCTGCTTGACGAGCTGCGCCCTAAAGCCAGCGGCAGCTACGCGGATCAAATTACCTACGTACAAGACCGCCCAGGCCACGACAGGCGCTACGCGATAGACGCCAGCAAAATCGAACGCGAACTAGGCTGGCGGCCAGCTGAGACATTTGACACCGGCATTCGCAAAACAGTAGCGTGGTATCTGGCCAACCCAGGCTGGGTTACCAACGTGCAGAACGGCAGCTACCGCGAGTGGGTCAGCAAACAGTACGCCGCGGCATGATAATTTGGGATTGCACACCAACAGGGAGCCACCCATGGGTATGACATGGCAAGAAGTTATTGACAGTCCGTACTTGCAGAACTTGCCGTTCAAAATTGAACTCAGCAAGTGGGGCAAGGTTGAAATGAGCCCTGCGTCTAATCTGCATGGCAAGCGGCAGGGTGACTTGTCTGGTGAATTATGTAAAAAGGACGGTGGCGCCACGATCATGGGATGCAGCATTCAGACAGATGACGGAGTACGTGTGGCAGACGTTGCCTGGATATCCAAAGCGCTGTACGCACAGTTCGGCACCCAAACCCCTTACCCACAGGCCCCTGAGCTGTGTGTGGAGATCATGTCGCCCAGTAACACTTGGGCTGAAATGCACATGAAGGCCGGTTTGTACCTAAAAGCTGGGGCTAAAGAGGTATGGATCGAACCGCTCAACGGCAAGCGCACCGTTATCAAGCCACCTTAAATCGTCGCAAGCTTTGAAAATTCTGCTGTTCGGCGCTAACGGTCAGGTCGGTTGGGAGCTACAACGAAGCCTTGCACCGCTGGGTGAAGTTTTTGCCCTTGACAGATCATCGGGCAGCGGCTCTTGTAGTAGCTTATGCGGTGATTTAAGCAACCTGCAGGGCTTGGCCGCCACAGTCGCACAAGTCCGCCCCGACGTCATCGTCAATGCAGCCGCTTACACCGCCGTCGATAAGGCTGAAAGCGACGTTGACCAAGCGCGACTGATCAACGCACTCGCCCCAGGCGCGCTGGCAATTGCAGCAAATGCTATTGGCGCGCTGCTGGTGCATTACTCAACCGACTATGTATTTGACGGCAGCGGCAGCAAGCCGTGGGTTGAAACCGACGCAACAGGCCCGCTGAATGTGTACGGCAAAACCAAGCTTGAAGGCGAAAGGCTGATCATCAGCCAATGCCCAAAACATTTGATTTTCAGAACCAGCTGGGTGTACGCAGCACGCGGCAACAACTTTGCCAAAACCATGCTGCGCCTGGCGCAGGAACGTGACACATTGAACGTGATCAATGACCAGTTTGGTGCACCTACCGGAGCTGACCTGCTGGCCGATGTAACAGCCCATGCCATCAGGCAAGTGCTGAAACGCGCTGAAGACGTTGGCACCTACCATGTGGCTGCAGCAGGCAAAACCACCTGGTTTGAGTATGCAAAACATGTTCTAGCCCACGTAAAATGCGCGCAAGCAGCTCCTGAAATAATAGCAAAAAATATTCTACCTGTAGCTACAAGTGCGTTTCCTACGGCAGCGCAACGCCCCCACAACTCACGCCTGAACACGGTCAAGTTTCAACAGGCTTTTGGGCTGCGTATGCCGCCCTGGCAAGAAGGCGTAGCGCGCATGTTGGCTGAAATTTAAAACATTGCTGCACATTGAGTGCATCAAGCTTTGCGAAAGGCACCTGTTGATACTTTTTTCAACAGCCATGTGCTAGCATCAGCGTTCAACCAATGAACAACAGCATATTCCCCACTTTTCAGGATGAAAACCATCTCAAGGTCATGCGCCTTCTGGAGGCGAATCCGCACCTGAGCCAACGCGATCTGGCTGGCGCATTGGGTGTCAGTCTGGGCAAAACCAACTATTGTTTGAAGGCGTTGCTAGGCAAAGGCTTCATCAAAATGCAAAGCTTTAACAAAAGCCCTAACAAACTGGCATATGCCTACCTCCTCACCCCAACGGGCATTGCCGAAAAAACCGGCCTCACCGTGCAGTTTTTGGCGCGCAAGGTGGCTGAGTTTGACAGCTTGAAGCTCGAAATCGAAGCTTTGAAGTCTGAAGTCAATCGACCGCTTAAATCGACTAACCCCGATGCCAGTCCGCTCACAAGCCAAGCCGCAAGCCAGCAAGCGCTGCCTTTGGTTAAGGCGCATTTGGTTGACTAATGTTATGCGCCTAACCTACCGAGAGCAGTCAGCCATCGTGCAAGCCTTGCAGGGTCTGTACATCAGCGCGCAAATTTACCTGTACGGATCGGGCGCAGATGATTCCGCACTGGGTGGCGCCACTGACGTTCTACTGTTGTCAGATAGCCTTAACTTGATGGGTAAGCATGCGTTTAACCGCTGAACAAGTCCAGGCTATCCGTCACGCTGCTCAAGGCATTTTGGGTGCTGGCGCGAGAGTGAGCGTGTTTGGCTCCATGGCACTTCCGGGCCGCTGCGGCGGTGATATCGATTTGTTGTTTGAGACCGATAGTCGGCTTGCCAACCGAGCCGAAACAGTCTGCGAGTTGTATGGCGCGCTTACGCTAGCCCTGGGTGACCGCAAGATCGACGTTATCCTTAAGGATGCCAATACCCCACCCGCCCCCGTTTTTGAAATAGCCAAACGTACAGGGGTGCTTTTATGAGCTTGCGCTACCTGTCAGAGCATGCCGAAAACGCATTGCTTGCGCTTGAGCTGGCGCGCAAGGAAGCTGCGCACCTGCAATACTCCCACCGAACGCTGTTTGCCCTGCCCATTGATGCAGTCTGGGTTCAGCAGTTGACTGATCAGAACGAACTGGCCGAAAAAGTAGAGGCTTTCGTCAGCCGTTTCGGCAGGCTACAGGATCATCTTGGTGAAAAATTGATTCCGCGTTTTGCTGCATTGCTCGGCGAAGCGCCTAAATCGTTGTTGGATGTACTCGCCTACGCTGAAAAAATGCAGTGGCTTGCAAGTGCAGAGAGCTTCATCGGCGCCCGAAAACTGCGAAACCTTCTGGTGCATGAATACATGGTTGATGCAGAGTTGTTTTTGCAAGCCCTGCTGGCAGCCCGTGGGGCAACCGAAATGCTGTTCAATACCGTCTGCGCCATTGAAGCTGAAGCAGCAGCCATCAGGCTTGACGAAAGCAGCCACACAAAACGGCTGTAGTCATGAAAGTTACCCCAACTGCCATCCCAGACGTGTTGATTATTGAACCGACAGTGTTTACCGACGCCCGTGGTTTCTTTTACGAAAGCTTCAACCAAAAAGCCTTCAACGAAGCCACTGGCTTGAACGAAACCTTTGTGCAAGACAACATTTCCCGGTCTGCACACAATGTGTTGCGTGGACTGCATTACCAAATAAATAACCCACAAGGAAAAATTGTGCAGGTCCTGGCTGGTGAGGTTTTCGATGTGGCGGTTGACCTTCGAAAAAGCTCTCCCAGTTTTGGCCGCTACATGTCCACCACGCTGTCTGCAACCAACCGCCTGCAGCATTGGATACCACCGGGTTTTGCTCATGGATTTTTGGTAACCAGCGCCAGTGCAGACGTGCTGTACAAAACGACTTGCTACTACGCCCCACAATACGAACGCACGGTTGCCTGGAGCGACACCGACATCGGCATTCAGTGGCCATTGCAAGGCCAGCCGGTCTTATCCGCCAAAGACCTCCAAGCTGGGCCACTAAAAAACGCGTAGTTGTTTGTGTGAGAATTTATTCCGTTAAATTGATCTCTAGGCCTTGTAAGACAGGCGCGGATCGCTATCAAAAAAATAGTAAGAAAAAATAAAATGACTTTACGTAAAGGCATCGTTCTTGCAGGCGGCTCTGGCAGCCGCCTGCACCCAGCCACACTCGCCATCAGCAAGCAATTGCTGCCGGTATATGACAAGCCGATGATTTACTACCCACTCAGTACCTTGATGATTGCAGGTATCCGCGATGTCCTGATTATTAGCACGCCGCAGGATACCCCCCGTTTTACGCAACTATTGGGCGACGGAAGCCAGTGGGGTATGAACTTGCAATACGCCGTGCAGCCCAGTCCTGATGGGCTGGCGCAGGCGTTCATCATTGGTGAAAAGTTCTTAGCTGGTGCGCCCACCGCGCTGGTGCTTGGGGACAATATTTTTTATGGTCACGACCTGCAAACGCTGTTAAAGCAGGCAGATACCAAAGAGGCGGGTGCTACGGTATTCGCCTACCACGTGCAAGACCCGGAGCGCTACGGCGTGGTGGCGTTTGATGCCCAGGGCAAAGCCTCAAGCATTGAGGAAAAGCCCGCCGCGCCGAAAAGCAACTATGCAGTTACTGGCCTGTATTTTTATGACGAGCAGGTGGTAGAAATCGCCAAATCGATTAAGCCCAGCGCACGGGGTGAACTCGAAATCACAGCAGTTAATCACGAATACCTCAAGCGTAGCCAACTTAATGTACAGATCATGCAGCGCGGCTACGCCTGGCTAGACACCGGCACACATGACAGCCTGTTAGAGGCCGGCCAATTTATTGCTACGCTTGAGCGTCGGCAGGGTCTGAAAATTGCCTGCCCTGAAGAAATTGCCTGGCGCAACGGATTCATTTCGTCTGACCAGCTGGAAAAGCTGGCTCAGCCGCTAGCCAAAAACGGTTATGGTAATTATTTACAGGGCTTGCTATCAGAGGGTGAACAGCTATGAGGGTCATTGCTACCGCTATTCCAGACGTGCTAATCATAGAACCCAAAGTGTATGAAGACGCACGCGGATTTTTTTACGAAAGTTTTAATCAAAAAGAATTTAATGCAGCTATCGGCACCAACTGCCAGTTTGTTCAAGACAACCACAGCCGCAGCGCGAAAGGAGTGTTGCGCGGCCTGCACTACCAAATTCAGCAGCCCCAAGCGAAGTTAGTGCGCGTAGTGCGCGGTGCAGTGTTTGATGTAGCTGTGGACATTCGCAAAAGCTCAGCCACATTCGGCAAGTGGGTTGGCGTTGAGTTGAGTGAAGACAACCAAAAACAACTTTGGGTACCCGCAGGATTTGCCCATGGTTTTTTGGCAACAAGCGCTACTGCAGAATTTTTATACAAAACTACTGACTATCATGCCCCTGAGTTTGAACGCTGCATTGTTTGGAATGACCCACTGATAGGAATTGACTGGCCAGCCTGCGCTGCACCGCAGATCTCTGCTAAAGACGTTTTAGGAACATCCTTTGAAACCGCCGAATGGTTCTTATAAATATCAAAATTTTAGCCGGTGTGGAAATACATTAAACTAAGATAACGCGGCACAAACTAAATTTATTTGACTAGATCCTGAAGTGAAAATACTTATATTAGGGGCAAACGGAATGCTCGGCTACGCCCTTCATCGTATCATGGACGATCGCGGTTTATATGTTGTTGGCACTACCCGCCAAGGCCATGAAAAGTCAAAATGGTTCAGCGGATTAAATTACATACGTAATGTTTCCGTAGAAAATCTTGAAAGTATAGAAAATGCTATAGCTTCAAGCGATGCCAACTTAGTTATTAATACTATAGCGCTTAAAAATCTTAGTGAGAACGTAAGTATAGACAAGCTACTATTAACTAATTCAACTTTCCCGCGCCAGTTATACAAACTTACTCGAACGTATAATGTAAAACTAATACATATTAGTACTGATGCAGTGTATAGTTTAAATGGCGCCCCTTTCACTGAAGATCATGTTCCTAAACCAGACAATCTATATGGCATTACTAAATATCTTGGTGAAATTGAAAATACAAACGCTGTAACACTCAGATTGTCTTTAATTGGTTGTTCACCATATGGAAAAGGAAGTCTTGTAGATTGGTTTAAGTTGTCCAAAGGCCAAGTTGACGGATTTTCCGATGTATTATTTTCTGGTCTAACGGTTAATGAACTCGCTAATTTTATAATTGATTATCTAATACCGAACATCGAACATGTCAACGGAATCTATAATTTATCGACTACCTCTATCTCAAAGTATGAACTCCTTATGCTGATTCGCGATAGATTCAAATTGCAAGAAATAGATATCATGCCAAATAGTAGCCGGAGCAGCAATCGCACACTCAATTCCAGTGCACTTCGATTATTAGTTAAATATAGTCCGCCGGAATGGCCAGAACTCATTCACGATATGCATACATTTTACGAAGAACAAAATCAAAGGACTTTATAGATGAAAAACACGCAATGTCGCGGTTGCAACTCCGCCAATTTAGTTACGCTACACGATTTTGGTCTTCAGCCTTTGGCTGGCAGTTATCCCGCAGTTCCAAATAATTTACATGAAGAGCCCAAGTATCCGCTAGACCTAAGCAAGTGCCAGAATTGTGGACTAATACAAGTAACCAATTTACCGCCAATTGAGTTGATCTTTCATGATGACTATCGTTATTCCACTTCAACCATACCCACGCTTGTTCAACATTTTAAAGAATACGCTAACTGGTTAAACTTGCAACTTTCTCCTAAGTCGAATATTTTAGAATTCGGTTGCAATGACGGAACATTGCTCCAATTCTTGCAACAAAAAGGATTTGTCTGTAAGGGCGTGGATGCTTCTGATAATGTAGCTAACCTCGCTCGTGAAAAAGGGTTGGATGTTGTTACCGGTTTTCTGTCGACTGAGCTCGTCGTGTCGCAGGCGTTAGTAAATAAATTCCAATTAGTGACGTGCTCAAACGTTTTTGCACACATCGATAACTTAATGGTTACGCTAAGTGCTGTGCGCTTGTTGCTTGTAAAAGATGGATTATTTGCAATTGAAGTGCATGATGGTGAATTATTAGACCGCGAAGGTCAGTTCGACACGATCTACCATGAGCATTTAACATATTTTACAGAACCATCGTTGCGTCGGCTCCTTGAGCGCAATGGCTTCGTCTTTATTTCATGTGAAAAAACTTCAATGCACGGTGGTGGATTGCGCGTAATTGCTCGAAAAACTGAAACGATGTTATGTCAGCCGGAGATAGTTTTAGAAACTATCGATACTAGAGATTTTGTCGCACCATCTCTCATGCGCTGTATTGAAGATCTCGGAAATTTATACAAAGCCCACGGGCCGTTAGTCGGTTACGGAGCAGCTGGTAGAGCGCAGATGTTTATTAACATGACCAAGTCGTCATCTATTTTTAGTTGCATATTTGATGATTCGCCTTTGCGACAGAAACGATATGTAGCCGGTACTAATATTCCGATTCTACCTTACTTAAATCCTACTGGAAAATGTTTAGTTATTTTAGCTTGGAACTATGCACCTTATATTAAGGAAAAGGTAAAGGCTGACTACCAAGAGATTTGGACATTGTTGCCCACGTTGCAAAAGCATTGAATATTTATCTTAGCTTAGCATCCGTATAAATCGTATTCGCAATCCTATTTTGAGTGACTGTCGACCGTGGAGAACTTACTATTTGCATCAAGTTAATGTAGCGCGATAGCTTCACTGGGTTGGCCACACATGATATTTGCAAATGACCATGGTTGTTTTACAGGGGCGCATGGTGTTCTAGGTTGGTGTAAAAGCGATGGGAGCACCGAGGCCTGTCTAGTGAAAATAGCTTATGCAATCTTTAGAATTGTTGCAGCTACTCTTTTGTCAAATATCTTGGTCTTGAAGGTTATTTGTCTTTTTCCTAGGCGACTTTCCATTGCACTTTAACAGTTCAATAGTTTCGGTTTACCGATTAACCGAATCAGATTTAGAAATGTTTTGATACTCAATCATATAGTTGCCATCTTGACAAAATACCGTCTCGCCTTTTTAAGCATGGCTGCCCTGTATGGCGGAAAAACCGCTGGAATATTTGTGGGATTCTTTTTCTTGCCAATATACAGCAGATTGTTAGGTGCTGAGCAGTTTGGTGCTGTAGCTGTAATCCTATCGCTTCAAGCGCTTTTTGTAATGATGGACTTGGGTATGTCGACGCTAGTTAGCAGAGATGCGGCCTCAAAGGAGTCAACTCTGACCGACTTAGTCAAACTTATTCGTACTGCGGAGATTAGTCTGGCCGGCTTCTTTTTACTACTATTTGCAGGTATTGCGCTGTTACATGGAGCTGGCTTCATTTTAAAGATAGGGACTTTAACGGCATTGGCCGCCGTTGTTTTTTTCTTTTCCATCGTTTTGCAAAATGTTTACTATTCAGCAATGCTTGGACGCCGTTTATACACAGCTGCAAGTGCAATTTATGCCGGTGGAGTGATCATTCGTAATGGTTTAACGGCCTTAGCACTTGTAAACTACCAGGCAACTTTGACAGTATTTGTTTTTGTACAGCTGGCACTTACTACCGTCCACTGCTACGTATCACGCCGATACCTAATTTCGTCGTTAGAATTGCAGTCAACGGTAGCACTTAAAAATACAAAGCCACGTCTTGTTGACGGTTTTTCTTTGATAAAAAAAGGCTGGCCTCTAGTGTTATTTTCTGCTGCAGGCGCTGCGGTCATGCAACTCGACAAGCCTTTAATAAGCCTATTCGGTACTGCGGCAGGTGTAGTCCCTTATTTTATGGCCGCTACTCTATGCCTGTTACCGATTTCCATATTGGCCGGACCAACCAGCCAGTATTTTCAGCCAATAATCTTAAGTCAAATAGCGCTCGACGACGCTGCCGCAGTACGCTTAACAATAAAAAGGTTTACTTTGTTATTGCTAGTAGTAGTTGGAATTCCGTGTGTCTTTTTTTGGTTCTTACGCCAGCCGATAATTGATGCCTGGATAG
>JAYUVG010000074.1:0-7274 GCA_043754255.1 Polaromonas sp. | reverse complement strand
GAATCCAGGAGGATATCGGGCAAATTCGGGCACTGGATTCCCGCCTTCGCGGGAATGACGGCCTATTGATTGACGGTACGTATAAATTAGGCTATTAATGCCTCTAGCCCACGTAAACAGCGCGCAAGCAGCTATTATATTTATAGCAATTGTAAATCATTCAACATAACTACGTCTTCGGCATATCAGGCAACAAACAAGCCTCAACCACCTGCAGCTCATTGTCTTTGGCAAAGTTCAGGGCAAAGTCCCAGGCCATTGGCTCGGCGTCACGCAGCTCGGCATTGACCACCACGCACCTGATGCCATTGACGACTGTCGGAACGCACCACGGTGAGTAAGTCAAGTGGCTGCCGGGCTGGGGGCCACCGGGGCGAAACGGGCTCATCACGCCGCACAACCTGTCGGCCCAATCACTGGGTCTGAAGGTTTTTCCGTCAAGCGTCAAACCTTGAATAAAAACTTCTTTAATGGGGTTGTGTTGCACTGCACAATTATCCCATCTTATATAAGACCTGTGCTTGTAGCTTGCAACACAGTGATGCCAATTTCTCACGTCCCACGCCCAGGTCTGCCTTTAAAATTCAACGTTGATTCTTAACGCCATTCTGGAGCCCCTCATGACCGCTGCCCTGCCTCACCACATTGAAGCCGCCTCCCCCCACGTGATGAACACCTATGGCCGTCTGCCAATAGCGCTGTCGCATGGTCAGGGCTGCCGGGTGTGGGACGTTAATGGCAAGTGTTATCTGGACGCGCTCGGCGGTATTGCTGTCAATACGCTGGGCCACAACCACGCAAAACTGGTGCCTGCGCTGCAAGACCAGATTGGCAAACTCATTCACAGCTCCAACTACTACCACGTGCCTTTGCAAGAAACGCTGGCGGCAAAACTGGTGGAATTGTCGGGTCTGGAAAACGTTTTTTTCTGCTCAACCGGGCTTGAGGCAAACGAAGCCGCACTAAAGCTGGCCCGCAAATTTGGCCATGACAAAGGCATTGAACGCCCGGAAGTGGTGGTCTATGAAAAGGCCTTTCATGGCCGCAGCATTGCGACATTGAGCGCCACTGGCAACCCTAAAGTACAGGCAGGTTTTGGCCCGCTGGTGGAAGGTTTTATTCGCGTTCCGCTGAACGATATTGAAGCGATAAAAAAAGCTACTGCTGGCAACCCGAATGTGACCGCAGTGTTTTTTGAAGCCATTCAGGGTGAAGGTGGTGTTAATCCGATGAGTGATCATTATTTGCGGGACATTCGCGCACTGTGCGACGAACGCGACTGGCTTTTGATGATTGACGAAGTGCAGTGCGGTATGGGCCGCACCGGCAAATGGTTTGCGCACCAGTGGTCAGGCATCAAGCCCGACGTGATGCCGCTGGCCAAGGGGCTCGGTTCAGGCGTGCCGGTGGGCGCGGTGGTGTGCGGCCCCAAGGCAGCGCATATATTTCAGCCGGGTAACCACGGCACAACTTTTGGTGGCAACCCACTGGCCATGCGGGCCGGTGTTGAGACCATCCGCATCATGGAAGAAGACGGCCTGCTGGCCAATGCGCACCAGGTTGGTGAGCACCTTGTGGCGGCGCTCAAGCGCGAACTGTCAGATGTTAAGGGCGTGAAGGAAATCCGTGGTCGTGGCCTGATGCTGGGCATTGACCTGGCTGTGCCCTGCGGGGAGATTCTGAAACGTGCTGCTGATAATGGCTTGCTGCTCAGCGTGACAGCTGACAGCGTGATTCGCATGGTTCCATCGCTCATCCTGACCGCAGCTGAGGCCGATGAAGTCGTGGCTATTCTCGTGCCGCTCATCAAGCAACTGCTCAAAGAAAAATATGTCTAAACCTGTCAAGCATTACCTGCAATTCAGTGACCTGAACCTTGAGGAATACATCTACCTGTTCGACCGCGCAGCGCTGATCAAAAAGAAGTTCAAAGCCTACGAAAAGCACCAGCCGCTGGTAGACCGAACGATGGCGATGATTTTTGAAAAAGCTTCGACCCGTACCCGCGTGAGCTTTGAAGCCGGCATGTACCAGCTGGGCGGCACTGTGGTTAACCTGACGACGGAAGGCAGCCAGCTGGGCCGCGCCGAGCCGATTGAAGACAGTGCCCAGGTCATCAGCCGCATGGTCGATCTGGTAATGATTCGCACCTTTGAGCAAAGCAAAATCGACCGCTTTGCCGGGCATTCACGTGTGCCGGTTATCAACGGCCTGACCAACGAGTTTCATCCCTGCCAGATTTTGGCCGACATCTTTACCTACATTGAACATCGCGGCAGTATTGCGGGCAAAACTGTGGCCTGGGTCGGCGACGGCAACAACATGGCCAATACGTGGCTGCAGGCCAGTGAAATCCTGGGATTCAAAGTGCACTTGAGCACCCCGGGCGGCTATGAGGTGGATCAGTCGGTTGCTGGCATTCGCTCAGCCGAGAGCTACAAGGTTTTCAAAGACCCGCACGAGGCCTGCGCAGGCGCTGATCTGGTGACCACCGACGTCTGGACATCGATGGGTTTTGAAGCTGAAAACGAGGCGCGCAAAAAAGCGTTTGCCCACTGGTGTGTAGACGCGGACATGATGCGCGCCGCCAAACCCGATGCACTTTTCATGCACTGCCTGCCTGCGCATCGGGGGGAGGAAGTAGCCGCTGATGTGATCGACGGGCCGCAGTCCGTGGTGTGGGACGAGGCAGAGAACCGGATGCATGTGCAGAAGGCGCTGATGGAATACCTTTTGCTTGGGCGGCTGGGGTAGCTTGGGGAGCTAGGACACCGAAACTTTCTCACGCGCCCGTGCCAGCTGTAGATCGCGTTCGCGCATCCGTTCGATCGCTTGAATTTTTTGCTCCCACGTCATGGCACGTTCATGCTGACGCCATGCGGCTTTGACTTTAGCGATGTGTGCTTCTACTTCAGCCACATTCACGGTAACAGTCGTATTTGGAAAGGCATTTTTTTCCGGTATTGCGTTTGACATAAATTACCCTGAGCTGGTTAAAGCACGTTAATAAATTCTTCGTGCGGAACCTGAGCCTGACGCAATACGCCAGCCAACGTGCCCACTTTGAGTTCTGCATGCAATGGCACTACGCAAGTTTGAGAATCGCGCCGCATGATGAGATGGCTACCAGATTGACGAACCTGCTCAAACCCCAAACGCCTTAAAGCTCGCACAAGCTCTGCACCAGATATGCGAGGCAGTTTAGGCACAAGCTGATTCCGGAACTGTGAACATAGTCACCAATGGATGCCCTATCTTTGGTAATGGAAATTCAGACAAGTACAAAGTGGTTGCCTCACGAAGATTGTTCACTGCTTCTTCAACCGTTTCGCCCTGCGTAGTTGTTCCGGTTTCAGGATTTAAAGCAACAAATCCGCCTTCTTCCGCATGAGTAAGGACTGCAGTCAATTCCATGTATTTCTCCTTTGAAAACTTCCAGATTGTCGCGTTAAAAATTTAGTTGCGCACCTGCGGCTATCAACCCCGCCCAACAAATGGCATCTTGGTTGCCATGATGGTCATGAACTGCACGTTGGTTGACAGCGGCAGCGCTGCCATGTGTACCACTGCATTGGCGACTTCACTGGCATCCATCATCGGCTCAATCGCAATCTCGCCGTTGGCCTGCAAAATACCCTTGGCCATCTTGGCTGACAGCTCGGTCAGTGCGTTGCCAATGTCGATTTGTCCGCAGGCAATGTTGAATTTGCGGCCGTCGAGCGAGATTGATTTGGTCAGGCCCGTGATGGCGTGTTTGGTCGCTGTGTAGGGCGCTGAATTGGGCCGGGGCGCGTGGGCTGAAATCGAGCCGTTGTTGATGATGCGGCCGCCTTGCGGGCTTTGGTCTTTCATCATTTTAAAAGCGCTTTGCGCGCATAAAAACGAGCCCGTCAAATTGGTATTGACCACGTTTTGCCAGGTGTCAAAAGCAATGTCCTCAAAGCCTGTGCCAATGCCGCTGATGCCTGCGTTGTTGAAAATCACATCAATGCGGCCAAACGATTTCTTGATCTTGGCAAACAAAGCGGCAACTGATTGCGGGTCACTCACATCTGTGGCGACAGCCAGCGCCTTGCTGGAAGCAGATTCCTTGACCACAGCATCAAGCGCATCCATGCGCCGCCCGGCCAGCACCACGTTGTAGCCTTCACGCAAAAAAGCCAGTGCCACGGCCTTGCCGATGCCTGTACCTGCGCCGGTGATGAGTGCTACTTTGGAAATTGTTGTCATGCAAAACCTTCAATTGAAACGATACCAAATTGTGCCGTATGGCAATCATCCACCGCTTTTTAGATTCCTGTTGGACATTACCGACACCACAGCTTTTTAAGCAGTGATATCTTCATGGCCATGACGAATGACTCTCGAAAAATCTGGGACATTTCCCCGCCGGTTGATGAACACGCTGCAGTGTTTCCGGGAGACACAGCCTATTCGCAGCGCCTGCACTTTGCGCTGTCGCCCGATTGCCCGGTCAATGTCAACAGCATCACCATGTCGCCCCACACCGGCGCGCATGCCGATGCACCCATGCACTATGCCAACGGCGGCAAAGCTTCAGGCGAACTTGAGCTTGAGCCTTATTTGGGAATGTGCCGGGTGATTCATTGCATCGACTGCGGCGAGCTTGTGTTGCCTGAACATATAGCTCATGCGTTGGCTGATTTGCCGCCACGCGTTTTACTTCGCACAGCGCGCTCTGCCAGCCAATCCTGGGCATCATTTACGGCCATAGCGCCCGAAACACTTGCGCTACTAGCTACCAAAAGCGTAGCACTGGTGGGTATTGACACCCCCAGTATTGACCCGGCTGACAGCCAGATGCTGCAAAGCCATCACCAACTGCTGACCCACAACATGCGGGTGCTTGAATGCCTGGTGCTGGACGATGTGCCGGAAGGTGACTATGAGCTGATTGCCCTGCCCCTCAAACTGATGCGCTCTGATGCTTCGCCTGTGCGGGCGATTTTGCGTGAACTTGATGCCCTCACCCCAGCCCTCTCCCGCGTGCGGGAGAGGGAGTAAAACCAGATCAATATGACCACACAACAAGACTGCTGCGCACTTGATGCGCAAGACCCCTTACGCGAATTGCGCCATCAATTCAGCTTGCCTGAAGGCGTGATTTACCTTGATGGCAATTCACTGGGCGTGCTGCCCAAAACAGCGGCTGCGCGGGTTGCTCATGCGGTCACTGAAGAATGGGGCGTGGGCTTGATCCGCTCATGGAACGCGGCTGGCTGGTTTGACATGCCGCAGCGGCTGGGAGACAAAATCGCGCAACTGATTGGCGCTGGGCCAGGCGAGGTGGTGGCTACTGACAGCACGTCGATCAATTTGTTCAAAGTGCTTTCAACTGCATTGAACATTTCGGCAATCGACACGCCACAAAGAAAGGTTTTGGTCAGTGAACGCAGCAATTTCCCAACCGATTTGTACATTGCCGAGGCACTGTGCAGGGAGCGCGGCTTCAAGCTGCTGCTGGTTGATGCACCAGACATTGAAGCCGCCTTGAGCCCGGACGTTGCCGCACTGATGCTGACCCACGTCAACTACCGCACCGGCGCAATGTTCGACATGCACTCTGTCACTAAATCGGCTTATGCCAAAGGCGTCATGACGGTGTGGGACTTGGCACACAGCGCAGGCGCCGTACCTGTCGACCTGACGGCAGCCAAGGCCGACTTTGCAGTCGGCTGTGGCTACAAATATTTGAACGGCGGCCCGGGTGCTCCGGCTTTTGTATGGGTCAACCCTAAACATGCGGCACGCGACGTTTGGCAGCCACTGGCGGGCTGGTGGGGTCACAGCGCGCCGTTTGCCTTCACAGGGGACTATCGGCCTGCGGCGGGCATCAACCGCTATTTGTGCGGAACACAACCGATCTTGAACATGACTGCGCTCGATTGCGGGCTGGACACGGTGCTTAGCGCCGAGCCTCTGGGCGGCATGGCTGCGTTGCGCAAAAAATCATTGGCGCTCACTGACATGTATATCAAACTGGTTGAAGAGCGCTGCGCAAACCACGGCCTCGGATTAGCCACACCTCGCGACCATGCCCAGCGCGGCTCGCAGGTCTGCCTGACAAGAGGCGAAGGCGCCTTTGCCATCGTGCAGGCACTGATTGCACGCGGCGTGATTGGGGACTTTCGGGCGGGCGACGGCGGTGCAAATCTGGACATCCTGCGCTTTGGCTTCACGCCGCTTTACACCAGCTTTGAAGACGTGTGGAACGCAGTCGAACATTTGCGCCAGGTGCTCGTTTCCAGCGAGTGGAAAAAACCCGAGTTCAATCGAAAAGGCACAGTCACCTGATTTGAAGCCCCCAGGAGCCTAGGCTGTTGCCGCCGACCGAAAACTGAGCCACTTATAGAAGTTGTGCCGATTCAAAACTGAGCCAGGTGTTTTACTAGCTCTGCCTGATTTTTAGGCAGGAGCAAACCAGAGTGATCACCATGGAACTTTTAGGCAAGATAAAGCGCATGCACGTGCGCGACAAAATCTCCGAACGGGCAATCGCAAAGCGCACAGGACTGTCGCGCAACACCGTTCACAAATGGCTCCAAACCCCCGAAGAAGTTGAGGCACCCAAGTACGTTCGGGCCAAGAAGTTTGGCAAGCTGGCGGGCTTTGCTGACGAATTGGAGCAAGCCCTCAAAGCTGACGCGGGCCGCAACAAACAAGACCGGCGCAGCGGCAAAGCGCTGTATTTACAAATCAAAGCCAGCGGCTACATAGGCGGCTACAGCCGCGTCACCGACTTCATCCGGGGGTGGCGGGCCAGCGCGGGCAAAGACATCAAAGCCTTCGTGCCCTTGAAGTTCGATCTGGGCGAAGCCTTCCAGTTCGACTGGAGCGAAGAGGGCCTGGTGGTCGGCGGCATCTACTACCGCATGCAGGTCTCGCATCTCAAGTTGTGTGCCAGCCGGGCCTTCTGGCTCGTGGCCTATCCCAGCCAGGGCCACGAGATGCTGTTCGACGCGCACACCCGCTCGTTCGCGGCCATGGGCGGCATTGCCCGGCGCGGCATCTACGACAACATGAAGACCGCCGTCGACCGGGTCAAGAAGGGCAAGGGCCGCACCGTCAACAAGCGCTTCGCCGTGATGTGCGCGCACTACCTGTTCGACGCCGACTTCTGCAACGTCGCCTCGGGGCTGGGAGAAGGGCGTCGTCGAGAAGAACGTGCAAGACAGCCGGCGGCGCGTCTGGATCGACGCAGCCAAGCAGCGCTTCGGCTCCTTCGTCGAACTCAACGCCTGGCTGGGCGACCG
>JAYUVG010000073.1:0-8260 GCA_043754255.1 Polaromonas sp. | reverse complement strand
AACAATTGTCCCGTGTAGGGGTGTCGCCAAGTTGGTTAAGGCACCGGATTTTGATTCCGGCATTCGCAGGTTCGACTCCTTCCACCCCTGCCAAAATTTATGGCAAATCTTGTGCAAGATACAAGATACAAGATACAAGATACAAGATATTGAATTGCACTGCATGAGTTGTTTGAAAAGCGTTTTGTAGTCCACTGTTTTTGCCCCGCGCGCGCCATACCATTCATTGTTGGACACCCTCATGCAATCGCTTCACCCGACCCATTCTCCTGATTTCATGCTGTTCACAGGCAATGCCAATCCCGGCATGGCCCTGGAGATTGCGCAGCATCTGGGAATATCTCTCGGTGCAGCGCATGTGGGCCGGTTCTCTGATGGTGAAGTCACTGTTGAAATTCAGCAAAACGTGCGGGCCCGGGACGTGTTTGTGGTGCAGTCCACTTGCGCGCCGACCAACGAAAACCTGATGGAACTGCTCATCATGGTGGACGCATTAAAACGTGCATCGGCTGAACGTATTTCTGCTGTTATTCCCTACTTTGGCTACGCCCGGCAAGACCGTCGGCCGCGCTCAGCCCGCGTACCCATCACCGCCAAAATGGTGGCCAACATGCTGCAGGCAGTCGGGGTGTCGCGGGTGCTGACCATGGATTTGCATGCTGACCAGATTCAGGGCTTTTTTGACATCCCGGTCGATAACATTTATGCGTCTCCGGTATTGCTGGGCGATTTGCGGCAAAAAAATTATTCTGACCTGATGGTGGTCTCGCCTGATGTGGGCGGCGTGGTTCGCGCGCGGGCTCTGGCCAAGCAATTGGGCTGCGACATGGCGATTATTGACAAGCGCCGCCCCAAAGCCAATGTGTCTGAAGTGATGCATGTGATTGGCGATATTGAAGGGCGCAACTGCGTCATCATGGACGACATGATCGACACCGCAGGCACACTGGTCAAAGCCGCTGAAGTGCTGAAAGAACGCGGCGCCAAAAAAGTTTATGCCTACTGCACCCACCCGATTTTTTCGGGGCCCGCCATCGAGCGTATTGCCCAGGGCAGCGCGCTTGATGAAGTGGTGATTACCAACACCATTCCATTGAGCGACAACGCCAGGGCTTGCAAGAAAATTCGCCAGCTCTCAGTTGGGCCTTTGATTGCTGAAACCATTCAGCGAATTGCCAAGGGTGAATCAGTGATGAGTTTGTTTTCAGACCAGGACCAGGCGGTTTTGATCTGATTCAAAAAGCGGCGGCACTTGATGTGCCGCCTTTTTAAACGGGGCAAAGCTGGTCGCGGCCTGCCCTTTTCAAGGAGCCAGTTATGAAATTCGTCGCTTTTGAGCGCGCAGTGCAGGGTACGGGTGCGAGCCGCCGTCTCCGCATCACGGGCCGCACGCCCGGTATTGTTTACGGTGGTACAGGCGATGCCTTGCTGATCGAAGTTGATCACAACGCGTTGTTCCATGCTATTAAAAAAGAGGCTTTCCACGCGTCGATTCTCGACATGGAACTGGCTGGCAAAGAGCACAAGGTGTTGCTGCGTGATTTGCAGATGCACCCGTTCAAGCCGCAGGTTTTGCACATTGACTTTCAGCGTGTTGAAGCCAAGACCAAAATGACCGTCAAAGTGCCACTGCACTACAGCGGTGAAGAAGAGTCCCCTGCTGTCAAGGCTGAAAACTGCCTGGTCAACCATGTGTTGACCGAGTTGACAGTGTCCTGCTTCCCGGCTGACATTCCTGAGTCTATCGATGTTGATTTGAGCGGCCTGAAAAAAGGTTCGTCCCTGCATGTCAAGGACATCACGCTGCCAAAAGGCGTGCGTTTTGTTGTCAAGGGTCAGGCCAACCCGGTGCTGGTGTCGGTGTCGGCAGTGTCTGCCGAAGCCGAAGCCGATGCAGCAGCCGCTGCAGTAGCTGCTGCGCCAGTAGACCCGAAAGCTGCCAAAGCCGCCGCAGGCAAAGCCGCCGCTGGTGCCAAAGCAGATGCCAAAGCACCTGCAGCCAAAGCGCCAGCACCCAAGAAAAAGTAATCAACTTTTCCGGCTGTTTTTAGCAGCCAAAGCCCTTGACCTCTCAGGAGCGCAAGGGCTTTTTTTATGGCGTTCTAAAATTGTGAGATGGAGCTTCAAAAATGATCAAGCTGTTCGTTGGCCTTGGCAATCCGGGGGCAGAGTACGAAGCCACCCGCCACAACGCAGGCTTTTGGTGGATGGACATGTTGGCACGCGAGCTCAAAGCACCCCTTGTATTCGACAAAAGTTACTACGGTCAAGTCGCACGTCCAAGTGCACATGGCCAAAACATCTGGCTGCTCATGCCCCAGACTTTCATGAATTTGTCGGGCAAATCAGTCGCCGCGCTGGCCCGGTTTTTTAAAATCAAGCCTGAAGAAATACTGGTTGCGCATGACGAACTGGATGTTGTCCCGGGCCAGGTCAAACTTAAATTTGGCGGCAGCCATGCGGGCCACAACGGCCTGCGCGACATTCATGCGCAGCTGGGCACTGGCGACTATTGGCGGCTGCGGCTTGGCGTGGGACACCCCGGCAACAAAGACGAGGTGGTGGACTGGGTGCTGAGAAAACCCATGCAGGAGCACCGATCAGCCATCGATGAATGCATCACCCGTTCACTAAAGGCCGTGCCAGCGTTGTTGGCAGGTGAGATGGACAAGGCCACCATGATGATTCATACCAGCACACTGCCCCGGCCCAAGCCGCCGCGCAAAGCTGAGCCAGCGCCTGAGTGTGAGCCAGTGCACAATCCCGCTGCGCCGGATGCCAAATAGCGGCGTTAACTGACACAGCGAACCTGAGGGCATGCGCTACGCTCAAAGCCATGTTTTCTATTCCCCCGTCAGCCCACCAGGCCGCCGCAAGCGGCCCACTGTTCATTGTGCTGAACTCCGCATCAGGTCACAAAGACAGCAATGCCGAGCGGGAAGTATTGGCAGACGTTTTCAACAGCGCAGGGCGTGCTTTTGAGTTTTTGCAATTTGACAATCCGGCTGAGATTGCCAGCGTCAGTGCCAAAGCGGTAGCGCTGGCGCAGGAAAAAGGTGGCGTGGTGGTAGCTGCTGGCGGCGACGGCACCATCAATGCAGTCTCTGCAGCCGTGCTGCGCAGTGGTTGCCCGTTCGGTGTGCTGCCTCAAGGCACCTTCAATTATTTCGGGCGTGCCCATGCAATACCGCAGGACGCCCAGGCAGCCGCAAAAGCCTTGCTCAACGCCAGCATTGCGCCCGTGACGGTGGGCGAGGTCAATGGCCGCGTGTTTCTGGTCAATGCCAGCCTGGGTCTGTATCCGCAGCTGCTGGAAGACCGCGAGGCCTGGAAAAAGCAGTTTGGCCGCAGCCGTCTGGTTGCTTTTGCGTCTGGCCTGGCCACTATTTTTCAGGCGCGCGGTCAGCTCAGGCTCGAAGTTGAAATGGAAGGCGAAACCACGACGCTTCGCACCCCGACACTTTTTATAGGCAACAACCATTTGCAGCTGGCTCAGGTCGGCATTGAGGCGGCCCATGCCGATGCCGTCAAACAAGGCCAATTGGCAGCCATAGCGGTAGCGCCAACAGGCACCCTTGCACTGTTGGGGCTGCTGGCACGCGGGGTGATTGGGCGGCTGGGAGATGCCGAAAATATTAAAAGTTTCTCGTTTCGCAGGCTCAAGGTTGCCATGCGCAGTCAAAAGCGTGTCAAGGTGGCAACCGACGGAGAAATCACCTGGATGACCCCGCCGCTGGTGTTTCAGGTGGCAGATTCGCCGCTGCTGCTGATGGTGCCCGCGCCTGGCGACCGTGCAGAAGTGGCATGAAGCGCCTGCTGCAAATTTCAGACCTGCATTTTGGGACTGAAAAACCTGAAGTGATGGCTGCCCTGACAGCTTTGGCATACGACAAAAAGCCCGATGTGCTGGTGGTTTCAGGCGACATCACCCAGCGCGCTACTGTTGAACAATTCAGTCGTGCCAGGGCATTTTGCGACCAGCTGAAAATTCCAGCAATGGTGTCCATACCCGGCAACCATGACGTGCCACTGTTTAATTTGTTCATGCGCCTGGCGCGTCCGTATGCGCGTTACCAGCAGGCATTCGGGCAGCATCTGGAAAGTGCCGTCACAACCCCTGAACTGTGCCTCGTAACTGTCAACACAACCCGTTGGTGGCGACATAAAAACGGTGATGTGTCCAAAGCCCAGATTCAGCGCGTGTGCGAACAGCTCAGGCGCGCAACCGCGCAGCAGCTGCGGGTCGTTGTGGTGCATCAGCCTGTGTATGTATTGCGGCCACAAGACGAGCATGACAGACTGCGCAACTGGCAAGCGGCTGTCTGCGCCTGGGCCGCAGCAGGAGCAGATATCGTGATGGGTGGGCACATTCACCTGCCGTATGTGTGCGAGATGTCGTCTGCTGTCAGCAATTTAAGTCGGCGGATATGGTGCGTGCAGGCAGGCACAGCCGTGTCAAGCCGAATCCGGCGGGAAGCTCCCAATTCAGTCAACCTGATTGAATATGCGCCCGAACCCGGTGGGGTGAGTTGCAACGTTGAGCGCTGGGATTATCAAAGCGTAAAAAATGCTGGCGAATTTGCACGGGTGGACAGCCATGCATTGCATTTGCAAAGAAATGAAGGCCAGAGCCTTTGAGCGGCGACGCGAAAGTGGTTTGAACGGCAAGCAAACGGACGGATCGTTTTGGCGCAAAAAGTACACGCGCTATCAATACAGTAGCTGCTTGCGCGCACTTTACGTTGGCTACAGGCCTAAATTACTTATAAAACACCGACTGAACATTGCTATTGGCTTTCAGGGCGCTGCGCTTTTGCGCAGCGTGTTAATCGCTGCTCTCCATCGCCCTTTTGTGCCGCTCGACAAATTCCTGATACGTGTCAATACCGCGAAGCTGCAAGATGGCGTTGCGCACAGCTGCTTCTACCAATACAGCAATATTGCGGCCAGCGACCACCTGCACCACCACCTTGCGCACCGGTATCCCCAAAATATCCTGATGGAGCGGCTCGTACGGAATGCGTTCGTATTCGCGCTCCAGCGTTTCCCGGCGCACCAGATGCACAATCATTTTCAGGCGCATTTTGCGGCGCACTGCGGTCTCGCCGAAAATTGCCTTGATGTCCAGCAATCCGATGCCGCGCACTTCCAGCAGGTTTTGCAGCAGCTCTGGGCAGCGCCCTTCAATGGCGTTCTGGTTGATGCGGTACAGATCAACAGCGTCATCAGCAACCAAACCATGTCCGCGCGAAATCAGCTCCAGCCCCAGCTCACTTTTGCCCAGACCAGACTCGCCGGTGATCATCACGCCCAGCCCCAAAATATCCATGAACACGCCATGCACCGATGTGCGGTCAGCAAAGTGCCTGGACAAATAGGCACGCATCACGTCAATCACAAAAGCGGCTGATTCTGGCGTGGCAAACATTGGCAGCCCAGCCCGCTCGCACATGGCCAGCAAGGTGTCTGGCGCGGTTTGTCCGTCGGCCACTACCAGTACCGGCGGCTCCAGTTTGATGATGCGCGAGACGCGGCGCGCGCAAGCGTCATCGCCAGCGTTCAGCAGGTACGCAACTTCACGCTCACCCAAAATTTGCACACGGTACGGGTGGATGTAATTCAGGTAGCCAACCAGATCAGCACCTGAGCGGGCAGCGCGTACCGCCACCTCGTCAAAGCGCCGCTCAGAGGCGCCCAGGCCTGCTATCCATTCCCACTTCAAATTGGCGCGGTGGTCTTCAAATAAAACGTCAGCGCTGATGGCGGTGGGTTTCATGAAGCAGGTTTCATTTGACGATGCGCCTCAACAGAAAACCGCTCAGGCTGCCGATTGCCATGACGCCAGCAATTGGTGCAGGGCAGCTGCATCTGCTGTGGTTTTAAGCTTCTCGCGCAGGGCACTATCGCTTAACAATTCAGCAATCTCAGACAGAATTTCCAGGTGTTTTTGTGTGGCGGCTTCTGGCACCAGCAGAAAAATCAGCAACGCCACGGCCTGCTCGTCAGGCGCATCAAAACCAATTGGCGTGTGCATTTGAAACACCGCAGCCATCGGCGCTTTCAGGCCCTTGATGCGGCCATGCGGAATGGCCACGCCATGCCCCAAGCCGGTTGAGCCCAGGCGTTCACGCGCGAAAAGGCTGTCGGTGATCAGCGTGCGGTTTAATCCGTGCTCGTTTTCAAACAGCAGGCCGGCTTCCTCGAAAGCACGTTTTTTGCTGGTCGCTTCAACACTGACCAGAACCTGGGCGGGAGGCAAAATTTGCGAAAGTCGGTTCATAAAGCTCTTGATAGGACTGCAAATTATGCACTTTCAGCAAACGCTAAAATTTTGGAGCCCATAAAAAAGCCGCTTGAGTGCAAGCGGCTTGCCTGGCGTGATGCCTTTAACTGCCTGGCTGCTCCTGCATTGTCGCGGAACGCTTGGCTGAAATATGGTGGTGGTCTTGTGTCTTGGTTTTGTAGCGCGCTACCTGGCGATCAAGTTTGTCTGTCAATTCGTCAACAGCGGCATACAGGTCTGCATGCGAGCTTTCAGCAAAAATGTCGCGGCCTTTCACGTGCACATTGCATTCAGCGCGCTGGCGAAAATCTTTTTCCTTCATGTTGTCAACTGTCAGTAAAACTTTGACATCGACCACTTTGTCAAAGTGACGGGTAATCCGGTCGAGTTTGGTGGTGACATAGCCGCGCAAAGCCGGCGTTACTTCAAGGTGGTGGCCGCTGATCGTCATATTCATAAAAAAACTCCTATGGCAAGGGATAACACTGCACACAAAAAACTGCTTTTACGCAGCAACGAATCAAATCCTTGGGTTCACTATGCGCGCAAATTCAGGCGAATGCAACCTTGCACCGCACAAAAATGCAACCCTCTGCAACTCTCTTCGAGCAGCTTCAGCCTGCTGCCCAATGCCATAATCAGGCCATATTGACTACGGAGAAATCCTTGGAAAGCAGCCCCAGTTGCGTGGCTTTCAGACTTTCAGATTGACGCACGGCGTGCTCTGGGGTTGAAGGCCAGCACCCTACCCCTTGTTGCATCTGCCTTGGCTGGCAGGTGTGGCCACTACCCTTGACAGGTCAGAAGCCATGCTCAATATTTTCACGCTCGCCAACGGGCGACTCTTTCAGGAAGAAATCGAGTCGCTGGAAGAACTCTCCAAATTCCAGCCCATCTGGGTCGATCTGGAGTCCCCCACTCCAGAGGAAAAACGCTGGGTTAAACAGTATTACGGCCTGTCGATTCCTGAAGACGCGATGGACGAGGACATTGAAGAGTCGGCGCGTTTTTACGAAGAAGACAACGGCGAACTGCATATCCGGTCAGACTTTTTAGTTGCAGATGACACCGAGCCACGCACCGTTCGGGTGGCTTTTATCCTGAATCTAGTCAACGACAACCTGAAAAGCAAGGGCGTGCTGTTTTCCATCCACGATGAAGACGTGCCGGTTTTCAGATTGCTGAGAATGCGGGCTCGGCGTGCGCCCGGGCTGATTGAAGACGCCAAGGAAGTGCTGCTGAAGTTGTTTGACGCCGATGCTGAATATTCAGCCGACACACTGGAAGGCATTTACGTCGAGCTGGAAAAAGTCAGCGCCAAGGTACTGTCAGGCGACGTGACCGACGTTTTGGCCGGCGAGGTATTGGGCGCCATTGCAAGGCATGAAGACCTGAACGGACGCATCCGCCGCAACATGATGGACACGCGCCGCGCTTTAAGCTTCATGATGCGCAGCAAAATGCTGTCGAGCGAGCAGTTTGAAGATGCACGGCAAATTTTGCGCGACATCGATTCACTCGATTCCCACACCGCATTCCTGTTCGACAAAATCAACTTTTTGATGGACGCCACGGTCGGTTTTATCAACATCAACCAGAACAAGATCATCAAAATCTTTTCAGTAGCCAGCGTAGCGCTGCTGCCGCCCACACTCATTGCCAGCGTGTACGGCATGAACTTCAAGTTCATGCCTGAACTGGAGTGGTCTGTAGGCTACCCGTATGCACTGGTGCTGATGCTGCTCAGTGCGGTGGTGCCAATGTGGTATTTCAGGAAGCGTGGCTGGTTGAAGTGAAATTTTGATTGCGCTGCCAGCAGGTTAGAGCTGGCAGCGCTATTATTTTTATAGCTGCTTGCGCGGGTTTTATATGGGCTAGAACGTGTTTTTATACGCAGATTCAAGTACAAAGTGCGCCAACTCTAATTGTAATCGGCTCTCTTGGAAGGTTATAGAACACCTCATGAGGTGTTCTATA
>JAYUVG010000072.1:0-4761 GCA_043754255.1 Polaromonas sp. | reverse complement strand
TCCATCGTGCCGCCCACATCCATCAGCAGCAGCACTTTGACGTTGTTGTGCCGCTCCGGGATCATCTTGATGTCGAGCCAGCCTGCGTTGGCTGCGGTCGAATGGATGGTGTCAGGCAAATCCAGCTCTTCAACATTGCCCAGCCGTGCAAACTTGCGCAAGCGGCGCAGTGCCACCTTGATGTTGCGTGTGCCCAGCTCCTGCGTATCGTCGTAGTCTTTATAGGCACGCTGATCCCACACTTTGACGGCACTTTTGTTGCGGCTTTTTTCCTGGCCAATGCGAATACCTTGCGGGTTAAAACCGTTGGCACCGAATGGCGATGTGCCGCCGGTGCCAATCCATTTGCTGCCGCCTTCATGGCGTTTTTTTTGCTCTTCAAAACGTTTTTTAAGCGTTTCCATCAGTTCGTCCCAGCCCATTTTTTCTATCTTTGCCTTGTCTTCCGGGCTAAGCTCCAGCTCAAGGTTTTTGCGCAGCCACTCCAACGGAATTTCCTTGGTGAAGTCAGCCACCATTTCCACACCTTTAAAGTACGCGGCAAACGCACGGTCAAACTTGTCGTAATGCTTTTCGTCCTTGACCAGGATGGTGCGGCTGAGGTAATAAAAATCATCTATCTTGTAGGCCGCTTCATCCTCATCCAGCACACTGCTGTTCGGACCCACCACACCCGCCTGCAAGGCCTCCAGCAGCATCAGGTATTCCTTGACCGATACCGGCAGCTTGGCCGAGCGCAGGGTGTAGAAAAAGTCAATCAGCATATTTCAGGCTCCGGGCTGGCGGTCACGTCCCTACCCAATCTTCCAGTTTCAGTTCGTCTACACGCTCAAACTCCCGCGTGTTGTGCGTCACCAAAACCATTTTGTGATGCAGCGCTTGTGCTGCTATCCAAAAGTCGTTCATGCCGATCGGTGTGCCGCGTGATTGAAGCGACTGGCGCAATTGCCCATAAACCTTGGCTGTCGCTTCATCAGTGTTGACACGTGGAAAATGCGTCAAAAACTGTTCTACCTTGCGTTTTGTAGCTGGCGGTCTTGCGCTGTTTTCCCAACCATATGCCAATTCACCCAACACAATGTCGGAGAGAAAAACCTTGTCAAGAGGCAAAGCCTCCAGTGTTTCACGTACAGCCGGGTGACGTCCGTTCATGGCATAAATCCAGATATTGCTATCAAGCAAATAACGCGTCACCGCACGCCATCCATGCTGGGGGCAGCTCCTGGCAACTGGTCTTCAATGTCGGCGGTTAATCCGTCGATAAAAGGCAGGTGACCGATCACGTCTCTGACCAGTAATGGGCTTTCACGCAGCACAATTTCATTGCCTCTGCGGGAAATGGACACACGCTTGGAGCGGAGCTGAAACTCTTTAGGCAGCCTGACAGCTTGGCTGTTGCCAGACATAAAAACGGCGGCTGTGGCGATGCTCATAATATGCTCACTCTTGACTTGCAATATACAAATTGTATATTGTCATAGCTGCCTTTGTTTCTCCAGCCCACACACCAACTGCGCCTTGGCTTCAGGCCATTCCCCGGCCCGCATGCTGTACATCACCGTATCGCGAATGGTGCCGTCGCGGCGCAGGGCGTGGCCGCGAATCACGCCGTCTTTTTGCGCCCCCAGGCGTTCAATGGCTGCTTGCGATGCGTAGTTGAAGTTGTCAGTTCGCCAGCCCACCACGTTGCAGCCCAGGGTTTCAAACGCATGTGTCATCAGCAGCAGTTTGCAGGTGCTGTTGACATGCGTGCGCTGGCTGCGTGCGGCATACCAGGTGTAGCCAATTTCCACGCGTTTGACGGCTGGCAATATGTCGTGATAGCTGGTGCTGCCCAGTACTTCACCGCTGGTTGCATTCAACACTGCAAAAGCAAAACGGTTGTGTGTTTGAAGTGCGGTGGTGATGTAGGCCACAGCTTCTTCAGGCTCAGGCACAGATGTGACGCGCAGCTTCCACAGCTGCCCGTCACTGGCAGCTGCCTGAATGCCGAGGACATGCTCAAGACTCAACGGAGTCAAACGTACGTTGCGCGCCTCAAGCACCACAGGTTCAACAAACGCCATGCTCAACTTTCCATTTCGTCTGCTTTGGCTTGCTTGGCGCGTTGCGTGGCCCGCACACGGCGCCCCACTTGCAGACCCAGGCCGCCGCCGATGCCTACCAGCACAATGCCAAAAATAGTGCTGTTGCCATAACCCTCGGCAAAAATATCCAAACCCAGCAAGCGGCCCAGCCAGAACGCCATCAGTGAGCCCCCAATAAAGCCGATGGCATCTGCCAGGCCGTCCATCAACAATGATTTTGAATTCATGATTTCTTCTTCTAGGTTGTTAGTAAATCGCAATTTATCGGTTGTTACGCTGCATGAAAACCAGCTTTTCAAACAGGCTCACATCCTGTTCATTTTTCAGCAACGCGCCTACCAGTGGCGGCACGCTGACTTTGTCGTCTTTGCTTTGCAATGCCTCCAGTGAAATGTCCTCAGCCACCAGCAGTTTGAGCCAGTCCAGCAGCTCGCTGGTAGACGGCTTTTTCTTCAGACCCGGCAAGTTGCGCACGTCATAAAACGTTTTCATTGCAGCGGCCAGCAGCTCTTTCTTCAAACCCGGAAAGTGCACATCAACAATCAGCCGCATGGTGTCGGCATCCGGGAACTTGATGTAGTGAAAAAAGCAGCGCCGCAAAAACGCATCGGGCAGCTCTTTTTCATTATTTGACGTGATGAACACCAGCGGCCGGTGTTTCGCCTTGATCAGCTCGCGCGTTTCGTAAACATAAAACTCCATGCGGTCAATTTCGCGCAGCAAGTCGTTCGGAAACTCAATGTCGGCCTTGTCAATTTCATCAATCAGCAGCGCCACCGGTGTGTCTGACGTAAAGGCCTGCCACAGCACGCCTTTGACGATGTAGTTGTGAATGTTTTTGACTTTTTCACCACCATCAACCGTTGACAATTGCGAATCGCGAAGGCGCGACACGGCATCGTATTCATACAAGCCCTGCTGCGCTTTGGTGGTTGATTTGATGTGCCACTGCAGCAGCGGCATGCCCAAAGCCTCAGCCACTTCTTCTGCCAGCATGGTTTTGCCTGTGCCAGGCTCACCTTTGACCAGCAACGGTTTTTTGAGCGTGGCGGCAGCATTGACAGCCAGCATCAGGTCTTGCGTGGCAACGTAGTTTTTGGAGCCTTGAAATTTCATGTTGGAGTGGCTTTGAAAGGCAGAAAGTGGATGGAAAAGCGGAGAGGGTGGAAATGATGAAAAGCCTTCACCAGGTCAGCAACTGGCACAGATATAATTCGCAGTTGAACAGGTCAACCGTTTCCCACCCGAATTTTCATCTAATTGTGCGCGCAAAATGAACAAGCTGTTAATCAAGATTTCTGTCCTTGCTGTCTCATTAGTGACGGTTGCCGCTTTCGCGCAGGACGTCAAAGGCGATGCGAAAGCCGGCGAAAGCAAAAACGCCAT
Organism: Polaromonas sp.; assembly: GCA_043754255.1. Taxonomy (GTDB): domain Bacteria; phylum Pseudomonadota; class Gammaproteobacteria; order Burkholderiales; family Burkholderiaceae_C; genus Polaromonas. Next base: position 1,288 of record JAYUVG010000072.1, on the reverse strand, counting down.
GTGCGTTGGCTGCCACGCCATCAAAGGCTATCTGGCCAGCTTTCCTGAGGTGTACAAGGTGCCGATGATTTCCGGGCAGTCTGCCAAATACATCGTAACGTCTTTGAATGCCTACAAAAAGGGCGAGCGCAAGCACCCGAGCATGCGCGGCATTGCTGAAACACTGACTGATCAGGACATGGCTGATCTGGCCGCTTACTACAGCGCCAGCGGTGTCGTTTCAGGCACAGCAGCACTGGCTGAAAAGCCATCCAGAGAGCCTGCTGCGCAGGTTCAGGCATTGCTGGCAAAAGCCAATTGTTCGTCTTGCCATGGCGCTAATTACAGCAAGCCGATTGACCCGTCTTACCCCAAACTGGGTGGTCAGCACGCTGATTACTTGCTGGTGGCTTTGAAGTCCTACAAGGTTCAAAACAATGCCAAAGTCGGACGCAACAACGCCATCATGGCGGGCATGGCCAAGCAGTACACCAATGCTGAATTGAAGCTGATGGCCAATTATTTGTCGTCGCTCGACGGTGATCTGAAAATCGTGCCGCAAAGCCGATTTCGCTGATTGGCTTCAAGCTTTTTGAAAACCGCTGTTACAGCGGTTTTTTTATGCTCGGGTATTCTGGGCTATCAGTCCTGGGTGGCCCGGCGTTGCACGCAGTCGATATAAGCCGCGCCGTCCGGTGGCCTGCCCGCACGCTGGCTTTCCCACATCATCTGGCCCAGGCATTCCATCGCATGGTGGTGTGCATCGTGAAGTGAATCGCCTCTGGCTGTCAGCAGCTCAACGGCCTGGCGGATGCCGCGCGGCTGGTCGATTGAGCATTGCTCGCTGATCGACAGATGCATCGACAGGTGCAGGAACGGGTTGGTTTTACCGCTTTCAACATCGCCCATTTTCGCCAGCGCCGCATCCACATCGGCAAAATCCGCCTGGTACTCAGGGTGTTCAGCCAGCCACTGGCTTGCTATGGTTTCAAGAGCTTCCAGCGGGCTATTTGATTGAGCTTTGGCTTGCACCGAGCAAAAAAATCGGCGGACATCGGCTTGTGATGGCGTGAACATTTATAAAGGGTATCACGCTGCAAGTTTCAATTCGTCTAAATTTCGCAAAACCCCAGGGAGCCTCTGCATAACTCTGGCGGGACTGTAGCAGTCGGATCGGGATGGACTGCAAGGCGTCTTTTTGCGTCCAATAGCAGGGCTATTGGCAAGAAAAACAAAGAAGCAGGCCGCCCGAGTCCGGCTGATCACAGACCGCAGGGAGTTATGCAGAGGCTCCCTACCTGCGCGAATG
>JAYUVG010000071.1:0-2923 GCA_043754255.1 Polaromonas sp. | reverse complement strand
GAACAACCCCTGCCCTGGCTGGAACCGGGTGACCCCTTCCCGCCGGTGACGCAGGCGCGCGGGGCGGACAGCGGCTTGCCGGGGCTGCTGGCGGCGGGCGGTGCGCTGGATGTGGGCACGCTGACGTCGGCCTACGCGCGCGGGATTTTCCCGTGGTTCAGCGAAGGGCAGCCGATTTTATGGTGGAGCACCGACCCGCGCATGGTCCTGAAGGTGGCGGATTTCAAATTGCAGCCGTCGCTCAAAAAGACCTTGAACAAATTTCGCTCGGGGTTCAACGGCAGTCTGGACTGCGAAGTGCGGTTTGACAGCGCTTTTGAGGAGGTCATCACCGCCTGCGCTTCCAGCGTACGCGATGGACAGCGCGGGACCTGGATTGTGCCGCAGATGGTCGATGCCTACATCGCGTTGCACCGCGCGGGTTTTGCGCACAGCGTGGAGACTTGGGTGAATGGCGAGCTGGTCGGCGGGCTGTATTGCGTCAACATCGGTAGCGCGGTGTTTGGGGAGTCGATGTTTTCACATGCGACAGATGCGTCCAAAATCGCCCTCGCCGCTTTGGTGTGCTTTTGCCGTGCGAATGGGGTTGCCATGATCGACTGTCAGCAAAAAACGTCGCATTTAGCGTCTTTGGGCGCGCGGGAAATGCCCAGAAGCGAGTTTGTGGCTTATATCGACGATCAGCTCAACCATCAACTCAAGCACCAACTTGGGCAAAACACAAGAAAACCGGTGCTGGATTGGCGATTTGAGCCGCAGCTTTGGAACGAATTGCTGCCGAATCGGCTATAACCGAAGCGTAAGCCAAAGAGTAGGCCGAAGACGAAACCACACCATGTCGCAACTCAAAGACCTGCCGCCCCAGACCCTGCAGTTTTACGCCACAGCGCCCTATGCCTGCAGCTATCTGGAGGACAAACAAGCGCGCTCGCAGGTGGCGACGCCGAGTTATTTGATCCGCAACGACACCTATTCCGAGCTGGTTACCCAAGGGTTCAGGCGCAGCGGCATGTTTACCTACCGCCCCCAATGTGATGCTTGCCACGCCTGCGTGCCGCTGCGGGTGCTGGTGAACGCGTTTGAACCCACACGCAGCCAGCGCCGATCCGTTACGCAGCACCGCCAGTTGCAGGCGCAGGTGCTCCCTTTGGGCTTTGAAGCCGCCCATTACCAGTTGTACCTGCGTTACCAGGCCAGCCGGCATGCGGGTGGTGGTATGGACCACGACAGCATCGACCAATACACCCAGTTTTTACTGCAAAGCCGCGTCGACACACGCTTGGTGGCCTTTCATGAAACCTTGGCGGATGGCTCGGCGGGTGACTTGAAAATGGTGAGCATTCTGGATGTGCTGAACGATGGCATTTCGGCGGTGTACACGTTTTATGAACCGGAATTGGCTGCCAGCTATGGCACTTATTGTGTGATGTGGCAGATTGAACAGGCTAAAAAACTGGGCTTGCCGCATGTGTACCTCGGCTACTGGATCGATCAAAGCCTGAAAATGCGCTACAAAACACGCTTTGGTCCCTATGAGTTGCTACAAAACGGACGCTGGACACCGGCCAGTTGACTGGCCGACTTGAATTGCAATATTTCACATGGTAAAATGGTTTTTTATGGCAAATGGTTCGTAAAGTCCAATTTTGCCATTGCTGCCTACTCTGCCTACTGTCAGTCATTGAGCCATTGAGTCAAACAAATGCCCAAATCAGAAGACAAACTTGTCAAGTCAAGCAACGCGACACCCACGATTCAGGTCTTGGAGCGCATGTTTACCTTGATAGACGTGCTGGCCAGCCGGGACGAGGCCATGTCGCTCAAAGAAATCAGCCAAAAAACGGGCTTGCATCCATCAACCACGCACCGCATTTTGAACGACTTGACGCTGGGGCGCTACGTCGACCGTCCCGAGGCGGGCAGCTACCGCCTTGGCATGCGCTTGCTGGAGCTGGGTAACGCGGTGAAAAGCCGCCTGGATGTGCGTGAAGCCGCGCTCTTGCCCATGCGTGAGCTGCACAGGCTGATCCAGCAACCGGTCAACCTCTCCATGCGCCAAGGCGATGAGATTGTCTACATTGAACGCGCCTACAGCGAACGCTCGGGCATGCAGGTGGTGCGCGCCATTGGTGGACGGGCACCCCTGCATTTGACGTCTGTCGGCAAGCTGTTCCTGGCCGTTGACGATGCCGCCAAGGTGCGTGCCTACGCTAGCCGGACCGGTTTGATCGGTCATACCAAAACCAGCTTGACCGATTTAACGGCCCTGGAACGTGAACTCTCCCGCGTGCGCCAATACGGCACGGCGCGTGACAACGAGGAACTGGAGCTGGGTGTGCGCTGCATGGCTGCAGGCATTTATGACGATCAAAACAAGCTGGTAGCTGGTTTATCCATCTCCGCTCCGGCGGACAGGATTGATGAAGCCTGGCTGGGCAAGCTCCAAGCCACCGCTGGCGAAATTTCTACTGCACTGGGCTACAAGGGCTGAATGAAAAAAAAGCTTGACCAGTGACGATCAAGCTTTTCTACTTTGAGGCTGCTGCAATATCAGCCACTGCGTTTTAAGTTCTAGCCTTGCTTGGCGACAACAGGCATGGTCACCGGATTGGACTCCACCCAGCGACGTACGCGCTCAGCATCACCTAAACGGCTAAATTTGCCGGCTGAATCCAGGAAAACCATGATGATCTTGCGACCTGCAATTTTGGTCTGCATGACCAGGCAGCGACCTGCTTCGGAGATATAACCTGTTTTTTGCAAACCGATGTCCCAGCCCGGGTTTTTAACAAGCTGGTTGGTCGTGTTGAACTGCAGGGTTTTAGCGCCTACGGCTACTTCATAGCCATGTGAGGTTGAATACTCGCGCACGGCAGCATCTTTGTAAGCAGCATTGACCAGCACGGCCAGGTCTTGCGCGCTG
>JAYUVG010000070.1:0-6491 GCA_043754255.1 Polaromonas sp. | reverse complement strand
TGCTATCAATTCAGGAGCTGTCTGCGCGCTGATTACGTCGGCTACAGGCTCAAACAATGCATCAAGTTGCTCCTGGGTGACGCGCTGCATGAGGTGGGTGTAATCACCGATTTGATGGCCGACAGCCAGCGGGACAGCCGCGTTTTGAAAATTCAGCGACTCGCACTGCAAAAACTTTTCAACCGCTTTGGCCATACCAGGCATCACGGGTTTGAGACAAGCCGCCATGACGCGAAACATCTGAATGGCTTCAGAGCTTTTTTCCGCAGCCAACTCTGCTTTGCCATCTTTCACCAGCTTCCAGGGCGCCGCGGCATCAAAACGCGAGTTGACACTGTCTGCAAAAGTCATCACTTCGCGCATGGCTTTGGCATATTCCCGTTGGTCCAGATGTTCGCTCACCAGCGTCAAAAGGCTGGCAGAAGTTGCCGGCAAATTGTTAGAAGAGGGAACCAGCTTGCTGCCAGGCAAAAACTTCGCAGCCCGGCTCGCAATGTTGACAAATTTCCCCACCAAATCGCTGTTGACCCGCAACATGAAATCATCGGCGTTGAAGTCAATGTCTTCATTCTTTGCGTTCAATTTGGCAGCCAGGTAATAGCGAAGCCACTCCGGGTTCATGCCCAGGCTCAGGTACTTGAGCGGGTCAAGTCCCGTACCGCGGCTCTTGCTCATTTTTTCGCCGTTGTTGACGGTCAAAAACCCATGCACATGAATTTTGTCGGGCGTTTTGCGGCCACTGAACTGGAGCATCGCTGGCCAGAACAACGTGTGAAAAGTCACAATGTCTTTGCCAATGAAGTGGTGCTGCTCCAAACCAGGCTGCGCCATGTACGCATCAAAGTTTTCACCACGCTTTTCCAGTAGGTTTTTTAGCGATGCCAAATAGCCAACCGGTGCGTCCAGCCACACATAAAAATACTTGCCCGGTGCATCAGGGATCTCAATGCCAAAGTAAGGCGCGTCACGGCTGATGTCCCAGTCGCCCAGGCCTTCGCTTTTAGTGCCGTCGGGGTTGGTGCGAATGCTGAACCATTCTTTGACTTTATTGGCAACTTCAGGCTGCAGCCTTTGATTGCCGCCTTCATCGTTGCCTTGCGTCCACGCTTGCAAAAATTCAACGCAGCGCGGATCAGACAATTTAAAGAAAAAGTGCTCTGAGCTTTTAAGGACCGGCGTAGCACCCGACAAGGCCGAATACGGGTTGATCAAATCAGTCGGTGCGTACACCGCGCCACAGCTCTCGCAGTTGTCGCCGTACTGGTCTTTTGTGCCGCATTTTGGGCATGTCCCCTTGATGTACCTGTCCGGCAAAAACATGTTCTTCTCGGGGTCAAAAAACTGCTCAATCGTTTTGACATCAATCAAGTCATTGGCCTTCAGATCGCGGTATATCTGCCGCGCCAGCTCATGGTTTTCTGGCGAATCGGTTGAACTCCAGTTGTCAAAAGCAATGTGAAAACCGTCCAGGTATTGTTTGCGCCCCGCTGCAATATCGGCCACAAACTGCTGCGGCGTCACGCCTGCTTTTTCAGCCGCAATCATGATCGGTGCACCATGCGCATCGTCTGCTCCCACAAAATTGACATGGTGGCCCTGCATCCGTTGAAACCGCACCCAAATATCAGCCTGGATGTACTCCATGATGTGACCAATGTGGAACTTGCCATTGGCATAGGGCAGGGCGGTGGTGACGAAGAGTTTGCGGGGCATCATTAGTGCTTTTTCTGGAAGAAATCAATTATTTTAAGTGTCTTAGCTACACTCAGAAGCTAACCGGAAATCCCAGCATGCCCACCCAAGACCAACTCATACAAGCTCTCACCGCCGTCATCGACCCGAACACTGGCAAAGACTTTTACACCAGCAAAGCCATTAAAAACCTGCAAATCACTGACTGTGACGTGGCGTTTGACGTTGAGCTGGGCTACCCCGCCAAAAGCCAGTTTGCGGCGTTTCGCAAAAGCCTGATTGCTGCTGCCAAAGGCGTAGCGGGTGTCAGTAACGTGTCTGTCAACCTGAGCGTAAAAATTGCCAGCCACAGCGTGCAGCGCGGTGTGCAGTTGCTGCCAAATGTCAAAAACATCATTGCCGTGGCGTCGGGCAAAGGCGGTGTGGGTAAAAGCACCACTGCCGTCAATTTGGCTTTGGCATTGGCGGCTGAAGGGGCCAGTGTGGGCCTGCTTGACGCTGATATTTACGGCCCCAGCCAGCCCATGATGATGGGCATTGAGGGCCGGCCCGAAAGTGTGGACGGCAAGAACATGGAGCCGATGGAAAACTTTGGCATTCAGGTGATGTCGATTGGCTTTTTGGTGGCGCAGGACGAAGCCATGATCTGGCGCGGGCCGATGGCCACCCAGGCGCTGGAGCAGCTGCTGCGGCAAACCAATTGGCGTGACCTGGACTATCTGATCGTTGATATGCCGCCCGGCACGGGAGACATCCAGCTCACATTGAGCCAGCGCGTGCCAATCACGGGTGCGGTGATCGTCACCACGCCGCAAGACATTGCGCTGCTTGATGCCAAAAAAGGCATCAAGATGTTTGAAAAAGTCGGTGTGCCGATTTTGGGTATTGTTGAAAACATGGCGGTTCATATTTGCAGCAACTGCGGCCACACCGAACATATTTTTGGCGCAGATGGCGGTAAAAAAATGGCAGCTGACTACAAGATGGATTACCTGGGTGCGTTGCCACTGGACATGCAAATCAGGCTGCAGGCAGACAACGGCAGGCCCACGGTGGTGGCAGACCCGGACGGCAATGTGGCCGGGATTTACAAGGCGATTGCCCGCAAAATGGCCATTACGGTGGCAGCGAAGGCGAAAGATTTTTCAGCCAAGTTTCCGACCATCAAAATTTCTAAAGACACTTGACCACAGGCACGCCCCTCATGACTACCAGCGCTGAAATTTTGCCGGTGGCCGTTCTGATCCAGCGCCTGGCTGCGCCCAACCGCTGGGAAGACTGGCAGTTCAAACTTCTTGAAGTTGTGCCGGCAACAAATGCCAACGATGCTGTTGGGAAAACGATGCTTGATGACGACGGCCGACAGTCGCGCTGGCTGCACAGTGGTTTTGGCGTGCAGTTGTTTGCCGATGAATGCAAAGGTTATTTTCTGAACCTTACCTCCGGCCAACCGTCCTGGTTTGTGTCCTGGCGGCCAGATGAACAGGATCCGTCCCAGGTAGAAGTCACTGCGGTCAGTGTGTCGTACATCGAAGCGGATCGCCGCATGTTTGCAGAAGAACATGTCGAGTCCGTACCGCTGCCGCCAGAGTTGTGCGAATGGCTGCAAGAATTTACCAACCAGCATTTCAAGCCCGACAGTGCCCGCAAAGTGCGTGCCCAGTCGTTTTTGAAAGCGGAGGAGCGGGGCGTTGCTGCTCCTGTGCAGGGCAATGGGAGCGCTGGTGATGGCTGATACTGATAAACACGACGGCAGTTTTTTGGGACGCTGGTCGCAGCGCAAGGTAAAGGCGCGTCATGACGCTTTGCCTGCAGCTGAGCCAAATGAGCCAGCCAACACAGTAGAGCTTGCCAGGCCTGCTGCCAAAGTTGAGCAAATGCCTGCTGGTCAACCCCTCGCCGCTACTGGTGCGCGTTTGCAACCGGAGGCAGCTGCCAAGCCACCGCAGCCAACGCTGGAAGACGTGGCCAAGCTCACGGCAGATTCAGACTATTCAGCGTTTGCAGCGCGCAATGTTGCCGCCAGCGTGCGCAATGCAGCCATGCGAAAGCTGTTTGCCGGTGACCCGCACTTCAACGTGATGGATGGACTGGATGTCTACATCGACGACTACAGCGTCGGTGTGCCCATTCCAAAGTCGATGTTGCGACAAATGGTGCAGGCGCGCTCACTCGGGCTGCTGGACGATGAACTTGTAGATCAGGATAAACCCCCGTCGCCGGAATTGCCGACTGACCTTGCCGCCAGCGATAATACGACCCAACATGAAAACACTGATTTGCAATTGCAACGGGACAATGCCGCTGGACACAGCGGCATTGCTGACCGCACTGAACTCCCCAAAGAACCCCTCGCTGCCCGGATTCCCGATCAAGGCACTGACGCCCCCGACCGCCGACCGGGTTGAAGCCAACTACACGGCTTTGTGCCGCCGTGAAGCGCCGCATTTTCAGCGTGCTGCCAAGTCGGGCGAGCCACTGTTGGTGGCATGCACTCAAGAAACCCGTTTGTTTCTGGAACTGAACCAGAACACAGAAGGTGCAGCGTCGATTGAAGAGCGTCCAATCCACTTTGTGAACATCCGCGAAATGGCGGGTTGGTCGGCCGAAGCAAAACAGGCTACTCCCAAGATTGCTGCGCTGATTGAAGCGGCCTGGTTGCCTCCACCGGATCCCGTGCCAGCTGTTGAGTACCGAAGCGAAGGGCGCTGCCTGGTTGTGGGCGCCCCCGAAGCTTGTGAAGAGGCCGCCGGGTTGTTTGCAGGCGACATTGAGGTGACGATGCTGCTGACCGCGCCGTCCCGTGTAGCTGGTCGGGGCGCAGCTGGCTCTATGGACTTTGGTATCCGTCAGCAACATGAACGTGAAGTGCAAAGTGGCCAGCTGGTGTCGCTGACAGGACGGCTGGGTGCCTTTGAAGCCACCTGGCTCAGTGCAAACCCGATTGACCTGGATGTGTGTACCCGCTGCAACGCCTGTATTGCAGTTTGCCCGGAAGGGGCAATTGATTTGAGTTACCAGATTGATCTGTCTCTCTGCAAATCTCACCGTGACTGTGTAAAGGCCTGCGACGCGGTAGGAGCGATTAATTTTGCCCGCGAGGCGCGCGAAACCAAAGCAACGTTCGACATGGTGCTCGATTTGCGTGAAGCCCCGGCCACTGCAACATTTACCCAACACGCGCCACCGCAGGGCTACCTGCACGCAGGCAGCGACTCTGGCAAGCTGGCTCAAGCCGTGCGGCAACTGGGCGCCATGGTGGGCGTGTTTGAAAAGCCGAAGTTCTTCAAATACCAAAACAACCTGTGCGCCCATAGCCGCAATGAGCAAATTGGTTGCTCGGCGTGCATTGACGTTTGCTCGGCGCTGGCTATCCGCAGTGATGCCAAGCTCAAAGGCAAAACCATGGGCAAGGAGCGCCGTTTTTCGAACGCGCTGCCTGACCCGAAAGGCCAGGGTGGCGGCATCGTGGTTGACCCGCATCTGTGTGTGGGCTGCGGTGCCTGTACTACGGTCTGCCCTACTGGCGCGATCAGCTATGCGCTGCCTACAGCGGTAGACATGGGACGACGGGTGCAAACGCTTTTGCGCACTTACTCTCAAGCCGGTGGCCAGAATGCGGTCTTGCTGTTTCATTCGGATGGTAGTGGGACCAAACAGCTGGAAGCACTGGCCCGGCACGTACAAATTCAGAAAAAATTGCGTGGCTTGCCGGCCCGCATGTTGCCGATCGCGCTTTGGCACAACGCCAGTGTGGGCCTGGAGGTGTGGCTGACGGCACTGGCGCAAGGAGCCAACCAGATTGCCGTGCTGCTGTCTGGCGACGAAGCACCGCAATACCGCACTGCGCTGGCCGAGCAAATGGCAGTCGGCCAGGCGGTGATGTCCGGGCTGGGTTACGCAGGCGTGCATTTTCATTTGCTTGAAGGTGCTGACTTTGCTGCACTGGATCAGGCATTGCGCTTTGTGCCCGCCGCCGCTGTTCAGCAGATTTCGCCAACCGTTGTGATGCCCGGCAAGCGCCCCACGCTTGAATCAGCCATTGACCATCTGACGGCCCAGGCGGTGCTGATGAAAGCCGCCTTGCCCGAGGCCATTGCGCTGCCCAAAGCATCCCCCTTGGGCAGCTTGACTGTTGACGCAAGCAAATGCACCATGTGCCACAGCTGCGTTGGCGCTTGCCCGTCATCTGCCCTGGCTGATAACCCGGACGCTCCTCAATTGCGTTTTATTGAAAAAAATTGCGTGCAGTGTGGCCTGTGTGTATCGACCTGCCCTGAAGGCGCGTTGCAACTGGCTCCCCGCCTGTGGCTGGCCGACGAAGGCAAGGCGCGCAAATCACAACGTGTGCTGCATGAAGTCAAGCCATTTTGCTGCATCCGCTGCGCCAAACCTTTTGCAACCCTGCCCGCCATCGAAGCCATGCTGGCACGCATTGGCAACCACCCGGCGTTTGCTGGCGCGGGGGGAGACCGTTTGCGCATGTGCAGTGACTGCCGCGTGATTGACATGCACACCAACCCGAACGAAGTGACGATCAAGGACATCTGATGGCTGAAACGATGAATCAGGGCACCGCAGTGCCGATGGGGTTTTCAGGTGTTGATGAAGATGCCGAAATCGAACGCGCCGAAATTTACGGCCTGCTGGCTCGCTTGTGGCTGAGCCCGCCCGACGCAGAGTTGCTGCAGCAGTTTGCCGTTGCGGTGACCGAAGCCCCGGTGCAAGGAGCGTTTTTGGAGGAGCCCTGGCAGGCGCTCGTACACGCCATGCGTGAAACGACCGTGGACGCCGCCCGG
>JAYUVG010000069.1:0-5020 GCA_043754255.1 Polaromonas sp. | reverse complement strand
GTTAGCAAGCTTTTCAGCGCGTGCTTCGTCAATGCCAGTCTCGTTTTGCAGCCACGCAATCAGCTTGGCTTCGTTTTCTTCTTTGACCAACTGCCAAACAATGGCGTCTTGCCTGGCTTCGTCAAAGCCCCACCAGTCATCGCCAAACAAATCTTTTTTGCTCAAAATGGCGCAGGTGACGTTGCCTTTGAGTTCAAGCCGTTTGGCATCTGCGAGGTTGAACTTGACTGTGCCATTGAGGCTAAGTAATTTAGGGATGGCCGTTTTAAAACTCTTGTGGCCAGTTTCAAGCGCTTGTGCGAGTTTGTTGCGTTGCTCAAGGGTTAAAAGCTGTTCTTTCAGACCATCAGCCAATATCCGTAAATTGGCCAGCTCTTGGTAAATACGAAAGCGCTGGGTACTGGGCAACGCGAGCGGTGCGCGCGTCTCTTCGGGTAGCAGCGTGCAGCGCCCGGGGATGACAGGTTTTAGCGGGCGTTGAAACAGCAGGGCGTCTTTTAGCTCGTCGCGTGCAGTGTTGTTGAAAAGCGCGGAATTAAAACCGGTCTGCGCTGCCCAAAGCGCATCAAACTCCGCCTCAATCATGGCGCGGTCAATGTAGAGGTCGTAGCTTCTTTCGATACGGATTTTTCCGTCGTCTTTTATAACTTTGTCCTGGCGAAAGCGTGCCCTAACTGTGCTGCCAGCCGTATCACGTTTGTGTAGCCACTCGCCAACTGTGCGGCAGTTGGTTTCAGCCAGGTTTTGACGCAATTTGCTGATGGCCGTTTTCAGCGCGCCGCTGTCGTTGTCGGCCTTATCAGTTTTTCGATTGCTTTTAAATCCCCTGCGCTGGTTGATGTGGAACAGTGCGCGGCCAAACTCAGCGGGGCTCAAAGCTGTATCAAGCCCCTTGGCTCGCAACGTATACGGGTTCAGCGTTTCAAGCGCTTTGCGCTCTGCTTCAAGCTTTGGGAAAAAGCCATGTGCAATCAGTGTTTGCATCATGCGCGCCTTGCGCTTGAGCAGACGGTCACGCCTGCGGCGCATGGCGCGCGCTTCGCGGCGAGTAACGGCCAGTGATGACCCATCTTTGGGGTTGCGGCCGTCTGAAAATATTCGGACACCGGCTTTAATTACTGCGCACGGCGCATCGACCGCATCCAGTCGAATCATTGCCCAACCGAGGGATGTAGAGCCCAAATCTAAAGCTAACCGATAGCGCATACTTTTTGCCATGTTTCAAAATCTCACTGTTTTAACAAGATGTTGAGTTTTAACGCGAATGGCGCTACATTACAAGCTCTTATCGATTGGGATATGAGCTCTGGACGCTAACAAGCTGAAGCAAGTAATTGCCAGATGCACCAAATGGAAAGCCGGGCAGTGCCCGGCTTTCGTCTTTTCAGGCTTCAGTAAATGCAAGGGCAGTTTCAGTCTGAAACCCGAAAAACGGTAGTTAGAAGCGGTTTTTACAGGTCAAATAGGCCTCTAGCCCACGTAAAGTGCGCGCAAGCAGCTCCTGAAACAATAGCATGTCACTGGTCGATCAAGCTCGCTGCGTGCAGACCTGAGCGTACTGCGCCTTCCAGCGTGGCGGGGTAGGGGCCTTGGATGTAGTCGCCGCATGCCAGCAAGCCTGGCGCTATCAACGTCCCCGGGCGCTTCAGGTTGGGTGTGCAGGCAAATGTTGCGCGCTTTTCGACGATGGTTTGCAGCACTTGTAGCTCATGCAGTCCGAGTTGCTTGGCTGCCTGAGCCATGACCTGTGCACTAATTTCCGCGCTGCTTGCCTGGCTGGCGCTGACGACAAAGGCCAGCAAGCCTGCTGGCCCGCCGAGCTGGCCGCGGTCAAATACAAACTGGGCAGGATGGCTGCTGGTGCTTGGCAGTGCCAGCATGGGCTGGGCCAGCCGTGCGTTTGGCACGTGGGCATACACGGTAGCAATGGCTTCGTAGTGCAAGCCGTCGGCCAACGCCAGCCACTCTGCAGATGCAACAGTGGTGCTGCGGGCCAGCCGCGCGGCTTCAGGCGGTGGGCAGGCCAATATGACCTTGTCGAACTGGCCTAGCGGCGTGCCGGTTGCATCAAGCAATTGCCAACGTTTCTCAAGCTGCGTGATGCTGCTGACCCTGATGCCAAGTTTTACCTTCCCGCTTTGGGCAGCGAGCCAGGCCAATGCAGCATCGGGTAGCAGGGCGCTCAAATCGGTGCACGGCAGCAGCAGGTTGGAGCCGCCGCTTACGGCAAAGAGCGAGTCACGCAGGACTGTTAAAAATACCTGGCCACTGGCTCGGTCTGCAGGAGTATTCAGGGCCGACACGCAGAGCGGCTCAATCAGCGTGGCCATGATGCGGGGTGAAATTTTCTGGCACAGATCAGCAACCGATAGCTGCGGCGCGCATTCAAATTTTTGCAGTTGCCACCGTGTGGCAGTTTTAAGCAGCGACAGTTTGTCTGCCCACGACCAGCCGCGCGCCTGCAAGATACCTGCCAGCGCGTCCAGGGGCGCGGGCAAGCTTGGCAGTTTTAAACCACTGCCATCCGGGAACTGCAAGGTCAGGGGCATGCGCAACAAGTATTTGTGGATGTCAACACCCACCTCTGCCATCAGCTTGAGCGTCTCTGAATACGCGCCAATCAAAATATGCTGGCCGTTGTCAAGGCTAAAGGGTTGGCCATCGTGCATCACCTCAACGCGTCGTGCGCGACCGCCTGCGGTTCGGCTGGCTTCAAAGACTGTGACGTGGTAGCCCAGCTTTTGGGCTTGTATGGCTGCCGCGCAGCCGGCCCAGCCTGCGCCAATCACCGCTACTTTCTGCGTTGCTTTTGCTCCTGTTTTCATAGCTGCTTGCGCGGTCTTTACGCTGGCTAGAGCCCTAAAACATTTGAAAACGCCGATGCTTCAGACGTAAAGAGAACGTCATTCTCGCGAATGCGGGGATCGAGTGCTCGAATTTGCGCGATATCTCCTGCATTCCCGCCTTCGCGGGAACGACGACGCTTTGTGGGTAGCTGAGCCATAAAAATAGCCAGCCCTAAATCTTGCCCAAAGCCTGGGTTTTCCAGGCCAGGTAAAACTTGCGCAGTGGCGTCAGGCTGATGCGCTGGTGCAGCACCTGGTAGTCGCTCAGAGCAATTTCTTTGAGCAACGTGCGGTAGATGCTGGCCATCATCAGGCCCGGCTTTTGAGCGCGTCGATCTTGCAGCGGCAACATGGCCAGCGCTTCGCCATACAGGCCCAGAGCGCGTTGGGTTTGAAAAGCCATCAGCGCAGTAAAGCGGCTCGAATATTCGCGCTTTAAAAGCTCTTGCGCCTTCACATCAAACTGCTGGAGTTCAGACATCGGCAAGTAAATGCGGCCCCGCTGCGCGTCTTCACCTACATCCCGGATGATGTTGGTCAGCTGAAAAGCCAGCCCCAGTTTGTGTGCATAAGCAGTGGTCTCAGGCTGCGTCTGGCCAAAAATGTTCGCTGCTACCTCGCCGACAATGCCCGCTACCAGGTGGCAGTAACGCTGCAGGCCAATAAAGTCAAGATAACGGTTTTGCGCCAGATCCATCTGGCAGCCTTCAATCACAGCCAGCAGGTGACGCGCTTCAATGTTGTAGGCGGTCGTCATGGGCATCAAAGCCTTCATCACCGGATGGCTTGGCTGGCCTGCAAAAGACTGGGTCACCTCAAGCACCCACCAAGCCAGTTTGGTATGCGCCACGCCAGGGTCTTGCACCTCATCGACCACGTCATCCACCTCACGACAAAATGCATAAAAAGCGGTGATCGCAGCCCGCCGTTCTTTGGGCAGAAACAAAAAAGCGTAGTAAAAACTGCTGCCGGATGAGACAGCTTTTTGCTGGACGTATTGCTCGGGGGTCATGGGCTAATTATTACTTGTTGGTAATCACGTCAATATGGCACGCCACAACATTACCACCCCATCCCAACCATTGAGCTTGGGCCTGCGACGTAGCGTGGCAAAGTTCAGCCGCTCTATCTTTTCAGCAATGCGCAAGCCGCCTTGCACCACCAGGCGCAGCTCCCAGCCTGCACGTCCTGGCACTTTTTTGGCCAGTGGTGCGCCGCGCTGCATCAGCGTTTTGGCCCAGGCGACATTTGCAGCAATCAATGCAGTGGTTGATGGATTAAGCTCAAGGTGCAGCAAATGCGCTTCGCTGACGCCATGCTGAACAAATCCATCTTTTGGCAAATAAATACGACCACGTGGAATGTCTACCCCCAGGTCTTGCCAAAAATTAATCAGCTGCAGCGCGGTGCAAATGCAGTCGCTTTGCTCAAGCGACAGGGCATCGTTTACCTTGTACAAATGCAGCAGCAAGCGCCCCACCGGGTTGGCAGAACGGCGGCAATAGTCAAGCAGCTCGGCTTGACTGACGTAGCGGGTTTTGACCACATCTTGTTCAAAAGCGCTGAGCAGGTCTGCCAGCAAGTCCACGGGCAGGGCGTACTGCTGGATGATCCGGGTCAGTGGGGTAAAAACATTTGACCAGCGCCTGGACATAGGACTGCCAGCGGCACACGCTGCAAGGTCAGCGCGGTAATCCATCAAATCAGCCAGGCGCTGGGCTGGCGTTGCATCACCCTCATCGGCAATGTCGTCAGCGGTGCGGGCAAACCAGTAAATGGCAACAATGGCCGGGCGCAATGCTGGCGGGCACAAAAAAGAAGCGACCGGAAAGTTTTCGTAGTGATCTACACCCTGGGTCGCATTTTTCATCCTGCCAATTGTGGCTTGCCAATCTGACCGTTTTATTTTTCATGATTCGTTAGCCGGGCAAATTTTGTTTTTTCTGGATGGATGAGGGCGTGCAAGCGTCAATGCCACTTGCATGACAATGCGAGCGCAAACTGCCTTGGGTTACAGGCTAAAATCGAAAGTTGACCTAATTCTGAACGGCTGAACCTTGATTCAGTTGCTTCGTTTTTTTCAGCGCGGGTGGCGAAATTGGTAGACGCACCAGGTTTAGGTCCTGACGGTAGCAATACTGTGCGGGTTCGAGTCCCGCCCCGCGCACCACTTT
>JAYUVG010000068.1:0-18122 GCA_043754255.1 Polaromonas sp. | reverse complement strand
GTCGGCAAAGGGCTGCAAAATTCCATTGCCAAGCCTGTTACCGGATGCTTAAACATCAATTTAAGGGCATGCAGCGCTTGACGCTGCATGCCACCAGCTGGCAAACCGCCATAAACGTCATCAGCAACCAGGCGATGCCCTATTGCGGCCATATGAACCCGAATTTGATGGGTACGGCCTGTATGTAGCTTGCAATGCACCAGGCAATGTTCCAATCCACTTTGTAAAAGACCAATGTCTGTCTGCGCGCTCTTGCCCCCATGCCGATCCAGATCAACAACAGACATTCGCAAGCGATTTTTTGGATCGCGGCCTACTGGCAAATCCACCCGGCGTGTCTTTGCACCAATCCACTCATAGTGCGCAAGCGCGATGTACTGCCGGTTGACAGATCGCTCAGCAATCATTTGAACCAGTTGATCCATGGTTTGCCGGGTGCGCGCCACCACCATCAAACCACTGGTATTTTTATCAAGCCGATGCACGATACCGGCTCGAGGTAACAGCATGGCTTGGCTATCATGCGCCAGCAGGGCATTTAAAAGTGTCCCACTCCAGTTGCCTGGCGCAGGGTGAACCACAAGCCCTGCTGGCTTGTCAATAACCATCAACCACTCGTCTTCATACACAATGTTCAGCGCAATGGGTTCAGGCTTGAACGCCTGACTTTGCGCGGTAGGCCTGAGTTCAACAATCAACACATCCCCCGCCTTGACCCGTGCTGACGGTTTTATATTCACCAGTGCATTCATTTGAACGGCGCTGGTTGCAATCAATTGCTGCAAATAACTGCGTGAAAACTCTGGCACCATCAGCGCCAGTGTTTTGTCCAGACGTTCTCCATGCGCACCCACAGGCACATCCAGATGGCGCCATTCAGCTGCTGCCTGATCGGCCCCAAACTCGACATCCAGTTCACTGCGATGGAGGACTGGAAGTTTTTGCTCCTCAGTCGATATAATTGATTTTTGAATTTTCAAGTGCCTTGCTCGCTGGGTACATTGCCGGAATTATTTGTTATGTTTTTCACTAAATTATCGGTTGTTACTTCCTCAACACAAGTTTCAAAGCTGGTTTTGACAGCTTTGGTTTTTGTATCAGGCTGCTCAAGCACACCAATCGACCCTACCGGCAGCTGGAGTCCAAACAAACTGTATTCTGAGGCCAAGGACGAGTCGCGTTCAGGTGCCTATGACAAAGCCATTCCACTGTTTGAAAAACTGGAGGGGCGTGCTGCTGGAACCCCATTGGCACAGCAGGCGCAACTAGAGAAGGCTTTCGCACAATACAAAAGTGGCGAGCAGGCGCAAGCGACTGCAACACTTGATCGGTTTATCAAATTGCACCCCGCAAGCCCGGCATTGGACTACGCCTTTTACCTGAAAGGACTTGTCAATTTCAACGACAATTTAGGGTTGTTTGGAAGTTTGATACGGCAAGATTTGGCTGAACGAGATCAAAAAGCCGCCAAAGAATCGTTTGAATCGTTCAAGGAACTGGTAACCCGCTTTCCTGATTCACGCTATGCGCCAGATGCCAGACTACGCATGGGTTACACCGTCAATTCGCTGGCGCAATCTGAAGTTCATGTTGCGCGCTATTACTATTCCAGAGGTGCTTACGTCGCAGCAATCAATCGGGCGCAGGCAGCAATCACTGACTACCGCGATGTTCCAGCACTTGAAGAAGCTACCTATATCGTCTACAAGTCTTACGATGCTTTGGGAATGACCCAATTAAGGGACGATACCAAACGGGTGATCGAAAAAACCTACCCACAAAGCGATTTTTTATCCAAAGGCTTCAGGACGGTGAATCGGCCGTGGTACCAACTTTGGTGAGCTCGTCCAGCAATTCCTGCTGGGAGGTCAGTCTTTTCATCGGTGGCAGTGCCCGTATCAATCGTTTGCCGTATCCCATGGTGAGCAACCGGCCATCGCAAACCACGAGCACACCCTGATCGGTTTCGCGGCGTATCAGGCGGCCAGCACCTTGTTTTAAAGCCATTGCAGCTTCGGGTAAAAAGTACCCGTTGAATGCATTTTTTCCCTGCCCTTCCAGTGCTTTTGAGCGTGCTTCAGCCATGGGATCATTCGGTGGTGGAAACGGCAGCTTGTCAATGATGACCAGCTGTAAAGAATCGCCAGGAACGTCAATTCCTTCCCAAAACGATGCAGATGCCACCAGGACGCAACCGTTTTTCCCACCAGAGCTACCGCTGCGAAAGCGCTCGATCAACGCTCTTTTAGGCATAGCGCCTTGCACCAGAACCTCCAGGTCGCCTGACTTTTCAAAATAAGACACCAAAAAATCGCCAATCAGTCTCATCGCTTTTAAGGTAGTGGTCAAAACCATGGTGCGGCCTTTTAGCCTGCGAGCCCAAAAGGCTGCTGATTCAGCAACTTTTTCGAGGTGTCCATGATCGGAAGGCTTGGGAAAATCTTGCGGTATGTAAAGCGCCGCCTGACTTGGATAGTCAAAAGGGCTTCCCACTCGTAAAATTTTCGCAACCTCCAGCCCGCACGGTTGAGTAAACCAGCTCAACGCCTCATCCTCACCCAAAGTAGCCGAAGTAAACACCCAGGTTTTCAACGATTCTTTTGACGCCAGGAGCATTCGGGTTTTAACCGCCTCCGCAATCGTCAAAGGCGACTCCACAAGACGCAACTGAATGCCTACATCCAGCCAGCGAACAGCGTCTGGCTTGCAGGGGTTTAAAAAATCATCTGCAACATCAGCCAAGCTACCAGCGCGTTCTCTCAAGCGAACAAAATCGGGGGCGATTTCGCTTACAGTGTCCAGCGCCGTACAGGCTGCTGTCCATGCAGTAGCTACAGCACTGAGAGATTCATCCCAGGCAGCAGTGTCCAGACTTTCAGGAGCATGATCAGTCCATCTCAGCTTGACACCTGCATAACTTTTGCCGACGGACAACCGCAGATTTCTTGCAGCATGCTCGCAGTCGCCAGCAAGCTGATGCCAGTCCTGCAGGCCACGTGCCAATTGCAGACCCGTGCCCAGCATGTCGCGGCAAAAATCAATCAATTGACCAGTGCTCAGGTTTTTGCCCAGAAACTGAATGCCGATTTCATTGAGTTGATGCGCTTCGTCAAAAATCACAATCCGCGCCGTGGGCAATAACTCTGCCATGCCCGATTCCCGCACCGCAAGGTCTGCAAAAAACAAATGGTGGTTGATGACGACAACATCGGCTGCCATAGCCTCACGCCGGGCCAGGTTGACATGGCAGCTTTTAAACTGCGGACAAGCTGACCCCAAACAGTTTTCACGGGTAGAAGTTATCAGCGGGATCAAAGGCGATCGATCATCCAAGCCGGGCAACTCTGCAAGATCCCCCGCCCGGGTAGTTTGTGCCCATTGCTCTATTTTTGCCAGCGAGCGCAACACTTCTTTGTCATTCACGCTGCCATCCTGGCGGGCAATCGAAACCCGTTGGAGGCATACATAACTGGCTCGACCCTTTAGCAAAGCTGTGCTTACTGGCACACCCAATGCTTCTACAAGGCGGGGCAAATCGCGGCCAAAAAGCTGATCCTGCAAGGCTTTGGTTGCAGTAGAAACCAATACTCGCTCGCCACTGAGCAATGCCGGAACGAGGTATGAAAAAGTCTTGCCAACACCGGTAGCCGCTTCGACAACCAGTGTTTGCGAGTGTTCAATGGCATGTGCAACGGCCAGAGCCATGTCTGTTTGCCCGCTGCGGGCAACAAACTGATCAGCGGCGCGGGACAGCACCCCATTTGGCGCAAATGCTGCCTCGACTTCGCGCACCAAATCCATCAGGCAGGCTCGGGAGAGTCCAGTGAAAACTCAAGCTGGGCTATATCGTCGCGCAAAGCCAGACGCCGCTTTTTCAGACGTCTGAGCATCAGTTCGTCAACAGGAACCTTCATCGCCGCAATATCGACAAGCGCATTCAGGTCACCGTGCTCGATTTTGAGCTCGATCAGCCTTCTTTCCGGAGAATGTAGATTCAGTTCCAAGGTGTCTTCTAAATCATGGTTATTGCTCCGATAATACGGTGTTTATTGCGACGTTTTATTTACCGGGAATACAAGCATTTGAAGATGTCAAAAGGCTATCGAATCACGGCGTCAACAGGCATCCATAAAGGCGACCGTGACTACCAGCAAGATCAGGTTATCCTGATCAGTCACCAGCGTGCCCCGGGCTGCCTGCTTGCCGTCCTGGCTGATGGCATGGGCGGTCGAAGTGGCGGGCGCAAGGCATCAGATCAGGTCATGATGACAGCGAAACAGCTGTTTGAGCGCTATGACCCTGCAACAGACGATGCGCCAACGGCTCTCCGGCAGATTGTTGACGAAGCGCATACCGTCATCAAATTGACAGCCATATCGGCTGAACAGGAGCCACACAGCACTCTTGCTGCGTTTTTGATCAATCCTGCTGGAGACTGCTACTGGGTGCACACAGGCGACTCGCGCATCTATCATTTTCACGGAACTGAGTTGGTGCACCGTACCAAAGACCATTCGTATGTGCAGACCCTCGTCGACAAGGGTGAAATAACGGATGACGAAGCCAATGTTCATCCGCAATCGAATATTTTGATGGGTTGTTTGGGTACTGAAGAATCCCCCCCTGTGTCACAGCATGCTGTTGCAGAACTAAGACCAAATGATGTACTGATTGCATGCAGTGATGGTGTCTGGCACTACTTCAGCCCTGCTGAAATCGGTTCGGCATTGTCGATGTTGTCGCCCCGTGAAGCAACGGAATTTCTGATTCAAAAAGCCAGGTCTCGGGCTCGGGGCAATGGCGACAACTTGTCACTGGCCATAGTCAAGTTTGAGCCGCTTGAATAAAGATATCGAATTGCTTGTGTGTAATCGTGCATGCAACAACCAGTCCAGCCCAAACGATCACATCTCGAACAAAGCAGCATTCTCAACAGTGGCTGCAATGCCTTTAATTTGGAACCGGCAATGGTTGCGCTAAAGGCTTGGTCTGACCGGCTTTATCGTTGGCTACCCTGAGCTGCCGCTCTTCTGCTTTTGCGAGCCGCTGGTTGTATTTCTTCAATTCTTCAGCGCTCGCCGCTTGTTTGGCAATTCGACTGGCCTGTTTTTCCTGCGCACCCTTCATACGGCTTTCGGCGGCATTAAAACTGGATTTTTCATTTGCCTTTGCTGTTGATTGCGCTGCGTTTTTTTCCCGATCGCGCGCCAGTCGCGCATCAAAATCAGTACGTGCTTTCGATCGCTTGTCAACTGCCTGCCTTTGATTTTCAGGCGACGTCTTTTCTTTTGTCTTTCTCAACTGCTCCGCAGCTTTGATATCGCGATCCTGCTTGTTCATCGTAATTTCCTGGCGGGTTAAATCAGCCATTGCAGCGCGGCGTTTGCGTGTGACTTCATCCAGGCAGTTATTCACCAGAAAATTTTTATAGCAAGCTGCGCTTTCACGAGCAAAGCCAGCCTCCAGATCAGCACGTGCACTGGCTATGCGCAGGCGTTCAGCGTCGTTGGGAGGCTGTGCATGTGCAATGACACTGGCTGTCAACAACACCAAAGTAATCAGTTTTTTCAAGTCAATTCAGTATTAACAATGCGCCTTTGAAGGGCTAAAAACTCTGCTGACTGCATTTCGTTTAATCGTGAGACTGTTCGCGGAAATTCGTGCGCCAGCGGACCCTCCAGATACAACGCTGCAGGCGCAGCCTCGGCTGACATGATGAGTTTGACGCGCCGGTCGTACAAAACATCAATCAGCCATGTAAAACGTCGGGCTTCAGACGCCATTCGAGGCGGCATGACGGGTACATCGCTTAACAACACTGTGTGAAATTGCGAAGCAATTTCAAGATAGTCGTTTTGTGAACGCGGGCCACCGCACAGTGTATTAAAGTCGAACCAGACCAATCCACCCGCCCGGCGCCTGGCCTGGATCTGGCGGGATTCAATGTGAAGTACCGGGTTCTCATCTTGCGACTCTGCCAGGCGGTTAAACGCCAGCGTCATCTGTGCATCGGCAGCTGCCCCCAAAGGTACGTGGTAAAGATCAACCTGTTCCAGCATGCGTCTGCGGTAGTCGGTGCCGTTGTCGACGCTTAGTACCTGCAGATGGGTATTGAGCAACGCAATGGCAGGCAATATCCGGTCGCGGTGCATACCGCCAGGGTAAAGATCATCGGGCTTGAAGTTGGATGTCGTGACAAAGCCTACCCCATGTTCAAACAGTGCAGTCAAAAGGCGATACAAGATAAGCGCATCGGTGATCTCTGCGACATGGAATTCGTCAAAACAAATCAGTTTGTACCGAAGTGCCATGCGCCTGCCAAGCTCGTTCAGCGGGTTAACCGTGCCGGCCAAATCCCGCAGTTCCCGGTGAACTTCCCGCATGAACTCATGAAAATGCAGCCGCGTTTTGCGCCTGATGGGCACTGCGTTGTAAAAGCAATCCATCAAAAAACTTTTGCCACGCCCTACTCCACCAAACATGTACACACCGCGCGGAATTTCAGGGTGATGAATCAGTTTTTTAAACGCATTGGATCGTTGAATTCGGTACGCCTCCCAGTCAGTAGAGCAACGCTCCAGCGCGTCTACCGCACGCAACTGGGCCGGGTCTGACTGGTAGCCTCTGGCCACCAATTCTGATTCATAGACTTGCTTGACACTCACAATACATTTCGGTTGCTATTATTTCAGGAGCTGCTTGCGCGCTGATTGCTTGGGCCAGGACTTGATTTGATATTAAAAACAAATGATTTCAACCAGGGCATTGCCTGACGCATCAAAAATTCAGCGTTCGCTTGGCAACAGCCAGTGCCGCCTCTTTGGTCGCTTCACTCAAAGAGGGGTGCGCATGGCAAATACGCGCAATGTCTTCGCTGCTGGCCCTGAACTCCATCGCAACCACGCACTCAGCAATCAGCTCACTGGCCATGGGGCCGACGATGTGTACGCCCAAAATTTCGTCAGTCGCAGCATCTGCCAGCATTTTTACCATGCCTGTTGTGTCGCCCAAGGCCCGCGCACGGCCATTGGCTAAAAACGGAAACGTGCCAGCCTTGTAAGCCCGTCCTGCAGCCTTGAGCTGCTCTTCCGTATGACCAACCCACGCAATTTCGGGGTTGGTGTAGATCACCCACGGGATGGTGTTGAAGTTGACATGCCCATGTTGGCCTGCAATGCGTTCAGCGACAGCCACGCCCTCCTCTTCAGCCTTGTGCGCCAGCATCGGGCCGCGCACGACATCGCCAATCGCCCATACGTTTGGCAGGTTCGTTTTGCAATCGCCATCCACAACAATCGCGCCACGCTCATCAAGCTTCAAGCCAACCGCTTCAGGTGCAAGTCCAGTCGTGTTGGCAACCCGGCCAATTGACACAATGAGCTTGTCAACGCTCAAAGACAACGCTTCACCTTTGGCGTTGGTGTAGGCAACCGACACACCGGTTTTTGTGGTTTTGATGTCGCCAACTTTCACGCTCATCTCAATTTTCAGGCCTTGTTTGGTAAACGCTTTGTGCGCTTCTCTTGCAATTTGCTGGTCTACTGCCCCGAGAAAAGTAGGTAAGCCTTCCAGCACAGTCACGTCAGCACCCAAGCGCCGCCAGACCGAACCCATCTCTAAACCAATCACACCAGCACCAATCAAGCCGAGCTTTTTGGGCACGGTTGTCATTCGCAGTGCGCCATCGTTCGACAGAATGGTTTCTTCGTCAAACGGCGCACCGGGCAGCGTGCGTGCGTTCGAACCGGTTGCAACAATGATGTGTTTGCCAGTGACGACTTCTTCACTAACGCCTGCCACTTTGATGTCGTAAAGACCATCCTTAGCTGCAGCGAATGAAGCGCGACCATGGAAAAATGTGACTTTGTTTTTCTTGAACAAATAAAGCACACCATCGTTGTTCTGCTTGACAACTGTGTCCTTGCGGCCAATCATTTTTGGCATGTCCAGGCTCAGGCCTGCAACGCCAATGCCGTGGTCAGCAAAGTGATGCCCAGCCTGCTCGTAGTGCTCAGATGACTGCAGCAAAGCCTTTGATGGAATGCAACCGACATTGGTACACGTACCACCCAGCGCCGGGCCGCCCTTGGCGTTTTTCCACTCGTCAATACAGGCCACGTTGAAGCCCAGTTGCGCTGCGCGGATGGCAGCAATGTAGCCACCTGGGCCGCCGCCGAAGACGATGACGTCAAATTGTTTGGTTGTCATAAATTTTTTACTTTGTTTCAAATACAGATTTTGAAATGCCAGACTGGCGAATGATCGACATCAAGGTGCCAATGCGTATTTCACGATGATCAGGAACAGGGACAGTGATACAGCTGTCAACGCTGTTCAACTGCATCACGATGTGACTGCCCTTTTGCCTGACCTGAGTAAAACCATGGGCTTCAAGCAAGGCACAAAGTTGTCTGCCCGACAGAACCCTCAAATTACCCAAAAGCAACCTCGATCTGGCTAAAGTAAATCTCGCCTGAAAGTCGTTGTTGAATTTCTTGCAAAGGGGCGCATTCAAAAAACAAGTCGAGCGCCTCTTTCAGGTTGCTTCGCGCCTCTTCTACCGTATCACCCTGGCTTGCAACATCAAGCTCTGGGCATAAGGAAACATAACCCTGATTTTCTCTTTGAATGATGGCGCTTAGCTTCATGGGAGTTCCAGTTCGAATTTAAAAGTACCTCAAATATCAAACAACAATCGAGCCGGGTCTTCCAGCGCTTCCTTCATTGCAACCAGGCCCAGCACTGCCTCACGCCCATCAATAATTCGGTGGTCGTAGCTCATGGCGAAATAGTTCATCGGGCGAACCACGACTAAGCCGTTTTCAACCATGGCCCGGTCTTTGGTGGCGTGTACACCCAAAATAGCTGACTGTGGCGGGTTGATGATGGGCGTTGACATCATGGAGCCAAAGGTGCCGCCGTTGCTAATAGAGAACGTGCCACCGGTCATCTCTTCAATACCCAACTTGCCGTCGCGTGCTTTCACGCCGTATTCAGCAATTTTCTTTTCAATCTGCGCAAAACTCATCTGGTCAGCATTTCGCAGGATGGGCACAACCAAGCCGCGTGGTGAACCCACCGCAATGCCGATATCAAAGTAGCCGTGATAGATGATGTCGTTTCCATCAACCGAAGCATTGAGCAGCGGGAATTTTTTCAGCGCATGCACCGCAGCCTTCACAAAAAAGCTCATGAATCCTAGTTTGACACCATGTTCTTTTTCAAACTTTTCCTGCATGCGTTTGCGCATGTCCATGACTGGCGCCATGTTGACTTCGTTGAATGTCGTCAGGATGGCGTTGGTCGATTGGGACTGCAGCAGACGCTCGGCAATGCGTGCACGCAGTCTGCTCATCGGTACGCGCTCTTCGGGGCGGTCGCCCAGATCTGAAGCCCGCGCGGGAGCAGCAACGTGGGGTAGCAATACGGCTGGAGAGCTTTTGGGTACTGCGCTTGCCGCTACTGGTTTAGGAGCATTCACAGCCGCCAGTACATCACCTTTGATAACACGACCATCTTTACCCGTACCAGTTATTGATCCGGCCGCCAGGTTATTGTCAGCCATCAGTTTGGCAGCGGCTGGCATCGCAACACCGGACATTGCGCCGCCCGTAATGGCAGCTGGTGCTGCGACGGTAGCACTGGCTGGTGCAGCCACCGCGGCCGCTGTAGCAGCAGGAACAGAAGCTGCCGCTCCTGCCTTGCCTTCCGTGTCAATTCGCGCAATGACCTGTTCAGCAGCAACGGTGGCGCCATCGGCTACCACCAGCTCAACCAGAACACCTGCCGACGGTGCAGGGACTTCCAGCACAACTTTGTCAGTTTCAATATCGATCAGGATTTCGTCGATGGCAATGGCATCGCCGACTTTCTTTTTCCACTGCAGCATGGTGGCCTCGGCCACGGACTCGGACAATTGAGGAACTTTAACTTCTACGATAGCCATATAAATTCTCTTTAATGTTTTGTAATGATGAAGGGTGGATTGAGTTGCCTGACCTACTTGGTCAAGACAAATCCCTTGAGTTTGGCAAACGCACCATCGACCAGCACTTTTTGCTGTTCCTGATGCAGGTGTGAATAACCCGCTGCAGGCGATGCAGAAGCAGCACGGCCCGAATAGCCCAACTTTTGCCCATCAGTCATGTTTTCGTGAATGTAATGCTGCACAAAAAACCATGCGCCCTGGTTTTGCGGCTCGTCCTGGCACCACACAATGTCTGTCGCGTTGGGGTACTTTTTAAGCTCGGTCGCAAACGCTTTGTGCGGAAACGGGTACAGCTGCTCCACACGGATCAATGCGACATCATCAAAACCTTTTTCTTCGCGCTTTTTGGCCAGGTCGTAGTACACCTTGCCTGAACAGGCCACCACGCGCCGAACCTTATCGGCCTTCAGATCCTTGCTCTCGGGAATCACCGTCTGAAAATTGCCCTTGGTAAATTCACTTAAAGGCGATGCTGCATCCTTGGCGCGAAGCAAAGATTTGGGTGTCATGATGATCAAGGGCTTGCGCAAATTGCGCACCATCTGCCTGCGCAAAATATGAAATATCTGACTTGCCGTAGTGGGCTGCACCACCTGCATGTTGGTGTCAGCCGACAGTTGCATAAATCGCTCCAGCCGAGCCGATGAATGCTCCGGGCCTTGGCCTTCATAGCCGTGCGGCAGCATCAGGGTGATGCCATTGACGCGGCCCCATTTGACTTCACCCGATGCAATAAACTGGTCAATCACCACCTGCGCGCCGTTGGCAAAGTCGCCAAATTGCGCTTCCCAGATCACCAGCGTGTTGGGATCGTTTGATGCATAGCCGTATTCAAAAGCCAATACTGCTTCTTCGCTCAAAATTGAATCAATCACAACAAATGGAGCCTGTTTGTCGGCCACATTTTGAAGCGGAACGTAGGTTCCGGTGTCAAACTTCTCGCGGTTCTGGTCGTGAATGACTGCATGGCGGTGGGTAAATGTTCCGCGCCCACAGTCTTCACCTGACAAACGCACCGGGTAGCCGCTGGCCACCAGCGACGCAAACGCCATGTGCTCGCCCATGCCCCAGTCCACTGCAATGTCGCCCCGGCCCATGGCAGCGCGGTCGTCGTAAACCTTTTTGACCAGAGGATGCGGCGTAACAGTGGCAGGAATGGTGGTAATTTTTTCAGCCAGGCGTTTCCACTCAGACATTGGAATTGCGGTTTCACCTGCATCTGTCCACTTTTTGCCCAGGTAAGGAGCCCAATCAACTGCGTACTTGCTTTTAAAGTTGGTGAGTACCGGGTCAAACGTGCTTTTGCCCGCGTCAAGTGCAGCGCGCGTGGCTTTCACCATGTCGTCACCCAGCGTGTCTCCCATGCCCTGGGCTTGCAGCCTGTCGGCATACAGTTTTCGCGTGCCCGGATGCTGTGCGATTTTTTTGTACATCAGCGGCTGTGTCATCGCCGGCGTGTCCTGCTCGTTGTGTCCAAGCTTTCTGAAGCAGATGATGTCCACCACCACGTCTTTGTGAAATTCCATGCGGAAGTCGAGTGCCAGTTGCGTGGCCAGCACCACAGCTTCCGGATCGTCACCATTCACGTGCAGCACAGGCGCGTCAATCATTTTGACAACGTCAGTGCAGTACAGAGTCGAGCGGCTGTCACGCGGGTCGCTGGTGGTAAAGCCAATCTGGTTGTTAATCACCAGATGAATCGTGCCGCCAGTTGAATAGCCCCGCGTTTCGGCCAGTGCCAGCGTTTCCATCACCACGCCCTGACCAGCAAAAGCAGCATCGCCATGCACCAGCACTGGCAGCACCTGCAGGCCTTTGGGGTCAGCGCGGCGATCCATCCGGGCGCGCACCGAGCCTTCCACCACCGGATTCACAATCTCCAGGTGCGACGGATTAAACGCCAGTGTCAAATGCACCGGGCCACCAGGTGTCGTCACATCCGAGCTGAAGCCCTGGTGGTATTTGACGTCGCCGCTGGGCAGGTCTTCGGGCGCAGTGTGCTCAAACTCTGCAAACAAATCTGCGGGCACTTTACCGAGTGAGTTGACCAGCACGTTCAAGCGGCCACGATGCGCCATGCCAATCACAATTTCCTGAATTCCGACTTCACCCCCGCGCTGGATCAGCTCGTCCATGCTGGCAATAAAGCTTTCACCACCTTCTAACGAAAAGCGCTTTTGGCCAACGTATTTGGTATGCAAAAAGCGTTCCAGTCCTTCAGCTGCACTGAGCCGATCCAGAATGTGCAGTTTTTTCTCTTTGCTTAAAGATGGTTTGCTGCGAATCGATTCCAGCTTTTGCTGCCACCAGCGCTTCTGGTTCTGGTCAGTGGCGTACATGTACTCGGCACCAATCGTGCCGCAGTAGGTCTCCCTCAGCGCGTTCATCAGCTCGCGCAGGCTCATGGTTTCTTTGCCGAAGAAAGTATTGCTGGTGTTGAAAATGATTTCCTGGTCGGCATCGGAAAAGCCGTAAAACGAAGGATCCAGTTCGGGAATGTTGTCGCGTTCAGTACGCTTGAGCGGATCCAGGTCAGCCCATCTCACGCCAACGTTTCGGTATGCCGAGATCAGTTGTTGAACGGAGGTGCGTTTGCGGCCCATTTCCAGGTCAACGCTGGCCACCACAACGCGGGTCTGGCCGCTTTTGGCCCGCTCGGCGAATGCATTGACAACCGGCAAATGCGGAACGTCTTTGGCGTCTGTGCCGTCCACGGCAGCAACGTTTTGCAGGGCATCAAAATATTCACGCCAGGAATCCAGCACACTGCCGGGGTTGGCGAGGTAGTTTTCATACATCTCTTCGACGTAAGGCGCATTGCCACCAAAGAGATAGGTGTTGCCGTTGTAGGCCGAATAGACCGTTGAACCTGCGGATGACGAAGCGCTGGGCGCTTGGGGATTCGAACTCATATCGACTGACCTTCAGTTTCCCTTGAGGAAACATTAGTGGGTTAATTAAACCTTCCGCTTGCCACGGCTGAACCGATGAGCGGATGCGACTGCGCCGGGAAGGGACTTCAGAAACAAATTTGATTGTGCCACCGAACTATAAAAAGACCAAAAACCAAAATCATGCGAGGCCCTGATTGCCGTCAACACCGAGCGATTGTGGGGTGTTAGGTTTAACCGGTTTGATGACTTACTTGGCCTTTAAATAAGTCTCGACCACTTCCCAAACCGGCGGCCCGGCGTTTCTGCTGACCTCAGCCACAGGGGCCCAGCCCGCAACTTTATAGGTCTTGTCGGCTTCCATCAGTTTGCCATTCAGGCGCATGTTTTGAATGCGGCTTCCCATCGATGCGCCGGGCTCGCAGGAATAAGTCAGCCCGCCAGTGCGCACCATGTCGCCGCCCTGCTGGTAGTACGGGTCGGGGTTAAACAGGTTGTCGCCCACGTCTTCCAGAATGGTTTTGATCATCTCGCCGCGCATGTCCGCCAGCGTCGTCCACGGGTAAGTGATAGCGGTCTGATCCATCACATGCTCACGCGTGATGCTCTGGCCTGGCAGAAGAGAAGTGCCCCACCGAAAGCCGGGCGAAAACGCTATGTCTGCGCCGCGCACGTCCATCAGCGCATCCAGAATCAGTTGGTCAAAAGTGCCATTGAAGTTTCCGCGACGGTACAGCGTGCCTTCGGTAGTAGCCAATTTTTCACTCAGTTTTGCTTCAAACGGCGCGCGCAATCTGGCAATCAGCGCAGCCATGTCTTTGTCAGCAGACAAAAGATTTGAAAACACTGGCAGCAGGCGGTAGTTAAAACCAACAACTGCCTTGCCTTTCACATCCAAATCCAGCACACCCAAAAATTTGCCGTTGCTGCCCGCGTTGGTCACGATGGTCTGGCCGCCTGGGTTTTTCACAATCACCGGAACGGGAACGCCGTCATGCGTATGGCCACCCAGAATCGCGTCGATACCTGTCACGCAACTGGCCATTTTCAAATCAATATCCATACCTTTGTGGCTGAGCAGCAACACGGCTTGCGCGCCTTTGGCACGGGCTTCGTTGACTGTTTCCTGCATCTCGCTTTCACGAATGCCGAATGTCTAGTTGGGCGTCAGCCAGGCCGGGTTCGCAATCGGCGTGTACGGAAAAGCCTGGCCAATGATGGCGACTTGCACACCGTTCATTTCTTTGATGACATAGGGTTTGAACACCGCGTCGCCAAAGTCACTGGTTTTGACGTTCTGCGCTAAAAAATCAACTTTGCCAGCAAAGTCACCGTCAACCATTTGTTTGATGCGTGCCTCGCCATACGTGAAGGTTCAGTGCCCCGTCATGATGTCAACGCCCAGCAACTTGGCCGCGTCCACCATGTCCTGACCCTGCGTCCACAAGGCAGTAGCGCTGCCCTGCCATGTGTCGCCACCGTCCAGCAGCAGTGAACCAGGTCGCGATGCTTTGAGTTGTTTGACCAGCGTGGCCATGTGCGCAAAGCCGCCGACCTTGCCGTATTGTTTGGCGGCACGCTCAAAATTCAGGTACGTAAAAGCATGCGCTTCCGGTGTGCCGGACTTGATGTGCGCCGCTTTTAAAAGATGCTCACCGACCAGATGTGGCAACTAACCGCGCATCGCACCCACACCCAAATTTACCGATGGCTCACGAAAGTAACTGGGCATCAGTTGCGCGTGGCAATCGGTCATGTGCAGCAGGTGCACATTGCCTGTTTTGGGCAAGTTGTACAAAGCGCCGACCTCTGCAGCCGCGCTGGTGTGCAAAGGGAAACCAGCAGCGAGTGCAGCCGCCATCACACTTGAAAACTCGCGGCGAGACAGATTCATGGCAGCCTTGACAAAAATTATTTACTATTAATTTGATAGCTGCTGGCGCGCTAAATATACGGGCTACAGGTATAAATGACCTGAAAATTATGCTTCAGTGACTTTGCACCCGTCATTCTCGCTCAGGAGCAGCCGTTGCAGGCTTCGGAGTTTCACAACTCGCCCTAGGTGCAGTCAACAATTGGTTTGGTAGCCGCTACAGCCGAGTCTGTCACCCGCGCAGCTTTTGGTAGTTGCACAACTTACGTTCTATAGAGTCGCAACATTTCAGCTTGTTGAGGCAGTAGCAGTTGTAGTGTTTGCAACAATTGTTTGCGATTGCGCGGCCCGACAGGTCAGGCGCATTGTTTCGATCAAACCCCACTTTGTAGCTGCGTTGGTCAACCAGCTTTAGAGGACAGATTCGACGTTTGTACAGAGCCGATCACCTTTTCTTGATCTGGCAGTGTTTATGGACGCTGCAGCTGCAAAGTGATAGTCAGGCTATGGTGTAAACATCACGGCCGGATTGGAAAGCGCTGCCCAACTGGAAATTTCTTTAAGTTTGACTTGAAAGTCGGCTCAACTACGAATGCCGTAGAAGTCAGGAGCCTTTAACCTGTCGTCTGGATGAGGCAATGCCATGTGGAGGCTCATAAATGCGGAACAAATGCCCGGAAGGCTTCGTTGAATCGCATTCCTGCCTCGCAAAATAAACGGCTATCGGATGAAACTGTATGGCGCCATTTTTAAAGCTGGTTACCCGATGACCTACCAACCCTCAACCGCTTGAAAACCTAGGGTTACCACTTAACTCCAGTAATATTACTCCAACGTTATATAGGCGAACACTATTATTTAGCATGTTCTCTAAGCGGTTTGAAAAGATCGCGCAGATCCATTTTTATCAGTTCACATGAAAGTACTAGACATGAAAAAACTCGTCACGTTGGCTATTGGCGCATTCCTGGCTTCAGGTGCATTCGCAGCAGAACATCAAATCAAAATGCTCAATAGCGGCAAAGACGGGATTATGGTCTTCGAACCAGGTTTTGTGCAGGCCGCCAAAGGCGATACCGTCAAGTTCATCAAGACCGATGCATCGCACAACAGCGCATCATTTTTTGCGCCTAAAGGCGCAAAGGGCTGGAAAGGCAAGCCAGACGAAGAAATCGTAGTCACGCTGAGCGAAGAAGGCATTTACATGTACCAATGCGACCCGCACAAGCCGATGGCCATGGTTGGCGTAATCCAAGTGGGCAAAGCCATCAACCTGGAAGAGGCCAAGAAAGAGGCTGCTAATTACAGCAAATCTTTGGCTATGAACAAAGATCGTCTGACCAAGTACCTGGATCAAACGAAGTAATTTGGCCCACGGCCTAAAAGTCCCAACCAGCCCACCAAGTTGGTTGGGGCTTCTGTCAGGACATCTGGATGACAGGCGGGAGAGCTCTCTCGATGCCCTGTTATATAAGCTCTAAAAATATATTGTGCCGAAGCTTCTGCCATCCACGCAGCAACTTCGCTGGCATTCTTACCAAAATATACGATTAAGGGCAGGTCATTGCGCCTGAGCTAACCGGTATTGCACAGGCAGGTTTTCCGCCCGCGCACGTTGTCGCCATTGGCCTGTAAGTTGCTGGGCGCCTGGTTAGTGCGATGAACGCTGCTCGGAAGGATCGAGATCATTCACATGCTGCACGGCAAAATGCTTAAACTGCTTTTAAAGGAAACGGACTGCGTCGCGCATCACCCGCCGCTTACGTTAGGCGCACTTAAGGCTTTTTCACATCAAGCAATTGCAAATAGGTGTTGTACGCGTTCATGCGGTTGGCAAAGCGAAACAACGGCAGCGCCTCAAAACGGCTCCAATCGGTAGCGGCGTAGGCTTCGTCAAACAAGTCCAAATCGTTGACTGCTTTGCCCATAGTAGTACGAAGGTAGGTCAGGTAATCTTGCAACTGCGCTATGTCTTCATTTGAGCCCTTGGAAGCTGCACCATGCCCTGGAACCACAGCGCTAGCATTCAAGTCTTGCATTGTTTTGAGACTGGCAATCCAGGGTGCTGTGTTAGCAGTAGGCCCAATAAACGGAATACGGCCATGAAACACCAAATCGCCTGCAAACAAGATTTTTTCGCCACTAAAAAAAACAATCAAATCTTCAGGCGTGTGTGCAGGCCCAGCAGGTTTAACGAGCAAATCCACGCCAGACAGATTTAAAACTACATCTTTGTCTATCCAGATATCGGCCTCAATCAGCTTGGTATTCTCATCAATCCAGGGAAACAGCTCTGCGCGCGATGCCGCCAGCCGGTGCATCGCAGTGTCAGAATGAAGGTACTCTTTGGCTGCAGGATGGGCAATTACCTTTGCGCCAATTTTCTTAAACTCCTGCAGGCCGTACACATGATCAGCATGGTAGTGAGTAACGATGACGTGGGTAATTTTTAGGGGGGTGATCTTTGCAATGGCCTGAATCAACCCCTTTGCCAGCGCGGGGGAACCCAGGGCATCCACCACAACCACCCCGGTTTTGCCCACAATGAACGCCGCGTTGGAAATAAAGTTCTTGTTGGCTTGGCTGCCTAGGGCACTGGCGCCTTGAACGTACCACACTGAGGCGCTCACCTTTTGGGGTATTAAATTGATAGCACTTTCACTTTGTGCCCAAACACGCGTATCCGCAATCATGCCGCTGATAATTGCAACGGCGAAAACTGCAATATACCGGACACATGTCAACACAAACATCAAGGCTTGATGTAGGCAAACTTTTCGCGTGACTGCAATTGCCCGATTCTGGCAACACCAGACGGCGTAAATTCAGCATCCAAAATGAATTGGTTTTTATTCAAATTGCGATTTTTCAGCGTGATTTCGCACACTTCAAACTTGACTCCACGCGCCTTCAGGTCACTTACCAATGTGGAATAGTCGATATTTGGATTAGCTTTATCTTTGGCCCCTTCCATTAAAAAGTCAACGCCATTGGCGTGTGTCACGACGATGACTTTGGTGTCGGGCGCAACATCCAGGTGGTTGCGTACATTGCGCAGGCCTTTCGTCGCCTGGGCCTCTGCATTGTCAATGTGATACACCGCCTTGTCCTGCGCGAGGGCAAAGCCTGTGCTCGCAACAAACATCGCAAGCATCAAAAAGAATTTAGAAAAATATTTCAAATCTGGCTCCAGGTAGTTAGTTTAAAAAACGGTGAATCTTACTTACTTTACAAAATACATTTTGCTTTTGTCCAGCTTGTAAGACCATGGCAGGTCGGCGTTCTTCCAACCATTAACATTGCGGCGACCATCTTTGGACATGTCACCCTCAAAACCATCAGCCACGGTGTACACGCGCTTGAATCCGTC
>JAYUVG010000067.1:0-3702 GCA_043754255.1 Polaromonas sp. | reverse complement strand
AGCATCGGCATCCAGCGGCTGGTCATCGCGCGCGTGGGCTTGCAGTTCTGCCCAGGCATTGCTCAGGCGGCTGGCGGAGAGGTCTTGTGTTTGTTGCATCTCACCATTGTCAAGCCTAAGAGGATGGGGTTCGGGTAAATGCTGATGCAGCTGGTCAAAAACTGGTTGAACATTCAACTAGTTGACTTACCAACCATTTAATGTAAATGATCATGCCTGAATCCACAGCTCGTAAAAGTGCAAACCTGCAACAGCGCATACCCGGCAAGCCAGCGCATCAAGCAGGCAGTCGTGCCAGCAACGACGATGCCGCAGATTTGCTGGCGGCTCTGCCATCAGCCATTGACCTGGACAAGTATGTCCCCGCCTACTTCATCTGGATAGCCAACAAACTCTCCCGTGGCGCATCACAGCACTACCTGAACCTGTTTGGCGTGGGCTCTGAAGTCTGGCGTTGCATGGTGCTGCTCGCCATTCACGACACCATCAGCGCCCAGCAGATCAGCCAGATCATCGGCATGGACAAATCATCCGTCAGCCGCTGCTTCAAGCAAATGACAGCCAAAAAACTCATTGCACTTGAGCTGGACGATGCCGATGGCCGTATTCGCCTGGCCAGCCTCACGCTGCATGGCCGGCACATCCATGACCAGATTTTGGGCATTGCCCTGGCGCGTGAGCGCGCGCTGGTGCAAGTGCTCAAGCCTGAGGAGATTGACACGCTGCTGGGTTTGCTCAAACGTGTTCACGAAAACCTGCCTGCTGTTGAAATAGCCACCCAGGCTTTCATTGCAGAGTCACTGGCCAAGCCAGCCCGTAAAAAGTCCATAAGCTGACCGCTACTGAAAGGAGAGCAACTCATGTTCGTTAAAAATTGCTGGTATGTGATTGCCTGGGATCACGAAATTCCGACAAGCGAAATAGGCCAGACCAATGGCCAGATCTTCACCCGCACCGTGCTGGGCGAGCCGATTGTGGTGTACCGCGCAGGCACTGAGCTGGTGGCATTGAGTGACCGCTGCTGCCACCGGGGCGCACCGCTGTCTAAAGGCCGGCTCGAGGGCAGCAACCTGCGCTGCGGCTACCACGGGTTGCTGTTTAACCCGCAGGGCCAGTGCATTGAGGTGCCTGGCATGGACGCAGCACCCGCCAAAGCCTGCGTCAAGAGCTACCCCATCGTGGCCAAAAACAAATGGATTTTTGTCTGGATGGGCGAGCCCGAAAAAGCCGATTTGGCGATGCTGCCCGACAACCATTCATGTGACAGCCCGGACTGGCAAAACCTGCCAGGTTACATGCATTACGACACCAACTATTTGCTCATTTGCGACAACCTGCTGGACTTTTCGCACCTGAGTTATGTGCATGAAAAAACACTGGGTGGCTCAACCGCCATAGCGCAGTCGCGCGCTGATGTGAGCGACATCACCGCGCCTGGACAACGCGGCTTGCGTGTCAAGCGCTATGTGGCCGAATTGCCATCGCCGCCGTCGTACCAGCGCGTTCATAATTTCACCGGCACGATTGAGCGCTGGTGGGACTACGACTTTGTGCTGCCCGGCACGCTGCTGATGAAGTCTGGCGGCAGACCGAGTAAAAACAACACGGTTGACCAAGGCGAGGTAGAACTGCACAGTTGCCAGACGCTCACCCCTGAAACCGAAAACAGCACGCATTATTTCTTTCAGCAAGGCCACAAGACAGGGCAGGGCGATGCTGAGCTGGCTGGTGCCATGTACCAGATGCTGCTGCGCGCTTTTCAGGAAGACAAGGACATGATTGGCGCGCAAAGCGCCTCTCTGGCAATGTCTCCCGACTTCAAGATGCTGCCTCTGCACCTGGACGGCGCACTCACGCGCTTTCGTCGCTTGATCGAAACCGAAGCAGGGCAAGAGGCGCTTGCCGCCGCAGCACGTGTTCAAACATCCGTTATCGCAGCGCCGCAACGCTCAACCACCACGGCCTGATTTTTTTTCGTTCAGTTCAAATCACTCAAACTATTTTCAGGAGACATTCATGCAAAGAAGAAGTTTTATCCAAGCTGGCGTTCAAACCTCTGTGGCCCTGGCAGTTCCGTCACTGGCAATGTATGCACAAGCGCAGTCGTCAGTATTTCCCAACAAGGGCGTTCGTATCGTCGTGCCTTACCCGGCAGGTGGTGCAACCGATGCTACAGCCCGCCTGATTGCTGAAAAGCTGTCCAAGGTACTGGCGCAAAACGTCATTGTTGACAACAAAACTGGCGCGTCTGGCGCGATTGGTACGGCTGAAGTGGCCAAAGCCCCTGCGGATGGCTATACGCTTTTGTACACGCTCAACGATCCACTTATCAGCAATACGGTGCTGGTCAAAAACTTGCAATACGATCCACAAAAAGATTTTCGATTTGTCGCTTCTATCCTGCGTAGCCCGGCCTTGCTATCAGTGCCCACCAGCCTGGGCGTTAAAAATTTTGAAGAATTCAAAGCCTATGCGCTTGCCTCTGGTCGGCAAGTGTCTTATGGCTCCTGGGGCATTGGCAGCCTGGGTCACCTGGCGGGTGAAACTCTGGGCAGCACGATGAAGTTCAGTTCAGTCCACGTGCCCCAGCGCGGCGAGGCGCCAGTGTTGCAAGACTTGCTGACCAACACCATCAACTGTGGCTGGACATCTGCAGGCACCGCTCGCCCGCATGTTCAAAGCGGCAAAATCGTTCCGCTCGCCATGATGGGCGCTAACCGTTCGAGTGCGCTACCCAATGTGCCGACATTTCGGGAATTGGGGGTGACCGACAACTTTTTTGACCGCAGCGTATGGATGGCGTTTTTGGTGCCCAGAGCCACCCCCGACGCTGTCGTGGCTCGGCTGTCCTTTGAGATTCAAACCATTGCCAACAGTGCCGAGGTTGTTGGCGTGATACGTGAGCGGGGTCTTGAGCCGATGATCGCCGGGCCAGACCGTGCGCTGGCCATGTACACAGAAGAATTTCCGGTGATTACCAAACGCTTGCGTGACCTGGGTATTGAGCCGAGCTAAACAGAACAAAGCTTGCCATCCTGACGCACATAAAAAAGGCTCCCTGGGGAGCCTTTTTTATATCCAACTCGCGTGTTTAAACCCGCTTGCGGTATTCACCAGTGCGGGTGTCAATCTCAACCGTGTCGCCCTGGGCCACAAAAATCGGCACGCCGATTTCAAAGCCGGTGGCAATTTTGGCGGGCTTGAGAACTTTGCCTGACGTGTCGCCTTTGACGGCGGGCTCTGTCCAGGTGATTTCACGGTTGACGCTGGTTGGCAGTTCAACAGAAATCGCCTTGCCGTCATAAAACACGACTTCAAGTTCCATGCCGTCTTGCAGGTAGTTGAGCGAATCACCCATGTTTTCGGCCTCGACTTCGTACTGGTTGTACTCACTGTCCATGCAGATGTACATCGGGTCTGCAAAGTAGGAGTAGGTGCAGTCTTTTTTGTCCAGCATGACCTGGTCAATCTTGTCGTCGGCCTTGAAGACGTTTTCAGTGCCGAAGCTGCCAATCAGGCTTTTGAGCTTCATGCGCACGGTCGCTGAGTTGCGGCCGCCACGGCTGTATTCGGTTTTCAGCACCACCATGGGGTCTTTGCCGTGCATGATGACGTTGCCAGCGCGAATTTCTTGAGCGATTTTCATAACTTGTCTTCGGATGTCTTCGGGTGATAGAACGGCTTGCTGAATTAGCAAAGCCT
>JAYUVG010000066.1:0-23726 GCA_043754255.1 Polaromonas sp. | reverse complement strand
GGCGCGCAAGTCCAGATCCTGCTCATGCCTCAAGTAGGCAACTGCAAACTCGCGAATTGAATCCAGATCGTCAATATTGCCAGATGCCGTGTATTCCCGGTCATCAGATTTAACGGTTTTCCTGGCCATGAAGTCCGCTGCAATGTCGGCAATATAGTCGCCGTTGTAAGCGAGTTCTGGCCAGGGCGCATCGCCAGGGTTGATGCCCTTGGCGCGCGCCTGAGTGCTGGTGGCCAGGGTATTGATTTGCACCCCCGCATCGTTGTAATAAAACTCCCGATGCACACGCACGCCCTGGGTCACTAACAAGTTGCAAATCGCGTCACCCAACGCAGCCTGACGGCCATGCCCCACATGCAGCGGCCCGGTCGGGTTGGCGGACACAAATTCAACAATGGTGGCATCGCCAGACGACTGTGGTTTGACGCCGTAGTCAGCACCAGACTGCAGCACTTCACGAACAGTTACCTGCTTTGCTTCGGGTTTCAAACGTATGTTGATGAAACCCGGCCCGGCAATGTCAATGCCGTCTACCCAACGCACAAAAGCAGGCTCAACCAGCAAAATCGCACGCAATGCCTCGGCAACCTGCCGCGGGTTTTGCCTCAATCCTTTGGCCAGCTGCATGGCTGCGGTACAGGCAAAGTCGCCGTGTGCCGCCACCTTGGGCGATTCAAAAGCAGCCTTGTCGCCTGCACCTGTGCAAAGTTGTTCCAGGGCAGTTTTAAGGGCGGCCAGCAAATCATTTTTTATCAAAATCATGGTTTGATTTTACGTTCCCCATCGGTCTTGCAGCAACAGGCGTTATGTGATGGAATTCCGGTGGGTATGCAAAGCGCGGTCTTTCATTACCTTTTTTGTTCTCACTAACCCGCCTAACCTGATTGGAGCTTTTATGAAAAAACTTTTCTCCCTGATTGCTGCTCTATGCGCACTGTCCTTCAGCATGGCTGCACAAGCAGCCGACGACGCTGCCAAAACCGGCCAGCAAAGCAAAATGAAAACATGCAACATGGATGCCAAAGACAAGAAAGGCGATGAGCGCAAAGCGTTCATGAAGGAATGCCTGAGCGCCAAATCAGAAGCCAATGCCGGACCTGCGAATCAGCAAAGCAAAATGAAAACATGCAATGTCGATGCCAAGGGCAAGGGTATCAAGGGCGACGAGCGCAAGGCCTTCATGAAGGAATGCCTGAGCAAAAAAGCGGCTTGATTTTTAGTCTCGCGCTGGCCAACGCCTGATGCGTTCAGGCGTTGCCCCTTTGGCAAGCCAGGCCTTACCTATGCGGTCTGGCCATAGGTGTTCAATGCTATCAATACAGGAGCTGCTTGCGCGTATATTACGTGGGCTACAGCACTAAAACACCCTTAAAAGCGGCATCAGAAGCTTCGCGAATCAGACAAAGTGCCAACAACCGTTACGATTTGGGGTTATGAAAATTTTTCTGGAGACCTTCAAATGACCCCACGTATCACCTGCCACCGCCTGCAAGTAGCGAGCAATCTGCACCAGTTTATTGAAAGCCAAGTTTTACCAGGCACGGGCGTGGCAGCAGCTGATTTTTGGGCCGGGTTTGATGCCATCGTGGCTGACTTGGCGCCTAAAAACCTGGCCTTGCTGGCCGAACGTGACCGCCTGCAAACCGAGCTGGACACCTGGCACAAAAGCAATCCCGGCCCGATCACCAACATGGTGGCTTACCAGCAATTTTTAACCCGTATTGGCTACCTGGTGCCCGTCCCGATAACCGTCAAGGTCACGACCGAAAACGTTGATGCTGAATTGGCTAAACAAGCCGGCCCGCAGCTGGTGGTGCCGATCCTGAATGCCAGGTACTCGCTGAACGCAGCCAATGCTCGCTGGGGCAGCCTGTATGACGCGCTGTACGGCACAGATGTGATCAGCGAAGCAAACGGCGCTGAAAAAGCTGCATCTGGAAAAGGTGGCTACAACCCAAAACGCGGCGCCAAAGTCATTGAATATGCCCGCCATGTGCTCGACAGAACAGCGCCACTGGCCAGCGGTTCGCACATCAACTCAGTGGGCTACAGCGTGCGTGCTGGCCAGCTGGCTGTCAAACTCAGCAACGGCAAAACTGTAGGCCTGGCAAATGCCCAGCAATTTATCGGCTATCAGGGCGCCATGGGCAAGCCAACATCGGTGCTGCTGCAGCACAACGGTGTGCACCT
Source organism: Polaromonas sp. (assembly GCA_043754255.1). Taxonomy (GTDB): domain Bacteria; phylum Pseudomonadota; class Gammaproteobacteria; order Burkholderiales; family Burkholderiaceae_C; genus Polaromonas. The sequence goes on along the minus strand of JAYUVG010000066.1, from coordinate 21,536 downwards.
GGACATTCAAATCAACGCCGCTACGCCGATTGGCAAAACCGACCCCGCTGGTGTCTGCGACCTGATACTGGAAGCTGCGCTGTCAACCATTCTTGACCTGGAAGATTCAATTGCTGCAGTCGATGCAGACGACAAGGTGCTGGCATACAGCAACTGGCTGGGCATCATGCAGGGCACGCTGACAGAAAAGGTGACCAAGGACGGCAAAACCTTTACACGCGGCCTGAATGCGGATCGTATTTACACATCGGCTACCAGCACCAAACCCGTTGTGCTGCATGGCCGCTCGTTGATGTTCTTGCGCAATGTGGGCCACCTGATGACCAACCCGGCCATCATGTACACGGCTGCTGATGGCAAAACGCTGGAGATTCCGGAAGGCATTCTGGACGCTGTTGTGACCACCACCATTGCCATGCATGACCTGAAACTCAAAGGCAAGCCTGGCATCAAAAATTCACGCAAGGGCAGCGTCTACATCGTCAAGCCCAAAATGCACGGCCCTGATGAAGTCGCCTTTGCCTGCGAGCTTTTCAGCCGGGTCGAGGCCATGCTGGGCTTGCCAGAAAACACCGTCAAGCTGGGCATCATGGACGAAGAGCGCCGCACCAGCGTTAACCTGAAGGCCTGTATTGCAGCGGCGGCTGCGCGCGTGGCGTTCATCAACACCGGTTTCCTGGACCGTACCGGCGACGAGATTCACAGCGCCATGCAGTCGGGCGCCATGATGAGGAAGCCACTGATGAAGAACACCAACTGGCTGCGTGCTTACGAAATGAGCAATGTGCAAATCGGTCTGGCCTGTGGACTGAGGGGCCGGGCCCAGATTGGCAAGGGCATGTGGGCCATGCCCGACCTGATGGCAGAGATGATGAAGCAAAAAGTCGCCCAGCCTCAGGCCGGCGCCAACACCGCATGGGTGCCGTCGCCCACAGCTGCAACGCTGCACGCCCTGCACTACCACCAGGTGGATGTGGCATCGCTGCAAAAAAGCATGGAGAAATTCGTCAATGAAAGAAAGTCTCTGGCGATGGAGGCAAATCTGCTGGACGCTATTTTGCAGATCCCGACAGCACTCGTGCCCTTCTGGACCGAAGCAGAAACGCAGGCCGAGCTGGACAACAACGCCCAGGGCATTTTGGGCTACGTCGTGCGCTGGATCGACCAGGGCGTCGGCTGCAGCAAAGTGCCTGACATTCACAATGTCGGCCTGATGGAAGACCGCGCCACCCTGCGCATCAGCAGCCAGCACATAGCCAACTGGCTGCTGCACGGCGTGGTGACCAAAGCACAAATCAACGAGACCTTTCAACGGATGGCTGCGGTGGTTGACAGCCAGAATGCCAACGACAAACTCTACCAGCCGATGGCGGGCAACTTTTCAACGTCAATGGCGTATAAGGCGGCGACTGATCTGGTGTTCAAAGGGTTGACGCAGCCGAGCGGATATACCGAGCCGCTGCTGCATGCCTGGCGGTTGAAAGTGAAGGCAAAGACTGCATAAATGCTACTAAATAAATAGCTGCTTGCGCCCATATTTGTTGGGCCACAGCTTGTTTTAATGTTCAAGAAGGCGCGTTTTGGCGTCTTTTTATACTTTTAAAGGCCCTTGCCCGAGCGTAGCGAGAATTCTGTTTTTCAAGCGTGTCTGTGCATCTTCAAAAGCATCTGCCTTCCAGAAAATACAGTTGTATTGCCGTATGTCAAAGTGAAGTTCATCGCCTTCACGACACATAAGAATCACTGGCAGGTCAAGACCGTGTGCGAAACCAGCTTCGTAATAAACACCCCCTCGGCTACCAGTGAAGTCAGCAACGACAAAGCGTGAGCCTCTAATCGAGGCCATGATTTCGTCGTCAATTTTTCCGTTGTGTTGCTTGGAATCGATGCGCAGAGGTTCGTATCCGGCCAATCGAATCGCTGGTTCAATGACATTTATCCAAAGTGGTTTGACTTCTTCGCTGAACCACATGGCACAGAAGCCGATGTCTGAATTGGGATTGGAAACACCTTCAAGATGCAAAAACCCTTTTGTCGTAATTTTGTAAGAGCCGGGCACCAGTTCAACCAAAAATCCCAAATGACTTACCAGCACGTCCTCCAACACAGTTCGGGTTTCACCAGCATTGCGATTCCAGCCAACAGCCGTCAAACTTTCATAAACTTGTGCAAGCGTAAATGCGTATCCTTGCGGATACTGATGCTTTAAGGCGTTGAGCATACGATTCGCACGATACAAGAGCCCAGGCACAGTAGCATTTAACGCCAGTTCAACATCCGCCTCGGTAAAAATTGAAGGTTGATATTTAACCAACCAGGCGGAAATTCTCCATCGCGTGCTGGAATTCTCACTTTTAAGATTTACTAAGGCGCGCCTGGTTATCGAAAATTTAAGGCATTGCGGACACTCGACAAGGTTTGCATCCTTTGTTGGATGTGTTGTAACGGTTGCGTTGTCATTCAGACAAATCGGACATCCCATATTAAGTAACCCTTTTGCAGTTCATCTGCGTCGGCTGACATTGTGTTTGCTCCGGCTACGCTTTTTCCTCTCTTGCAAAAATCTCAATTGAGAGACAAAATACAGTTCCGGATTAAAACGAACCACTATGACTGCACTAACTTCAATGCTTCACATTCGCGTAGACGATGACATCAAAGACCAGGCCACGCTGGCTTTGAGCGCTATGGGCCTGTCGGTATCTGACGCGGTACGGCTGTTTTTGCGGCGAGTGGTGGTTGATCAGGCTTTTCCACTGGAGCTCAAGGTGCCCAACGCTGAGACGCAGGCAGCCATGCAAGAGTCGCGCGCCATGATGGTTAGCCGCAAAGCGCGGTTTGCATCGGGTGACGAACTGTTTGCTAGCCTTGAAAAAGCCAGCAGCAAGTAAGCGAGCCAGCGTGCCGCGCGCTTGTGACTACACCAAGTCCTTTTTAAAAGACTGGGTTCGGCTGTCACATTCGGGTCGGTATGACATGGTGCGGCTGAAAGAACCGATGCTTTTATTGATCGCTAATGATGCGTTGCTCGGCCCTGAATGGCTGGACCATGCCTTAAAAGGTGAGTGGGCCGACCATCGGGAATGTCATATTGGCGGCGACTTTTTGTTGATTTACCAACTTGAGGGCAACCAGCTGAATTTTGTACATGCTGGCTCACATTCCGAATTATTTGGAAGTTAAAAAGCCGTTGAGCTAGCAAAAGCTAATGAAGCAGCACCGTCCGCTATGACCAAAGCGCAATTAACCAGACCTTCCAGCGCAGTGCTGCAGCGGTCGGCAGCGAGGATAGCCAACGCCAAACTGCACTAATCAATGGCAGATAACTTTGCAAACTCAATGATGATGCCCATGCTCACCATGCACATGCTGGTGGGCAATTTCTTCTTCAGTGGCCAGGCGCACGCTGAGGACTTTGATGGCGAAGCGCAGTGCCTTGCCGGCCAGCGGGTGGTTGCCATCGAGCAGCACGGTATCACCTTTGATTTTCATGACGTTAAAAACCATGGTGTTTCCGTCATCGCCACGGCCTTCCAGTTGACCGCCGATTTTCACGCCCGGCGGGAACTGCTTTTTCGGCAGGCTGCGCAGCAGTGACGCATCACGCAGGCCAAACGCGTCTTCAGCCTGCAAGTCCAGCGTGATCTGAAATCCGCTTTCCTGGCCTTCAAGGGCTTCTTCAATTTTTGGCATGGTGTTGCCGTAGCCGCCGTGCAGGTACACGCTGGGCTCTTTGCCGTCTTCAACCAGCGGGCCTGGCTGTTTGCCCAGCAGTTCATTGACTTTAAACTGTAGGGTAACGGCTGTGTTTTTTTCAATTTTCATGGTGATCTAAAGTCGGAAGTTAGTTGGGTATGGGGTCTCAGGCATGCTCGTTGATATACTAACCCAGCGCCGATTTGCCACAGCTTGCGGGCGCTTAATAAGTTCAGCTAAAGACGCACGCCAGCCCGGCTTCGCCTTTAGCGATGTCGGGTTTTTTTATGGTGAATACTTTTAAAAACATGTTGATTGCCACGCCACAGTCCATGCACTTTGCTGACGCTCTACCGCTGCTCAGCGGCGCGTCGCTTCGTGCTTATGACCTGAGTTATGAAACTTATGGCGTTTTGAATGCAGACCGGTCAAATGCAGTCCTGATTTGCCATGCGCTGAATGCCTCGCACCATGTGGCGGGCGTGTACGCTGACCAGCCCAAGTCTGAAGGCTGGTGGGACACCATGATTGGCCCGGGCAAATCGGTCGATACCAACCAGTTTTTTGTGATTGGCGTCAACAATCTGGGCTCATGCTTTGGCTCAACCGGGCCGATGCAAACCAACCCCGACACCGGCAAGATTTACGGCGCAGACTTTCCCGTCGTGACGGTGCAGGACTGGGTCGATGCGCAGGCGCGGCTGCTGGATGCACTCGGCATCCAGACTCTGGCCGCCGTGATGGGTGGTAGTCTGGGCGGCATGCAGGCACTCAGCTGGACGCTTCAATATCCGGATCGGGTCAAGCATGCTGTGGTGGTGGCCAGCGCGCCTAACCTGACCGCAGAAAATATTGCTTTTAATGAAGTAGCGCGCCGCGCCATCGTGACGGACCCGGACTTTTGCGAAGGCCACTATGCGGCGCACGGCGTGCTGCCCAAGCGCGGCCTGCGCATTGCCCGAATGATTGGCCACATCACGTACTTGAGTAACGACGTGATGAATGAAAAGTTTGGCCGGCAGCTCAGAGAGATTTCCAAAACACATGCCAGCGGCTACAAGTTTTCAACGCAAGATGTCGAGTTTCAGATTGAAAGTTATTTGCGCTACCAGGGCGACAAGTTCAGCGAATACTTTGATGCAAACACGTATTTGCTGATCACCCGCGCGCTGGATTATTTTGACCCGGCGGCCAGCTTTGGCGGTGATTTAAGCGCTGCGCTTAAGCAGGCTACAGCCAAGTTTTTACTGGTCAGCTTCACCACCGACTGGCGCTTTGCACCTGCGCGCAGCCGCGAGATCGTCAAGGCACTGCTCGACAACCAGATTGATGTGAGTTACGCCGAGATTGATGCACCGCATGGGCACGACGCTTTTTTGCTTGATGACGCCCGTTATATGGGCGTAGTGCGCTCATATTTTCAGAGCAAGGTAGCGCCATGAAAACAGTGCCCTCACCTGATTTGTTGTCAATCGCCCAGCTTGTTCCCCAAGGCTCACGCGTGCTGGACCTGGGCTGCGGCACCGGCGAGCTTCTGGCGCATTTGATCCAGGAGCGTGGCTGCTCAGGCTACGGCGTAGAAATCAACGATGCGAATGTGCAGGCCTGTGTGGCGCGCGGCGTCAATGTGATTCAGCTCAATCTGGACGAAGGCTTGGCTTTATTCGGCGATGCGTCGTTTGACGTGGTGCTGCAAATTGACACGCTTCAGCACTTGCGCAATGCCGAAGTTATGTTGCGCGAGACCGCACGCGTTGGCCGTATCGGCATTGTTGCATTCCCGAACTTTGGCCACTGGCCTAACCGCTTGGCGGTGCTGCGCGGCCGCATGCCCGTGACCAAAGTGCTTCCCTACCAGTGGTACGACACGCCCAACATTCGCGTCGGCACGCTGCAAGACTTTGAAGCACTGGCTATCAAAAACCAGCTGAAAATCATCGACCAGTTCGGCTTGCAGGACGGCCGGGAAATTCGCTTTTGGCCGAATGCGTTGGCGAGCCGGGCGGTGTTCAAGTTTCAGCGACAGTAATTGGCAAATTTTTTGGGGCGTGTGATGAAAACTTCTATTGAACTTTCAGATGAGCTCGTACGAGAGGCGTACTTGCAGGCAGCAAAACATCAAATAACGGTCAATGCATTGATTGAGCTGGGACTAGACCTTGTGTTGAATGACTTACGCCAGCCAAATGCATACAAGATGAAGGACGCAAGCGTGCGCGGTTTCGGATTGCAACCAGGGCAGGAGAATTTAACCTGGCCTGAAATTCGTGCCATGATTTATGAAGGACATGGTGGATAACTGTAAGGTGCTGATGTGCGAGTTTTAAGTCTCATCGAAACTCTGATGCTAATATCCAGCCATCGGGAACACAGCCTCCCGAATCTTTACAGATAGACGGTGTCCCGTCCAAGCGCTGGCAACTCGTTTGGAGTACTTTGTGGACACCCGTATCAATTCTCTTGACCCCGTTTCTTCCCTTTTCATTTCACCGCAAGAACTTGGCAGCCGTATGGGTCGTGCTGACACACCGCTGCTGCTGGATGTAAGGCCGCAGGCACGCTTTGATGCCAGCCCGCGAATGCTGGCGGGCGCGCAGCGCTGCAGCCTTGGCGACGTACCAGGCTTGGCTGCTACGCTATGTGCTGCCAGCCCGCACAGGGAGGTTGTGGCGTACTGCGTTTATGGCCACCATGTAAGTGTTGATGCAGCAACCGCACTGCGTGCTGCAGGCCTGAACGCACGCGCTTTGGCGGGTGGATTTGAAGGTGGCGAAGACGGCGTGGACGAGCCGCAAGACATTACCCAATGGCGCATGGCCGCACCGCTTTTTATGGCCAAACGAGCTGACTGGGAGATACCCAGCAAGCAGCCCTCGCGCTGGGTAACCCGGGCACGGCCCAAAATCGACCGCATCGCTTGCCCCTGGCTGATTCGCCGTTTTATTGATGCACGCGCTGAGTTTTTTTATGTGCCTGCAGACAAGGTATTTGACGAGGCCAATCGCCTGAACGCAGTGGCCTATGACAGGCCAGGAGCGCCGGTGTCCCACGTTGGCGCGCGCTGCAGTTTTGAAGTGCTGGCTCAAGCCTTTGGCTTGCAGCATGCCGCGCTCGACACTTTGGCGCGTATGGTGTGCGGCGCAGATACGGACAGGCTGGACATGGCCCCTGAATCAGCGGGGTTGCTGGCCTTGTCATTGGGTTTGTCGCAGCTGCATGCGGACGATCACGCCATGCTGGAAGCCGCCATGCCGATGTATGACGCGCTGTATGCCTGGTGCCAAAGTGTGTCCGCTGCTGTCTGGCAGGGCACACCCAAAGAGACACACAACTGGCCGCCTGAGGCTGCTGCAAAAGGCAACGCATGAAGCCGGGCAGCATGCCAGAAGCACCGGTAGTGTCGTTTTATGAAGCATTTCGCTTTTGGCTGCAACTGGGCTTCATCAGCTTTGGCGGGCCAGCTGGGCAGATTGCCATCATGCACCGCGAGCTGGTGGAAAAGCGCCGGTGGATTTCTGAAAAGCGCTTTTTGCATGCATTGAACTTTTGCATGCTGCTGCCTGGCCCGGAGGCGCAGCAACTGGCCACTTACCTTGGCTGGCTGATGCACCGCACATGGGGCGGTGTGGTGGCGGGCGCACTGTTTGTGTTGCCGTCTTTGGCGCTGCTGATTGTGCTGAGCTGGGTGTACATGGCGTACGGCGAGCAGCCCATCGTGGCGGGAATTTTCTACGGCATCAAGCCTGCGGTGGCGGCAATTGTGTTGCACGCCCTGCACCGAATTGCCAGCAAATCACTGGGGAATCCATTGATAGCGCCCATACCATGGGCGCTGGCAGCTATGAGTTTTATAGCGGTTTGGGCTTTTGATATTGCCTTTCCGTGGGTGGTGCTGGCGGCGCTGCTGTTGGGCGCAGTGTTGAACAAAATTGCGCCAGATGCGCTTGGCAAGGGAAAAGGTCATTCAGCCAAGGCAGGCGCTGTGCACGCCGCCGCGCTGATTGACGATGGCACGCCAACGCCGCCGCACGCCTTGTTCAATCCATCGCGCCTGTGCCTGGTGTTGGCAGCTGGTGCTGCGCTGTGGCTGTTGCCAATGGCGTTGCTGTTTTTCAGCTACGGCTGGCAAGGCACGCTGACGCAGATCGGCTGGTTTTTTACCAAGGCGGCGCTGCTGACCTTTGGCGGCGCGTATGCGGTGTTGCCGTATGTCAATCAGGCAGCGGTGGAACATTACCAGTGGCTCAGCACAGCGCAAATGATGGACGGCCTGGCGCTGGGCGAAACCACTCCCGGCCCGCTCATCATCATCGTGGCATTCGTCGGCTTTGTGGCCAGCTGGGGTAAAGCGGTGATGGGGTCAGAGGCGCTGTTTTTGGGCGCTGCGCTGGGGGCTTGCGTGGCGACATGGTTCACGTTTTTGCCTTCTTTTATTTTTATTCTGGCGGGCGGGCCCTACGTCGAATCTACCCGTGGCAACCTCAAGCTTACCGCGCCGCTGGCTGCAGTCACCGCCGCTGTGGTTGGCGTGATTGCCAATCTTGCTCTGTTTTTTATAGCTGCTGTTGCGCGACCTTTGGGCGCTACCGGGCCGATTGACTGGGTAGCAATAGGCATGGTGCTGGCGGCTGCATTGGCCTTGTGGGTTTTAAAGTGGGGCGCGATTCGCGTGATCGCGGTGGCGGCGGTGACGGGCCTGGTGCTGCGTTTGCTGGGGGTTGTTTGAGAGCTCCCTCGCCCCTTGGGAGAGGGCTGGGGTGAGGGCTAGCGATGTCACCATTGCGAGCAACCCTCATCCCAGCCTTCTCTCAAAGGGAGAAGGAGTAAAACCAGAATTCGCAGGTTAAGCTCCACTTCATGCAAGGCGAATCAAGCACCACCATCACGAGTATCTGGCAGCGCCTGTTGGGCGACTGGACACAAACCGTCACGCCCACTACGTTGCGTGCCGATGCATTGGCCGGGCTGCTGGGCGCAGTGCTGGTGCTGCCGCAGGGCATTGCGTTTGCTACGCTGGCAGGTTTGCCGCCAGAGTACGGCCTGTACACGGCAGTCGTTCCCTGCATCATTGCCGCATTGTTTGGCTCCAGCTGGCATGTGATGTCGGGGCCGACCAATGCCAATTCGCTCGCGCTGTTTGCCATGCTGTCGCCGCTGGCGCTTGCCTTCACGCCTGCATACATTCAGTTGGCGCTGGCTGTGACGCTGATGGTCGGTGTGATGCAGTTTTTGATTGGCGCGCTGCGCATGGGCAGTCTGGCCAACTTTATTTCGCCTGCAGCGCTTTTTGGCTTTACGTCAGGTGCTGCGGTTTTGATAGCAATTTATGCGCTGCCGGATTTTCTGGGTTTGCCGCCTGCCAAAGAGCGCGGTGTATCTGGCGTACTGCTGCATGTGGCGGTACAGCTTGGGCAACTCGACAAATCGGCGTTGCTGGTCGGCATCACCACAGTCGTGGTGGCGCTGGGAGTGCGCTTGTTTCGACCTGGATGGCCTTTCATGCTGATTGGTTTGACAGCGGCTACGGCCCTGGCTGCTGGCGCTGCTTTGCCAGTGCGCACAATTGGCCAGATCAGCACCCCCTGGCCGCAATTTGTACTACCGCACATAAGCTGGGCATCGGTTTCAGAGCTGCTTGGCCTGGCTTTTGCGCTGACGATTGTGGCGCTTGGTCAGTCCATATCGATTGCAAAAGCGGTAGCCGCCAAATCAGGCCAGCGCATTGATGCAAACCGGGAGTTTCGGGGGCAAGGGCTGTCCAATATCGTCGGCGGATTTTTCTCTTGCTATGTGTCATGCGGCTCGATGAACCGCTCCATGCCTAACCTGCAGGCTGGTGCGCGCACACCGCTGGCAGCGGTTTTTTCGGCGCTGCTATTGCTGGCTCTGGTGGCAGTCAGCAGCACATTGCTGGCCAAAATTCCGATGGCAGCGCTGGCGGGATTGCTGCTCCTGGTGGCTGTTTTTTTATTTGATACTCCGCGCTGGCGCAAGGTGATCAGCTTGAGCCGCACCGAATTTGCAGTCGCGCTGACCACATTGCTTGCCACTTTGACAATTCGGCTGGAGATGGCTATTTTGTTAGGCACGCTGCTATCGTTGATGACGTTTTTGTACCGCACATCCAGGCCCGCCATGCGCACCATGGGCTTTGACAGCACGCTTGAAAACCGCCCCTTTGTTGTACTCGACAACCCCAAATTAGAAGGCCGTAGCGACGGGCCGCCCCTAGCAAGGCCAGCCCCCGCGGGGGGCAGCGTATTACGCGAAGCGAAAAGCGTGGGGGCCAACCATCTTCCGGAATGCCCGCAGCTCAAACTGCTGCGCATGGAGGGCGAGGTTTACTTTGGTGCTACCCAACACGTTGCCGACAAACTACATGCACTGCGCCACGAAGCCAACCCGCAAAAGCATCTGCTGGTGATGGGCAAAAGCATGAATTTCATTGACCTGGCAGGCGCCGAGCTGTGGGAGCAAGAGCTCAATGCCCGCCGCGCGATGGGCGGTGATTTGTATTTTCACAGACCGCGGCCCGAAGTGATTGCAATGTGGCAAACCACCGGCTTTACCCGCCTGCTGGGGCCCGCGCACCAGTTTCCGGACAAGCGGGTGGCCATTGCTACTATTTTCTCAAAGCTTGATCGCAACATATGTAGCACCTGCACGGCTCGCGTATTTTGGGAATGCAGGCAGTTGCCCCCACCTTTGCCTGTGCCCGCGCCAACGTCAAGCTAACTGCGCAGTTTGCCCCACCACTGTTTGGCGCGCGCCAAACGGGAATCATTGTTTGTTTCTGATGACAGCTCTGCCAATGCGGTGCTGCGTGCCTGCTCATGCATTTCCAGCATCAACAAGCCTTCGCCCATGGTGCGCCAGCCGATCATTTCAAAATCATCGAGCACAAGTTTGTGGTCGCCCGACATATTGCGTTCAACCAGCCACTGGGCAATCAGCAATCGAAAATTATTCAGCGCTGCAAGGTAGGCAGCGTATTCATACAGCATGCGCCAGGTTTCTCCGAGCCCCACCACCAGCTGGCGATGCTTGCGCACTGCTGTCAGCAGGTCGATCAGCTTGGGGCCAATCATGGCTGTTGTCTGCGATGCGAGCGCACCAATCACGCCTTCAATCGCCTGCGACAACTCACCCATGCCATCAGACAACCGCAGTGAATCGGTGTCGGTGGTCATGGTGCGAAGTGCCTGCCCAAACTCGGCAAAGTCGTGCATGTCTGGCAGGCCAGTTTCGGGATCAATCACGACTTTTGATGAGCTGCTCATGAACAGATTGGGTGGTATTTAAAACGGGTTTCCGGGCAATTCGGCAAGACGGGGCAGTCTGTAAAATCAAAGCTCTTCTACACAATTTTTCCAGCGTACAACCATTGCAGTTTATGCCTTTATCTACCCGCCTGGCCGTTGTTACTCAATACTTTGTACCCAAACGGGCGCTAACTGCCTTTGCTGGCTGGGTAGCAGGCCCGGAACGTGGCTGGGTTACCACTGAGATCATTCGCCGCTTTGTTCGCAAGTACGGCGTCAACATGGACGAAGCACTGGATTCAAACATTGCCAGTTACGCCAGCTTCAATGATTTTTTTACCCGTGCTTTAAAGCCTGATGCGCGGCCTTTGGCTACTGCGGATTTGATTTGCCCGGTCGATGGCGCTGTCAGCCAGTTTGGGCCAATTTCCGGCGACCAGATTTTTCAGGCCAAGGGACATCGATATTCCACTACGGCGCTGGTTGGTGGTGATGCCGCACTGGCTGCGCAATTTAACGACGGCAACTTTGCCACGCTGTACCTGAGCCCAAAGGACTACCACCGCATCCATATGCCATGTGATGGGCGCTTGCTGCAGATGATTTACGTGCCGGGCGATTTGTTTTCGGTCAACCCGACCACAGCACGCGGTGTGCCGGGGCTGTTTGCACGCAATGAGCGGGTGGTGTGTGTGTTCGAATCCGCGCGCGGACCCGTCCGTCAAAATTTTGTGTTGGTACTGGTGGGCGCCACCATTGTCGGCAGCATGGCAACCGTGTGGCATGGCCTGGTGAATCCGCCGCGTTTGCCAGATGTAAAAACCTGGAACTATGCTGACCAAAAGGTGGAATTAAAACGCGGCGACGAGATGGGCCGATTTTTGTTAGGCTCTACCGTGGTTATGCTTTTTCCAAAAGCGCCGCTGTCGTTTAACCCGGCCTGGGAGCCGGGGCGTGCGATACGCCTGGGTGAAAAGATGGCTGATTATTTGAAGTAATACGGGTACATTTCAACGCGGAGAAGAGGAGTTGAAAACCGAGGACGCGGAGCGTTATAAATATTTCAATGACTTTCTCAGCGTCCTCCGCGCGCTCCTCTTCTCCGCGTTGAATGCCCCCGAATTTAGGAGCCACCAATGAACGCACCCCTGCACAAAGAAATCCCCGCCGACATCCTGAACGCTGCCCAGGCTTTAAGCCAGGTCAGCGCCCAGTGGGACGGCGATATCGTCAAACAAATCAGCGACTACATTGCCATTCCGGCGAAGTCGCCGGGCTTTGACGCGGACTGGAAAGCCAACGGCTACATCGACACCGTCATGCGCAATGCAGCCAGTTGGGTTGAAGCGCAAAAGGTTGAAGGCTTGACGCTGGAAGTGATTCGGCTGGATGGGCGCACGCCAGTTTTGTTTTTTGAAATTCCGGCAACCCGCGTGGGCTCGACACAAACAGTCTTGATGTACGGACACCTTGACAAGCAACCCGAATTTACCGGTTGGCGCAGTGACCTGGGGCCGTGGACACCCAAGTATCAGGACGGCAAGCTGTACGGGCGCGGCGGTGCAGACGACGGCTATGCGGTGTACGCCAGCATTGCAGCGGTGCAGGCGCTCAAGGCGCAAAACGTACCGCACCCGCGCATCGTGGGGCTGATAGAAACCTGTGAAGAAAGCGGCTCGTACGACCTGCTGCCGTATGTAGAAGCACTGAAAAAACGGTTGGGCGATGTGGCGCTGGTAGTGTGCCTGGATTCAGGCGCCGGCAACTACGACCAGCTCTGGCTAACGACCAGTTTGCGAGGCATGGGCGGCGGTGTGCTGAAGGTCGAGGTGCTCGACGAAGGTGTGCATTCGGGTGATGCCAGCGGCGTGGTTCCGTCAAGCTTTCGCATCATGCGCCATGTGCTTGACAGGCTGGAGGACAGTGCCACTGGCAGGTTGCTGCCGCAAAGCTTTCACTGCGCCATACCGGCTGACAGGATGGCACAAGCTAAAGCCACAGCAGCCACGCTGGGCGACGAGCTGTACAAGCGTTTTCCGTGGGCGCACTACGACTGCGAAGGCTCCAGCGCCTTCGCACTGCCGATGACAACCGACCCGGTCGAAGCGCTGCTGAACCGCACCTGGCGGCCAACATTGAGCGTGACAGGCGCTGAAGGTTTTCCGGCATTAAAAGATGCAGGCAATGTGCTGCGGCCCTACACCGCGTTCAAGTTGTCGCTGCGGTTTCCGCCACTGGTCGATGCAGCAACGGCTGTGCAAGAGTTGAAAAAACTGCTGGAAGACAACGCCCCTTACAACGCCAAAGTGACTTTTGTCGGCGGCGGTGGTGCCACAGGCTGGAACGCCCCCAGCACAGTGGACTGGTTTGAATACGCATTGAACGATGCATCACAAAACTTTTTTGGTGCACCGTGCGGCACCATTGGCCAGGGCGGCACGATTCCGCTGATGAACATGCTGAGCAAAGGCTTCCCAAAGGCGCAAATGATGGTGTGCGGCGTGCTCGGCCCCAAAAGCAACGCGCACGGGCCGAATGAATTTTTGCATGTGCCATATGCCAAAAAGCTGACGGCAGCAGTGGCTCACGTGATGGCGCGCGTGCCGCTCTAGTTCAAAATCTGGTGCGAAGTCTGGTGCGCGGAGGCGGGTAGCCAGCCCGGTGGTGGCGGTATTTGCAGCTTCAAGACCGGACTGGATTCCCGCCTACGCGGGAATGACGGATGCGCGAATGGTCTAAGGCTTGTTATTTATCAGGTGTTTTAGTGCTCTAGCCGTTGTATTCAGCGCGCAAGCAGCTCCTGAATTAATAGCATTGTCTTACCGCATACACCGCATGGCAATCTGGTAAAACTTTATGCCGCTGCGTTATTCATCACTGCCTTCAGCCCCCAACGCCTGCACCGCACCGCTTTTAACGGCTTGTTGAAGCGCAGCGTCATCAGCCTCGTTTTGATCAGCATAGGCAAAGGCGTGCTTTGTAATCACTTCATCGAACGCATGGCTTTTGCCGATGTAGCCAGCAATGAAAGCCGGGTCGCCCGCCTTGGCTTGCGAGCAAACCAAGGCGTAGCCCCAGGCTTGTGCACAGTCAGACATGTCTTCAACTCTGAACAGCGTGACATCTAGCGAGGATAACGAATGCCTGCGAAAGGCGCCAAACCCACTGTTTTTATATGTATTTGAGCATCATTTATGCCTGTAGCCTACGTAAAGTGCGCGCAGGCAGCTCCTGAAATAATAGCAACTGCCTGGCCGCTGCAAACCGTTAAAAGAGTGCTTGAGCCCGATGATTCAACAGCCAGTCCTTCATGCCGACAAAACACCAGCGCTATTGTGTTGCTCATTGTTTTGATTCCAGATGTAAAGTTGAGACAGATTTCACTTCATCGTCATCTTGTACAGATATAAACAATGCGTGCTGGACATGTTGTTCAACATTTGAATGAAAGCATGTGATGAAACCACACGTATCGACTGGCGCTTCAAATATTTTGGGAATCACCCGTTGGCTTGCCGTTGCTGCACTGGCTCTATCAGCCGCTGCGCTAGGCGCTTGCGGCGGCGGCGGCGGTGACAACGCAGTTTCCGGCCCAGGTTCAGGCCCAGCACCTGTCTCGCCCGTGCCTGAAGTGCCCAGTGTTGTGCTGCCCGCCTGCACAGCGGCAGTGCCCGCCAACGCGCCTCTAGAGACCATTGCTGCAGTCCAAGGCACTGGCAGCGTCAGCCCCTTTGTGTCCGCCACGGTGACGGTGCGCGGGGTGGTGGTGGGTGAGTTTCAGAACACCACCGTGAATCGGCTGGGCGGCTTTTTTATTCAGCAGACTGAAGCGCCTGCCAGCCCGCTTGCATCACGCGGCATTTTTGTTTTTGCACCCAATGCTGCCAAAGTCAATGTGGGCGACTTGCTGCAGCTGACGGGTGTGGTCGGCGAGTTTGGCGGTGCTCCAGATAGCGTGACGCAAATCGCGGGCAGCGTGACTTTCACGGTCTGCGGCAGCGGAGTGGCGATAGCGCCCACAGCTGTCGCCCTGCCGGTGGCTGATGCACAAACACTCGAGCGTTTTGAAGGCATGCTGGTCGAGTTCAGTCATCCGCTGGCAGTCACTGAGCTGTTCGAGCTGGGCCGTTTTGGCTCGCTGGCACTGAGCGCCGGTGGCCGGCAATTTCACCCCAACAACGGCAACGTGGTGGTGACCAATGCCCAAAACCGTTTGAGCCGGATTGTTCTGGACGACGGGTCAAGCGTGCAAAACCCCAACCCGACGCCATACTTCAGCGCACCTGGCGCTGCGGGCATACGCCGCATGGGCGACACGACGCAGAAGGTCACGGGCGTCCTCAGCCACGGCTTCTCAAACTACCGCATTCACCCCACGTCTGCGCCGCTGTTCGTTAACGCCAACCCACGTCAAACCACCGCACCAGATGTTGGCGGCACGTTAAAAGTTGCCAGCCTGAATGTGCTGAATTACTTCACCACGTTTACCAACGGGCAAACCGCTGCAGGCCAAACCGGCCAGGGCTGCACATTGGGCAGCAGCGCAGTGTCGGCCAGTAACTGCCGGGGTGCTGACACCTTGATTGAATTTGAACGCCAGCAGGCAAAAATTGTGGAGGCCATTCTGGGCCTGGATGCTGATGTGCTGGGGCTGATTGAAATACAAAACACAGACATTGCCACGCAGCAACTTCTCAGGGCACTGAATGCCAAGGCAGGTGCTGGCACCTACGCTGCAGTCAACAGCGGCACCATCGGCACTGACGCCATCAAGGTAGATATTTTGTACAAGCCAGCCCGGGTTGACAGGGTGGGTGCTGCGGTGCTGCCCACAGGCGCAGACCTCACCAATTACACCGCCATTGCCGGCCGCCCGCCGCTGGCCCAACGCTTTGCCAGCCGGGCCAATAACGGCAACTTCTGGTTCGTCGTCAACCATTTCAAAAGCAAAGGCGGCTGCCCCGCCAGCGGCGATGTTGACACCGGCCAGGGCTGCTTTAACCTGCGCCGTACGCAGCAGGCCAGCGCACTGAAAAACTTTGTAGCCACACTTAAAACGCAGGGTGAGCAGGACGTGTTGATGATGGGCGACTTCAACAGCTATTTGCTGGAAGACCCGACCAAAGTGCTGGAGTCTGATGGCAGCGAGAGCCTGCTCAAACGCATGCCTGAAGCAGACCGTTTTACTTACGTGTTTGGCGGTGAATCTGGTGCGCTGGATCATGCCTATGCATCCAGCAGCTTGCGCCAGCAGGTCACCGGCGTTGGCGTGTGGCACATCAATGCAGACGAGCCCACGGCGATTGACTACAACCTGAATTTTACGAACGATGATCGTTTTGCGCCGACGCCATTTCGGGCATCAGACCACGACCCGGTGCTGGTTGGCCTGAACCTGAGCCCGGATGCTGCAGTTGCCCGTCCACCGCTGTTGGCCATCGCATTGCCGCCCAGTGCGGCGGTGGATCGGCCGGTGACGTTGGCTATCAACGAAGCCAATCCGGGCGGCACTGCTACGCTGGCTTCGCTTGTCGTCAGTTGGGGCGACGGCACACCCAACAGCAGCCTGCCCAGCGCGGGCACGGCAGGGCACGTGTACACCACGACAGGTAACTTTGTGGTGGGTGTGACGCTGACCAACTCAGCAGGTAGCGTGGCCACCCGAACCAGCACGATCATCGTCGCCAGCGCGGTGGTGGTTGCCCCTGTCAATGCATCAGGCGAGGCCGATCTCCTCTTCAGTGAATACGCGGAGGGCAACAGCAACAACAAGGCACTTGAGATTTACAACCCGACGGCGGCCGTGATTGATTTGTCTGCCTACAGCGTCAAGATGTTCAGCAATGGCGCCAGCACCACTGCGCTCGTTCAAGCGTTGTCTGGCACTTTGGGCTCTGGCCGCACGCTGGTGCTGGTCAACAGCAACTCGATTGCGAGCTTTCAAATAAGTGGTTCGGTGGTCGCCAACAATGTCATCAATTTCAATGGCAACGACGCGCTGACGCTCGAAAAGTCAGGCGTCGTGATTGACCGCATCGGCCAGGTCGGCGTTGACCCCGGCACCGAATGGGCCGCCAACGGCGTGAGCACATTGAACCGAACCCTGCGCCGAAAAGCAGGCGTCACAGCTGGCGACCGCAATTTCGCCGCCGCGTTTGACCCGTCGGTGCAATGGGATGGCTTTGCAGTGGATGCAGCGGATAACCTGGGGCAGCGTTGATGCTGAGTAGACGCCTCAAGACTCGCCAAACCTGCTCTTTTAATGCGCATTCAAGGATCATTTAGAGCTGTAGCCCACGTAATATGTGCGCAACCAGCTCCTGAATAAATAGCAGATTTGGTCAGGCTGCCCCATGACACTTCTTGTATTTCTTGCCACTGCCGCAATGACACAAATCATTGCGCCCGGGCGTAGCAACAGCGCGCACTGTTTCAACCCGCGGGCCCATCGTTTTCCACAGTTCGCGCAGGTCATACACAGCCCAGATGGCTTCGCCAAAGGCGTTGAGCCTGGCGATGCTGGTGCTGGGTTTGCCGTCTTCGCTCAAGGGTGATATTTCAGGTGCGGCGGTGTCGTCTTCGGTCATCGCGACGATGGCCTCCAGTGCGCCGTTCAGCCATTTGGCGGCGTCTTTGTCGCGCGGAGCAGCCCATTCTTCCGGCCAGTATTCAACTGCAAACATGAAGCCCAGTGCCCAGACCTGTGCAAACGCTGGCAGCTCTTCGCCTTTGAATGTGGCTTGCTCTTCAGGCGGCATCTCAAAGACTGCACCGCGAATGTCCATCACTTCGGGGTGGTAGCAGCGGTCGTCTTCGAGTGAGTTGACTTCTGAATCGAGCGCTGCGCCAACTTCTTGCCAGCGCTGTTGCCACAGATTCAAAAAGCGCTCGCGTTGTGCATCATCTGCAAATGATCCACTATTGTCGTCATCATCATCAGGCGCATCACCTGCCATGGGCGTGCCCAGCAAGGCGGCCAGATATTCTTCAACGGCAACTGGTCTGCGCATGCAAATCACTGCTGCCATAAAACCTTCACAAAATTCCCACTGCGGGGTCTCGTCGTAGCGGGTGCGCATCTCGTCGAGGATGGCATCGAGCTCGTCGAAAGATTCAATCTCAAGAGGTGTGGATAAAGTCATGAAAGCTCGGATCAAACGTCACCGGACGCTTTTATGATGGGAAGTGTATCTGCCTCCCTAAAAAAACAGAGCTATCCGAAAGCACCTTCATGCGCGCCAAAATCCACGCTCTCAATGCCCGTCTTCCTGTCCGTTATGGCTTTTTGGTGTTGTGTGCTTTTGCTTTGCTCTTGGCGCTGTTCAGCCTGATTGTTTTTCAGGTGGGCTGGCTGGCTTTTCTGGTGTTTGGCTCTTTGGTGGCGGTGGGCGTGCATGACCTCAAGCAAACACGCCATGCCATTTTGCGCAACTACCCGGTCATTGGTCACTTGCGGTTTTTGTTTGAATTTATACGGCCTGAAATTCGCCAGTACTTTATTGAAAGCGATTCAGAAGCCGCACCTTTTTCTCGCGCGCAGCGCTCGCTGGTCTATCAGCGTGCCAAGGGCGAGCCAGACAACCAGCCCTTTGGTACCCACCTGAATGTGGGCACGGTTGGCTATGAATGGGTGAATCATTCGATGGCGCCGACCAAACTGGCCACGCATGACTTTCGCATCTGGATTGGCGGCTCACCTGCTGCGCCGTCTTTGTCAAACCAGTCTTGCACACAGCCTTACCACGCAAGCGTTTTCAATATCTCGGCATTGAGTTTTGGTTCGCTGTCTGCCAACGCGATTCTGGCGCTGAACAAGGGCGCACAGATGGGCGGCTTTGCGCATGACACGGGTGAGGGCTCGATATCGACCCACCACCGCGTGCATGGTGGCGACCTGATCTGGGAGATTGGTTCGGGCTACTTTGGCTGCCGCAATGACGACGGTACATTCAATGCCGAACGCTTTGCAGCGAACGCCATTGACCCGCAGGTCAAGCTGATAGAAATCAAACTCAGCCAGGGCGCCAAGCCAGGGCACGGCGGCATTTTGCCGGGGCCCAAAGTCACGGCGGAGATTGCCCAGGCGCGGGGTGTTTTGCAAGGCAAAGACTGCATTTCGCCCAGCAGCCACAGCGCGTTTTCAACCCCTAGCGAGATGATGCATTTCATTGCCAAGCTGCGTCAGTTATCCGGCGGCAAGCCGGTTGGCTTCAAGCTGTGTATTGGCCACCCGTGGGAATGGTTTGCCATTGTCAAAGCCATGCTGGCGACCAACATCACGCCTGACTTTATTGTGGTCGATGGGGCTGAAGGCGGCACGGGAGCCGCGCCAGTGGAGTTCAGTGACCATGTCGGCGCGCCGTTGCAAGAAGGCTTGCAGCTGGTGCACAACACGCTGATTGGCGTGAATTTGCGCAGCCGCATTTCAATAGGCGCGGCGGGCAAAATCACCAGCGCATTTGATCTGGTGCGGCTGATGGCACTGGGCGCTGACTGGTGCAATGCGGGACGCGGCTTCATGATGGCGCTGGGCTGCATTCAGGCGCAAACCTGCCACACCGGCAAGTGCCCCACTGGTGTGACCACGCAAGACCCGCAGCGCCAGCGGGCACTTGTCGTGCCTGACAAGGCCGAGCGGGTGCGCAACTTTCACCGCAGCACTTTGCATGCGCTGCAAGAGCTGGTACAAGCCGCCGGGCTACAGCATCCGAACGAATTAAACGCCCATCACATCGTGCGGCGTATCAGCGCAACTGAAGTCCGGCTGCTCAGCAACCTGATCATGCGCATGGCACCGGGTGGTCTGCTGGGCACTCTTGAGCAGCAGCACAAAGTGTTCAAGGATTACTGGCCGCTGGCTGATGCAGATAGTTTCAGGGCCAACAGCT
This sequence comes from Polaromonas sp., assembly GCA_043754255.1. Classification (GTDB taxonomy): domain Bacteria; phylum Pseudomonadota; class Gammaproteobacteria; order Burkholderiales; family Burkholderiaceae_C; genus Polaromonas. The sequence goes on along the minus strand of JAYUVG010000066.1, from coordinate 1,690 downwards.
TCAAGGCTGACAACCCTTTAGCAGTGCAACGTGTGCATGCTGACGAAATTGATTTGCAAATTGTTTGAGGTTTAGGGCGCGACTGTTGCTTCTGCCAGGCCACTGAGCGCTTTGCGCAAATTGTCAGCAACAGCACACTGTGGCGCGCCATGGCGTTGGGCCAAATACACAGGGTCGTTGTAGCCCAGCCAGACCTGCGCCGAAGCGTCTTGCCACACCAAAGCTTTTAACGGCAAGTCAATACCGGCGGTTTGCGCGCATTCCATCAGCGGTGTGCCGCCTTGCGGATTGCCAAAGATCAGCACTTCAGTGGGGCGCAGTGTTTTGCCAATTTTGGCTGCGCCTGCTGCGTGGTCAATGCGCGCAAATATGGTCAAGCCGCGCTGCTTGGCTGCGTCTTCAAACCGCGTCATGGTGGCTGCCGCAGAGTGCGGGCTTTTGACGGCAACCAGGCCATCAGCGGCGTGAGCCAAGGCGCTGGCGGCCAGCAAAACAGTGATTCCAAAAGTGCGTAAATGTGTCATGGTTTGTGTCCTGTCGGTTCGTTTTCAATAGTTAACGGCGTTTATCAATCGATAGTCGCCCAACTTCTGACATTCTTACAGCATGGCGTTTATTTGCTGGCGTGCACAGGAGGCTGAATCCCAGTTTTTGCATGCCGCTGCTGGTTACACACCGCATGGCTGATGGCCAGATTGACCTGATGGCTGTTGCCGCCTTCGCTCAAAGGCTGGATGTGTTCAAGCGTGGCGTCCACCACATCTACATGCTGACCACACACCCAGCACGGTACCTTGCCGTGCAGCTGGCGGGAAATGGTTTTGTAGATTTTTAATCGGGTGTGGGCTGGTTTGCTCATGTTGAAAGTTCGTGCGAGTTGGTTAAACCGAGCGGTTTGCCCAAGTGTCCCGCTTCATGTCCCCCGAGCTGCGCTCTCCTCCTTGACTTACGCGGGACACATGGGCAAATCGCTCTTTGGGCTTTTTCAGACGCCAGATTGCTCAGATCAGGCTGGCAATCTGTGCGCGCAACTTGGGCAAGTCGTATTGCACGGTTTGCCAAACAATCGCGTAGTCAACATTAAAGTAACCGTGTGCCAGCGCGTTGCGCATTTCATAAGCAAAACCCCAGGGAATTGACGCATTCTCGGCTGCATATTCGGCGTAATGCTTGGCGACGTTGTTGCATGCTTCACCAATGATTTCAATATTGCGAATGACAGCGTCACAGGTTTTTCGGTCTGCAATAAACGCAGCGGTATCCATGCCTGCTGTGTAGCCCTGAATCGCGTCAATCGCTTCCACGATGTGACGCAAATAGTCAGTGCACCGTTGGGAACTGGCCCGACTCATACGGGCATGGCTTCCCGCAAAACCTGATCACGAAAACGCACTGGCAAACCATTTGGTGTCAGCACGTCAACCTCGATGCCTAAAAGTTTTTTTAACTCAAAGCGAATTGCGCCTATGTCCATCAGCGTTGTCTGGGCTGTGGGTTCTACCAAGAGATCGAGATCACTGTTGGCATCGTCTTCACCGCGTAATACTGAACCGAAGACACGAACGTCACTGACGCGGTGGCTGAGCGCAATCTCACGAATCCGCGAGCGGTATTGTTGAAGAGCTTCTGAGGGGCGCATATTTACAGTGTAGGCTGATGTTTAGCTGGTTGACACGCGCGGCAACCAGCT
>JAYUVG010000065.1:0-4930 GCA_043754255.1 Polaromonas sp. | reverse complement strand
AGCAGTGCCTGGCCAGGCTGGGCAGGCACAAACGCAGGTTTTGCAACGCTGATTGATTCACAGTCAGCGGTGACGCAATGCTTGGTAAAAACATACGCTTATTGTGCAGGCTGAAGGTTGGCGGTCAATTAAAACTCCTTGTGTTGTTGATCGAGAAAAACGTTGTCAAACCAGCGCCAGCCAGTGATGAAAAACAAGGTTTCCCAAGTAGCGGTTTGGCAGCAAAGTAAAGCCGCCAGCCACCAGGCAGGCAGCCACGTAAAGCTTTTGCATGGCCATGCGGTGGCCTGCAATGTTTCCTTGTGCCAGGCGCTGAAAGGCGCGAAACAAAAAGTAGAAAGTCACCGGTACAAAAATATGAACAGGCGTGTAGCCGGCAATGTTAGGTAGGTTGAAGTCGCGGATAAAGATCGCTGAGACTGCTGTGGTCAGCATCAATGTCACCCACGCATAGCCAAAGGCGCGGTGCAGCTTGGGCCGCTGGGTTGCACCTTTGCGTGCCCACAGAGCAACCGGGCCTACTGCAATGGCTGTCAAAGCGGCAGTCATGTGGACGGCAATCAAAGGTGTGACTTGCATGGTGGGCCTCAGGTGTTAATTGCCTGAACTTTGCCTGTGACGCGGGTGGGTCGCAATGGCCATGCGACAAAGTGGCTGAAAGTTGCGTGAAGTGCCATTTACGGGGATCAGGCTGCAAAGCGGCCAGCCATAATCAAGGCACTCTTTCTGAGTTTTATCTGAGTTTTAACGGAGTTTTACGTGGACCACTTGAACATTGTCCTGCTAGTCAAAGCCGCCATCATGGGCATCGTTGAGGGGCTGACCGAGTTTTTGCCGATCTCGTCCACCGGGCATTTGATATTGGCCGGCGCTCTGCTGGGCTTTGACGATGAGAAGGCCAAGGTGTTTGACATTGCGATTCAAACCGGAGCGATTTTTGCGGTGATCCTTGTGTATTGGCAAAAAATTCGCAGCACATTGATTGCGCTGCCGACTGACAAACAAGCCCGGCAGTTTGCACTCAACGTGCTGATAGCTTTTATACCGGCAGTGATTTTGGGGCTGCTGTTTGGCAAGGCCATCAAAGCCAATCTGTTCACGCCGACTGTCGTGGCGACCACTTTCATCATCGGCGGTTTCATTATTTTGTGGGCTGAGGCACGGCACAAAAAATACCCCGCTGCAACGCGTGTGCATGATGTGGAAAGCATGACAACAGGCGACGCCATCAAGGTGGGGCTGGTGCAGTGCCTGGCGATGATTCCGGGCACCAGCCGAAGTGGCGCGACGATCATTGGCGGCATGGTGCTGGGCCTGTCACGCAAGGCGGCGACTGATTTTTCATTCTTTTTGGCCATGCCCACCCTGATGGGCGCAGGCGCGTACAGCCTGTACAAAGAGCGTGCATTGCTGTCGGTGGCTGACGTGCCGATGTTTTCTGTCGGCCTGGTGTTTGCGTTTGTCAGCGCCTGGCTGTGCATTCGCTGGCTCTTGAAATACATCTCAAGCCACAGCTTTGTGCCGTTTGCCTGGTACCGCATTGCATTTGGTGTGGTGGTGCTGGCAACTGCGTACAGCGGTGTGGTGAAGTGGGCGGCTTGATTTATACCTGCGTCATTCCCGTGAAGACGGGAATCCAGTGCAGGTCTTGAATTTATGGACAAGATCACGACCGGACTGGATTCCCGCCTTCGCGGGAATGACAGATTAAAACGCGTTCAATACGTCAAAATTTACAATGTTTCTTGCTGTAGCCCACGTAAAATGCGCGCAAACAGCTATTATTATTATAGCAATTGAGTTGCCGAAAACAGCTGCATTCAAGCCAGCATGCTGGTGATCTCAAAGTCCACAGCATCAGCGGTCAGCAGCGGGTGTTCAATCGGAAACAGGTGGCTGCCATCAACCATTCGCAGGCGGCCTTGCGTCACGCGCCGCGTCAGGCCCAGGCCGACTCTGCCAATCTCAAGGGACTGGTTTCCGCCGATAAATGCCACCGGGCATTGCGGCGGGCATCTGGCCATCAATGCGCCCATGTTGTGCGGCAAACTGTTGTAAATGGCGGTTTCGATGCGGCGGTCAAAGGCCAGGTGATGTTGCGCACCATTTAGTTCAGTGCCGTGGTTGACATAGTCGTGCAAGGCATCGTCAGTCCACAGGGCAAATGCCTTTTTTGAACGAAAGTGCTGAAACACGGCATCTTTTGACGCCCACTGGTTTTTGCGTTTTTGGCTGATCGCCCCTGGCCCGAGCCGGCCTGCCAGGCGCGTCATTTTCGCCAGCCCAAGCGCTTTGGCGCGCCAGCCGCTGATGATGGGCGAGTCCAGCATCACCACACCGCTGAGTAGACCGCCCGCCAGACCTGGGTGCAATGCCGCGCACATCAGGCTTAAAAACCCGCCCAATGAATGGCCGACCAGAACAACAGCGTTGGGCCCGTTTGACGTTGCGACCTGCTCGGCGGTGAAGTCCGCCAGCTGTTGCACAAGGTGCGGCCAATTGCTGGTGACGGGGTAAGCCGGGTCATGGCCCAGCTTTTCAATGGCTTTGACGGTGTAGCCACGCTCTATCAAGCTGGCCGTCATGGCCCCGTACGTGCTGGCCGGAAAGCTGTTGCCGTGAGAAAAAATGATGAGCGGTTTAGTAGCTTGCAGCACGGGGTTTGGCATTTGAATATTTGATAACCATTGATTTTGCAGCGCAAATAAAAAAAGCCGTCTTGCGACGGCTTTTCTACTTCACTTTGAATTCACACCCTGCAAAACGGCAGAAGGTTTTTTAACGAACCTTCCGGGCGGGTTTGCTGCTTTGTTAAGCGGCTTTGGGGGTGGCTAATGCCAGGGCTTTCACCTTGGCCGACAAGCGGGACTTGTCACGCGCTGCCTTGTTTTTATGAAAAATACCTTTGTCGGCAACAGTGTCAACAATGGATTGCGCTTTGGCAAAAGCATCTTTGGCTTTTTCTTTGTCGCCTGCTGCAACGGCTTTTTCAACGTTTTTCACAGCAGTGCGGTATTTGGAACGCAGCGATGTGTTCGCGGCGTTAAGTTTGACGTCCTGGCGGACGCGTTTACGGCCTGATGCCAGGCGCGGGTTCTTTTTCTTGGGTTTGGCGGTTGCCATAAATAGTTTCCTTTGGAGTTCAGACGGGTCTGAAAATGGTCTGCGGATGTTTCAAGCGAAGCCCATGATTATACGATGACGCAGGCAAACGCAAATACCGTTCAACGCAGGGCTCATCACCGCCTAAACTCGGTCGGTGTCCCTTTTTAAATCCGCCTCCACCGTCTCCGCACTCACGCTGGTTTCACGCATCACCGGCCTGGTGCGTGAGCTGCTGATTGCGTCAACCTTTGGCGCCAGCGCCATGACCGACGCTTTTAACGTAGCGTTTCGCATTCCTAACCTGTTTCGCCGCCTGTTTGCTGAAGGTGCTTTCAGTCAGGCTTTTGTGCCGGTGCTGGCGGCTAACAAAACGCAGCATGGGGACGCCGAGACCAAACTGCTGATTGACCGGGTGGCCACACTGCTGACCTGGGCGCTGCTGCTGACCGTGGCACTTGGTGTGGCTGCAGCGCCGTTTTTGGTCTACGCCATGGCCAGCGGCTTGAAGCAGGATCCGCGCGGGTTTGAGGCGGCCGTGTTCATGACGCGCTGGATGTTTCCGTACATTGCGTTCATGTCGCTTGTGGCGCTGTCCAGCGGCATTTTGAACACCTGGCGGCGTTTTGCCGTGCCAGCAGCCACGCCGGTGCTGCTGAATGTGGCAATGATTGCAGCGGCCTGGTTTGGCGCGCCGTGGTTTAAGACCCACGGCATTGAGCCGGTGTACGCGCTGGCTGCGGGTGTGATGGTAGGTGGCGCGCTGCAACTGGCAGTGCAAATACCAGCGCTGCTCAAGCTCGGTCTGCTGCCCAAAATATCATTGAATTGGGCTGTAGCCAAGGATGCATGGGCGCAACCAGCTACTAAAAACATAGTAAAGCTGATGTTGCCTGCGCTGCTGGGCGTGAGCGTTGCGCAAATCTCGCTGTTGATCAACACGCAAATTGCGTCGCACCTGACTCCCGGCAGCGTCAGCTGGCTCAGTTATGCCGACCGGTTGATGGAGTTCCCTACTGCGCTATTGGGTGTGGCGATTGGCGTGGTGCTGATGCCCCAGCTGGCTGCTGCCAAAGCCGCGAATGATGCTGAAAAATACTCTGGCATGCTGGACTGGGGCCTGCGCCTGGTGGTGCTGCTCGGTGTGCCCAGTGCGGTGGCACTGCTCACCTTTGCCCAGCCGCTGGTGGCAACGCTGTACCACTACGGTGCATTCACCGACCGCGATGTATTGCAAACCACCACTGCGCTGATGGGTTACGGCGTCGGGCTGCTGGGGCTGGTGGCCATCAAGGTGCTGGCGCCCGGCTTTTACGCCAGCCAGGACGTTAAAACCCCGGTGCGCATTGCCATTGTCGTGCTGGTGCTGACGCAACTGCTGAACCTGCTTTTTGTGCCGTATTTTCAGCATGCAGGCTTGGCTCTTGCCATTGGGGTTGGGGCGCTGGTCAATGCGCTGTGGCTGTTGCTTGGGCTATTGAAACGCGGCAGCTACAAGCCCGCACCGGGCTGGGGCCGGTTTGCACTGCAGGTACTGGCCGCCAGCGCGCTGCTGGCGGTGTTTTTGCTGTGGGCGGCAGGCAGCGTCAACTGGGTTGGACTGAAAACTGATTATTTACAGCGTATTGGGCTTCTAGCCAGCGTAATATGCGCGGGAGCAGCTATCTATTTTGTAGCGCTATGGGGCAGCGGGTTAAAGCTTAAAAAATTGCTGCAACGTTAAGGATGTTCTGCATAACTCCATGCGATGTGTGGTAGCACAGGTATGAAAAGATCTGCTGCGTTGCATTTTTTGCCAATAGTCTAGCTATTGGACTGCAAAATGCGC
>JAYUVG010000064.1:0-22096 GCA_043754255.1 Polaromonas sp. | reverse complement strand
CGGGTAAATGTAGGTGTTGCGCACCATGAATTCTTTGAGGATGTCGTTTTGAATCGTGCCGCTCAACTCAGCCTGCGCAACGCCCTGCTCTTCAGCCGCTACCACGTAGCCCGCCAACACTGGCAGCACCGCGCCGTTCATGGTCATGCTGACACTGACTTTATCGAGCGGTATCTGGTTGAACAATATCTTCATGTCTTCAACGCTATCAATCGCTACGCCGGCCTTGCCCACATCGCCCGTTACACGGGGGTGGTCGCTGTCGTAGCCGCGGTGTGTTGCCAAATCGAACGCGACTGATACGCCCTGCCCGCCCGCAGCCAAAGCCTTGCGGTAAAAAGCATTCGATTCTTCAGCTGTTGAAAACCCCGCGTACTGCCGAATCGTCCACGGCCGCACAGCGTACATGGTGGCTTGCGGGCCGCGAATAAAAGGCTCAAAACCTGGCAGCGTGTTGGTGTAGGGCAAGTCCTTGACGTCATCAACCGTATACAGCGGCTTGACGGTGATGCCGTCTGGCGTGTGCCAATTGAGTGCGTCCACGTTACCACCCGGAGCAGACTTGGCTGCGGCTTTTTGCCAGTCAGACAGCGTTGCCGACGTGAATTCTGAAAGCTTTGATTTGTCAGTCATGGTCTGGATTCTACCCACAATTAATCTGCGTAATTATGAATTCAGAATTCAGTTTCATGTAAACTTTAGCGCATCATGAATGCCGCTGTGCCACACGCCAGACTCAAACCCCGCCCTCTTTACGAAGAGGTTGCCGAGCTGCTTCGCCAGCGCATTTTTGCGCCCAGGCCGAACGACATGGAACCTGGCGCATGGATTGACGAGATGAAGCTGTCCGCTGAATATGGCATCAGCCGCACGCCGCTCCGCGAAGCCATCAAAGTGCTGGCCGCCGAGGGCTTGGTGACAATGAAAATGCGGCGCGGAGCCTATGTGACCGAAGTCAATGAGAAAGACCTGAGCGATGTCTTTCATCTGATGGCTGTGCTGGAAGCAGATGCGGCGGGCACGGTAGCCACGACCGCGACGGACAAACAACTGCAAGAGCTGGCAGCGCTGCAGACCCAGCTGGAAAAATCTACCAAAGACCGCGTCAGATTCTTTTTAATCAACGAGGCATTTCACGTCAAATTACTCCAGATCGCTGACAACAGGTGGCGAGACCAAATGGTTGCCGATCTGCGTAAAGTCATGAAGCTCAACCGGGCTCAGTCGCTGCTCAAGACGGGGCGGATTGAGCAGTCACTCGCCGAACATGCAGCACTCATGGCGGCGTTAAAAAAGCGCGATGCTGTGGCCGCGCAAGCCGCGATGAGGGCGCATATTGCGAGTGGGCTTGAAGCTGCAACCGTGAAGCATCCATAAAACCATAAACGCAGCAATATGCTAGGATTGCCCGATGAATTCAATTGCCAGAACCACCCTGGATTTGCCAGCACCCTTGATGAGGGAAATCAAGTCACGCGCGGCGCTCTCCGGGGTCAGCATGAAAGACTTTATCGCCGAGCTTTTACAAAAAACCCTGTTCGAGGCGCCAGTTGGAAAGCCTGAAAGCACAAACGTCAGTCTGGAGCCCGACTGGATGATGCACGTCGGCACGATCAAGGGCAGCAAGAGTTTGGCTGGCGACCCGGTAGCCATTCAAAGAAAAATGCGGGGCGAGTGGCAGCGTAAAAATACGTCATAAGGCGCCCTGACTCGTCAGAACCCGTCGCCGCCCGTCACAAAGCATGAAAACCCAGCAAACTCAGGCATTGCGTTGTTTGATTGATACCAACGTCGTTATTGGACTGCTCAAAGCACAAGCCGCCAGCGTAAATCTGCTCAAGGCCTCAAAGTGCCAACTATCCGCGCTGGCAGTCAGCCAAATCACACGACTTGAGTTGCTCGGATACATGGGCATTGCTGCCAGTGAGATACGAGCTATCGAATCTTTTCTGAGCAATATCCAGGTTCTGCCGATCAGCAGCAAGGTTGAAGCGCAGACCATAGCTATGCGCCAGACCAAAAAGATCAAATTGCCCGACGCCATCGTTGCGGCAACTGCGCTAGCACATGGCCTGGAACTGCTGACATTAGACACAAGCCTAAGCCGTACCTTTCGGATGGCGGCAGCGAATTGACGTTAAAAATCAGATGATTTGGTGTTGGCAAGACGCATCAATTGCTATGAAATTTTTATCAACTGCATACACCCACACAACGCAACAAGGAAATTGCCAATCATGACACTGCAACACCATTTGATCAGCGGCGCGCCTGACCCGGTTGCACCATTCAGCCATGCAGTTGAAGCCGACGGCTGGGTCTATTTGACGGGCCAGATGCCGTTCGCTGGAACCTCCATCGACGAACCCTATCCGCAAGGCATAACGGCCCAAACCCATCAGGTGGTGCACAACCTGCAAAACGTCCTCAGCGGTCTGGGGTTAAACCTTGCCCATGTGGTGCAAGTGCGCGTGTATCTGCTGCACTTTGACAGCGACTATGACGCGATGAACACGGTGTACGCCACCTACTTTGCACCCGGCCAGCGGCCTGCACGTACGTGTGTAGGCGTCAGCGGTCTCGCCAAAGGTGCGCTGATTGAAATCGACATGGTGGCACGTCGCCCAGCCAGCAAATAGCAGCTGCTACCGCAGCAGAATTGCTATGTTTTCAGGAGCTGCTTGCGCGCATAACACATAGGCTACAAGCACTTTTTATTCTTAAAATGTCAATGATGACAGACCAGTTCGCGCGAATCTTCTGCGTTGACAAATGTTTTTGAGCTCTGATGCGCCAGCGCCATCACCTCATGCGGCGGCAACCCCTTCAGCCGGTGATCGCTCCACACCTGGCGCCAGCGACGGCTGCCGGGCAAACCGTGGCGCAGGCCCAGCATGTGGCGGGCAATTGCGAAGTGCTGTGTGCCGTTATTTTTAAACTCCCGTGCCATGTAGTCACACATCTGCGCTTCAACCTGTTCGCGCGTCAAGTCTGACGGAACAGCTTCAAAAAACGCAGCGTCCCATGAGGCCAGCAACCACGGGTTGTGATACGCCTGCCGCCCCACCATCACGCCGTCGAGCTGCTGCAACTGTTCAGTGATTTGCGCGTTGTTGGTGATGCCGCCGTTGATGGCAATTGCCAGATGCGGAAAATCTTTTTTCAATTGGTGCACCAGCTCATAACGCAGCGGCGGTACCTCGCGATTTTCCTTGGGACTCAAACCTTTGAGCCACGCACTGCGCGCATGAACAATAAACGTTTTACATCCTGCATCAGCAACCGTGCCGACAAAGTCGCGCACGAATTCATAGCTTTCCAGCTTGTCAATGCCAATGCGGTGCTTGACAGTTACGGGCACGCAAACCACATCCACCATGGCTTTGACGCAATCAGCTACCAGTTGCGGCTCGGCCATCAGGCACGCACCAAACGCGCCGCGCTGCACCCTCTCGCTGGGGCAACCGCAGTTCAGGTTAATTTCGTCGTATCCCCACTGCTCGCCCAGCTTTGCGCACTGGGCCAAATCTGCTGGTTCGCTTCCGCCTAATTGCAGGGCAACCGGATGCTCCTGCTGGTTGAAGTCCAGATGCCGCGGCACATCGCCGTGCAACAGCGCGCCGGTGGTCACCATCTCGGTGTACAGCAGTGAATGCTGGCTGAGCAGCCGATGGAAATAACGACAGTGTTTATCAGTCCAGTCCATCATGGGCGCCACCGAAACACGGCTGGCTTCAAATGTTGGCAAAGAAATTGTCATACCTGCATTTTCACCGATCAACCGCCTGGACGGCTCCTGCCAAAACTGGCGTTTTTTCCTGACACCAAAACGCCACCCAGGATGAGGCAACCAACCGATAGCACATGCGTCAATCTAGGCTTTACCAACCAGAACATTGCGTATGAAAAAATTTGAATTGACGCCTGCCATGCTGACCATGGGCGGGACTTTTTATCCAAAAGGTTACGCTTTCATCATGTTCCCGAACGCCATGATGGCCGAACAGGCTGCGCTTGAAATAGCCAAAGCTCCGTTTGGAGACAGCGTGATGTTTCTCAATGCTGCCGCCGTGCTGCGTGAGATTGGCAAGGTTGAGGGCGACTCTGACGTCGTGCTGCCTTCTGTTGGCACCGAGGGCGCAACCGTGCGAAAGTATGTTCAGTTGGCACGCAAGGGCCACTGCGCCATTATGGTGCTGGTGGACTCTGACGAAGATGCCGAATTGGTGATGCAGGCGGCCCGGACGGCAGGCTTTTCTTACGCCCAGCGCTACCGGCTGCTGGCGATACAGGATCTGGAGTAGCCTGGAGCGAAAGCTCCCTGAATTTAACGAGCAGGTGCAACAGCAGTCTAAGCAGCCCGCGCCAAGCTGTGGCGACAATGGTGTCTTGACAATGGTCTGAACATCACTCGAAGGCATCATGATTGATCTGTATTACTGGCCCACACCCAACGGGTGGAAAATTTCCATCATGCTGGAAGAATGCGCTTTGCCATATAACTTCATCCCTGTTGATATTGGCAAGGGTGAGCAGTTTGAGACAAAGTTTTTAGCCATCAGTCCCAACAACCGCATGCCAGCTGTTGTTGACCACGCGCCGATTGATGGCGGCAAAAGTGTGGCGGTTTTTGAAAGCGGCGCCATTTTGCAATACCTTGCAGAAAAGACCGGTCGCTTTCTGCCTGTGGACGTGCGCGGTCGTTACCAGGTGCTGCAATGGCTGATGTGGCAGATGGGCGGACTGGGGCCGATGGCAGGCCAGAATGGGCACTTTTTGCTTTACGCACCTGAAAAAATACCCTATGCCATTGAGCGCTATGGCAAGGAGGTTGACCGCTTGTATGGCGTCCTCGACAAGCAGCTGGCGTTGACCCAGGCATATGTTGCCGGTGCTGACTATTCGATTGCCGACATGGCCATTTTCCCCTGGGTGCGAACTCACAAAATGCAGCAGGTTGACCTGACCAAATTTGAACACGTACAGCGCTGGTACACCGCATTGTTTGAAAGGCCGGCTGTCAAGCGCGGGCTCGATCTGGGCAAACAACTGCGCGCCCCGGCAATGACCGATGACGCTCGCAGAGCTCTTTTTGGCCAGACATCTGCCAGCCTGCAAACCGGGCAGCACAAGGCAAAGCCAGCCAATGATTGATTTTTACTTTGACGTGTCGAGCCCCTGGAGCTACCTGGCATTTCGCAACCTGGTGCCTCTGGCGCAGGAACTGGACGTCAGCATCAACTGGCGTCCCGTACTGGTTGGCGGCATTTTCAATACCGTTAACCAGCGCATGTATGCCTCGCGTGAGGACAGCAACTCACCGCGTAACCGCTACATGGTCAAAGACTTGCAAGACTGCGCGCGTCAAGCCGGCGTCAAGATTGTTTTCCCGCCCAAAGTGTTTCCCGTGAACAGCGTCAAGGCCATGCGCGGCTGCGTCTGGCTGCTGCAGGGCGCTGAGACGAAAACACAATTGCCAGGCTTTGTCGAAGCCCTGTTTGCAGCTTATTTCACCCGGCAGGAAGACATTTCGCAGGCCGATGTGCTGGCCGGTATTTGCCGGCAAACAGGTATCGATGAGAACGCTTTTGCAGCAGGCATCGTTCAGCCAGAGATTAAAGATGCACTGAAAGCCAATACCGACGAGGCCATCGCACGCGGGGCTTTTGGCGTGCCCAGCTTTTTTGTCGGTGACGACATGTACTTTGGCAACGACAGGCTGGGTTTGCTCCGTCTGGCTGTTTTGAAAGCGAAAGCGCTGGCCAAAAGCTGAAAAGGCGGGTCAGCCGCCTGAACGCTTGACCACATGGTTTTGTTTTTGCAGGGCCGCCATGACGGTTGCCACATGGTCGCCTTGCACCTCGACCACGCCGTCCTTGACGGTTCCGCCTGTGCCGCAAGCCGAGCGCAGTTGTTTGGCAAGCGCAGCCAGTTCCAGTGCGCCCAACGGCAAGCCCTTGACAAGCGTGACGCTTTTGCCACCCCGCCCTTTGGTTTGCAGCGACACGCGCACCACGCCATCGGTTTTGGGCGACGCCTCCGCTTTGCACAGGCATTGGCCAATACTTTGGCGGCAGCCTGGGCACATGCGGCCTGTGTCAGTTGAATAGACCAGGCCGCCCAAGGCACTGAGAGCACTCAGGCCAGAGCTGGTTTGCTTATTTTTTGTCATCGGGTTTCGTCAGGCTGATCCAGGCTGTATTCTGGCGCAAGACTGCTACACACACACTTCACATGACCGAACATCTCGCCACGCCAGACAAAGAACAAATCAACCTTCTGGAGCCGTTTGATCGAATGGGCCTGCAGCACATACAGCTGGTAGACACACCAGCGCGGGCGGCGGACGCGATTGAAGCTTTGCAAAACGAAAAGGCGCTTGGTTTTGACACCGAATCAAAACCCACTTTTGTCAAAAACGAAGCGTCCACCGGGCCCCACATTGTTCAACTGTCAACTCTGCAAAGAGCCTGGATTTTTCAGCTGGAGGATGCCGAATGCCGTCGCGTTGTGGGCATGCTGCTTGAATCACCGAGCATCATCAAGGCTGGCTTTGGCCTGGGCGACGACAAAAAACGCATCACCCACAAGCTGGGCGTTGACCTGCAAGGCGTGCTGGACCTGAATGCGGTCTTCAGGGAAAAAGGCTACCGAAAAGACATGGGTGTTCGGGGCGCTGTGGCGGTACTGTTTAACAAACGCTTTATCAAGTCAAAAAAAGCCAGCACGTCGAACTGGGCCAATCCGCAGTTGACTGAAGCCCAGCTGGTTTATGCAGCGAATGATGCTTATGCAGCCATGCGCGTGTATGCAAAGCTGGGCCTTTAGAGCTTCAGGCCAGCACTTTTTTTTCAATCGCGCGGTCGTCGCCCAGCACTATCAGCGCAAACAGCAACTCGTCAAGACTATTGGCACGTGCCGTTCTGCGTTCTAACAGCGGTGTGGCCTGGGGATTCAGCACTACAAAATCTGCTTCACAGCCTGCTTGCAGATTGCCTACGACGCCCTGCAAACCCAAAGCTATCGCGGCCCCTGCCGTGTGCTGCCACCACAGGTGCTGGGGCGACAGCGACAAGCCCGGTTTGGTGTGGCCTTCCCTACCGACGTAGTACGCCGCCAGCATCGTGTGAAACGGGCTGAACGACGTACCGCCGCCCACATCACTGGCCAGGCCGTATGCAAAACCAGCGCGGTTTGCAGCTGCATAGTCAAAAAATCCGCTCCCTAAAAACAGGTTGCTGGTTGGGCAAACCGCAGCAGCCACGCCACTGCTGCGCATCAAGGCGCGGTCTTCGTCGTCCAGGTGAATGCAATGCGCGTACACCGCTTTGGGCCGCAGCAAACCAAATTGCTCGTACACACTGAGGTAGCTCCGCGATGCGGGATACAGGCGCTTGACCCAGGCAATTTCATCCAGATTTTCAGCAACATGGGATTGAATCCACACATCAGGGTATTTGGCTGCCAGCTCACCAGCACCACGCAATTGCGCAGCGCTGCTGGTGGGTACAAAGCGCGGCGTGATGGCGTAACCCAGGCGGCCCACGTTGTGCCATTTTTTTATCAGCGCTTCAGTGTCTATCAGGCTTTGTTCGGTTTCATCACGCAGGCCGTCCGGCGCGTTTTGATCCATCAGGCATTTGCCGGTGATCAGCCGCAGGCCCTTTTGCTGTGCTTCGGCAAATATGGCGTTGACCGATGCAACGTGCGAAGTGGCAAATGTCAATGCTGTTGTCACACCATTGCGCAGCAGCTCAGCTATGAAAACCGTAGCGGCTTGCGCGCTGTATTCAACGGCTGCAAAGCGTTTTTCTTCTGGAAAAGTGTAGTTTTCAAGCCACGGGAGTAAACCGCTCGCGGGCGAGCCAATCACATCGAGCTGCGGATAATGCACATGCATGTCGATAAAACCCGGGGCAATGATGCGGCCGGGCAAATGCTCAATATCAAGGCTTGAGAATTGCGATGCCAGGCTTTGGTAACTGCCCACTGCCACCACAACTCGCTGGCCAGAGGCGTTGGGGCCAACCACCAGCAGGCCATCCGCATCGTAAATGGCGCTGCTGCCTGCATCAGCACCCACTGAATCGTCAAATCTCAAAATTGCAGAGCGATAGGCCTTCAACATGGCTTAAAGCTTAACCAATATCTGCGTTGCAAGGCCCGTCAACCATGGCCTGCGATAATCGCTGTATGACTTCTTCAATTAACAACTCCTCTGCCGATTTAAAACTGCCTACCTACAAGCAACTCTGGCTGCCCATTTTTGCCATGATTGTGGTGGTGGTCGCGTCCAATTATCTGGTGCAATTTCCCATCAACAGCTGGTTGACCTGGGGCGCATTTACTTTCCCGGTGGCGTTTCTGGTCACTGATTTGACCAATCGCGCAGTTGGTGCGCAGGCTGCACGGCGTGTGGCCTGGGCTGGCTTTGCCATCGCTGTGGTGGTGTCGCTTGGGTTGGCTCCATGGCGTATTGCGGTGGCGTCAGGTGTGGCTTTTATTGTGGGCCAGTTGCTGGACATCAGCGCATTTAGCCGCCTGCGCGCCATGACCTGGTGGAAAGCGCCGTTGATTGGCTCGCTGATCGCCTCTACCGTGGACACGGGCCTGTTTTTCTTTTTGGCTTTTTCCGGCAGTGACATGAATTGGCTGCCTTTGGCGGCTGGCGACCTGGTCATCAAATGCCTGATGGCTGCTGTCTTGTTGGCACCGTACAAACTGATGCTGCCGCGCCTGCAGGTGTGGGTACCTTCTTCGCCAGTTTCCCGCTAAACAAAACTTTCAAAACACGCATCCAGCTGGTCGATATGTCGGCGCTTGGCACAAGCGTCGATAAAACTGGCTTCAAAGCTGTTGCGTGCCAGCGTGTAGGCATGCTGCGCCTGCAAGCCAGTCGCTGCGAATGTCCGGGTAAAGTTGTCGTTCATGTAGCCGCCAAAATAGGCCGGGTCGTCTGAATTGACAGTGGCTGCCAGCCCGGCGTCCAGCAAATGCTTCAGGTTGTGGCTGGCCAGATCCGGGAACACGCACAGCTTGAAATTGGACAGCGGGCAAACCGTCAGCGCAATGCGGTCTGTAGCCAGCCTGTGCATCAGCAATGCATCTTTGCTGGCTTGCACACCGTGGTCAATGCGCTCCACTTTTAAAACGTCCAGAGCAGTCCACACATAGGCAGGTGGCCCTTCTTCACCTGCATGCGCCACCAAGTGAAAACCCAGCTCCCGACATCGCGCAAAGACCCGCGCAAACTTTTCAGGTGGGTTTCCAAGTTCGCCTGAATCCAGACCAATGCCGATGATTTTTTCGCGATACGGTAACGCTTGCTCAAGTGTTTCAAACGCTTCTTTTTGGCTCAAGTGGCGCAAGATGCACATGATGAGTGACGCGCTGACGCCCAGTTGACTTTGCGCATCAACACAAGCGCGGTGCAGGCCATTGACCACCACGTCCATGCTGACGCCACGGGCGGTGTGCGTTTGCGGGTCAAAAAACAGCTCTGCGTGAATGACGTTGTCAGCCGCGGCTTTCACAAAATACGCATGCGCCATGTCGTAAAAGTCCTGCTCAGTTTTCAACACATTTGCGCCAGCGTAATAAATGTCCAGAAAGCTTTGCAAGTCGGTAAATGCGTAGGCACTGCGAAGCTCCGCAACGCTGGAGTAAGGAAGGCTCAATCCGTTGCGCTGGGCCAGTGAAAACATGAGTTCTGGCTCAAGCGAGCCTTCAATGTGAATGTGAAGCTCAGCTTTGGGCATTTTCCGCAACAGTTCTGGCAGCAGGTCGGGCAAGCGGTCAGGAGCGACTGGTTTGAAGGTGTTGTTTGGCATGGCAAGATCATACTTAATAAACGAAATTTCGTGGATATTTTGTACGTCTTGATAGAATCACGAAATGGACACCATCCTTTCACTTCACAGCATCGGCATTTCAGATTTGCGCGACGCACCTGCGCGCGCTTTTGAGCAGGCGGGCGACGAGGCAGTGGTTGTGCTGAACCACAACCGCCCTGCGGGCTATATCGTCTCCAGCAGCCTGATGGCACGCATCATGGATCAGCTGGCCGACCGCGTGATCACAGAAAAAGCGCGCAGCCGCGTCACTACTTTAAACAAAACCCGCAAGATCACGCTTGATGATTTATGAGCTGGCCATCCACCCCGATGCAGAACGGGAATGGGGGAGACTGGACGATGCAGTCAAAAAGCGTTTTAAGCTGAAACTTCAAAAGGAACGTCTGATAAATCCACGCGTTGCGAAAGACGCGCTACACGGCGTGCCAGACACCTACAAAATGAAGATCACAACGCCCCAGTTCAGACTGGCGTATCACGTCAGTGATGAAACCCGATGCGTAACGATTCTTGCAGTCAGTAGCCGGGATGATGTTTACGCGTTGCTGAAAATGCGCACATAAAAAAGGCCGCTAACAAGCGGCCTTTTTGCTGCGCCCAAAAATTACTTTTTATCCCCGCCGGGCACCGTGCCCTCAACACCTTTGACATACGTTTTCAGGCCACCCAAAAACTTGTCATCAGCCACCACGTCCTTGGCAATCAGCTCTTTGCCGGTGTTGTCCATGATCGGGCCTTTGAAGATCATGAAGGTGCCAGCTTTCAGGCCAGCGCGAATTTCATCAACACGCTTTTTGGTGTCGTCTGGCACATCGGCTGCAACCGACACCATGTCAATCGCGCCTTCTTTCACGCCCCACCATGTGCTGCTGCCGCCTCCCCATTTGCCCTCAAGTGCTTCGCCAACGGCTTTGACGTAGTACGGGCTCCAATTGATGATGGCCGAACCCAGGTGGGCTTTCGGGCCGTAGGCGGTCATGTCTGAATCCCAGCCGAAGGCGCGCTTGCCCATTTTTTCAGCGGTTTGCAGCACGGCTGATGAGTCGGTGTTTTGCATCAGCACGTCGGCACCGCCGTTGATGAGCGCCGTAGCGGCTTCGGTTTCTTTGGGCGGGTTGAACCACTCATTGACCCACACCACTTTGGTCTTGATGTTGGGGTTGACCGACTGTGCGCCGAGCGTAAAACTGTTGATGTTGCGAACAACTTCAGGAATCGGGATCGAGCCGACCACACCCACGGTGCCGGTCTTGCTCATCTTGCCAGCAATCACGCCGGCCATGTACGCGCCTTCATAGGTGCGGCTGTCATAGGTGCGCATGTTGTCAGCTGTTTTGTAGCCAGTGGCGTGTTCAAACTTCACGCCTTTGTTGTCTGCAGCCACTTTGAGCATCGGCTCCATGTAGCCAAACGTCGTGCCAAAAATCATCTTGTTGCCCTGGCTCACCATGTCGCGAATCACGCGCTCTGCGTCGGCCGACTCTGGCACTTTTTCGACGAAGCTGGTGACGACTTTGTTGCCATAGGCTTTGTCGATTTCCTTGCGTGCGTTGTCATGCGCAAAGGTCCAGCCGCCGTCACCTACCGGGCCAACATAGGCGAAAGCAATTTTCAACGGCTCAGGCTTTGCAGCTGGCGCTGATGCGGCAGGTGCAGGCACTGCCGCGACCGGCTTGGCTTCTTCCTTTTTACCGCAGCCAACCAGAGCGGCAGCAGCCACAGCAGACATTGCTGCCAGTGTGAAGTAACGTTTTTGCAGATGGGTCATGTCAAATCGCTTTCTTTGTAAAGTCAGGTTGATGGGGTTGAAAACGGATAAAAATGAATTATGCAGCTCCAAACTACCCGCCTGGATAAAACGGTTTGCCCAGCGAGCCAGGCATGTTGACCCGTATCCACAGCGGATTGCGTGAAATAAGCACCAGCACCAAAATAGTGGCCAGGTAAGGCAGCATCGTCAAAAACTGGGGCGGCACATCCACCCCCTGGCTTTGAAAATGAAACTGCAGCATGGTGACGCCGCCAAACAGATAAGCACCCAGCAAAACGCGCGCCGGACGCCAAGTGGCAAAGGTGGTCAGGGCCAGTGCTATCCAGCCCTTGCCTGCAATCATGCCTTCGACCCACAGCGGCGTGTACACCAGCGACACGTAGCTGCCCGCCAGCCCGCACAGCGCACCGCCCGCCACCACAGCAGCCAGGCGAATACGCCGCACCGGGTAGCCCAACGCATGCGCTGATTCGGGGTTTTCACCAACCGACCGCAGCACCAGCCCGGCACGTGTCCGGCCTAAAAACCAGATCAGCCCCGCAGCAATCGCCATGGCCAGGTAAACGATGGGATGCTGGCGAAATACCGCGATGCCCAAAAAAGGAATGTCGCTCAGAAATGGAATCACAAATGTCGTTTGCTCCGGCAGCTTTTCCTGCACATATTTGATGCCTGCGAAAGCGGAAAACCCCGCACCAAAGAGGCTCAGCGCCAGTCCCGTGGCGTACTGGTTGGTGTTCAACCAGATCACCAACAGGCCGAACACTGCCGCCAATGCAGCGCCTGCGGCCATGCCCGCCGCAAAACCCAGCCAGGTGTTGCCTGTGTGCACGACGGTTGCAAACCCGGCAATGGCGGCGCACAGCATCATGCCTTCAGCGCCCAGGTTCACGATGCCTGCTTTTTCATTGATGAGCAAGCCCAGCGCGGCGATGGCCAAAATGGTGCCTGCACTTAAAGTAGCTGCCAACAGCAAAGCAATAGAGTCCATCAGTGGGCTCCTTTTACTGGCGGCGAAATTGTTTCGCGCCACACCAGCCGGTAGGCCATCAGCGTGTCGCAGGCCAGCAAGCTGAACAGCAGCAGGCCCTGAAACACGCCGGTCAATGACTTGGGCAGGCCCAGGCGTGACTGCGCCAGCTCACCACCGATGTAAAACATGCTCATCAGCACCGCAGAAAACACCACGCCCACCGGATGCAAGCGCCCGACAAACGCAACAATAATTGCCGCAAAACCATAGCCTGCAGGCACATACGGCGTGAGCTGACCAATCGGGCCAGCCACCTCAAGCGCGCCGGCCAAACCGGCCGCACCGCCAGACACCAACAGAGCCACCCACAGCGCCCTGCGCGATGAAAACCCCGCATAGCGCGCCGCAGCTGGGGCCATGCCGCTGACTTCCTGCTTGAAACCCGCATAGGTGCGAAACAAAAACACCGACAGCGCAAGCACACCCAGCGCCGCCAGCAAGATACCAACATTGACACGCGAGCCCGCCATCAGGCGGGGTATTTGCGTCACAGCTTCAAAAGTTTTGGTTTGCGGAAAGTTATAACCATTCGGGTCTTTCCACGGGCCAAAAACCAGATAGCTGAGCAGCATGTCGGCCACGTACACCAGCATCAGGCTGACCAGAATTTCATTGGCATTGAAACGGTCGCGCAGCAGCGCCGTGATGCCGCCCCAGGCCATGCCGCCCAGCACACCGGCCAGCAAGATGGCTGGAAGAATCCACGGCCCGGTGGTCTTGTCAGCCAGCAGCGCCACACCGCCCGCTGCGATAGCGCCCATGATGAACTGGCCTTCAGCGCCAATGTTCCAAACATTCGAGCGAAAGCAAACTGACAGGCCCAGCGCAATGATCAACAGCGGCGTGGCCTTGACCATCAACTCGCTCAGCGCATTGGCTGACTTGATCGGCTCCCAAAAAAATACGCCCAGGCCTTTGACAGGGTCTTTGCCGAGCGCCATGAACAGCAGCACGCCAATCACAACCGTGACTGCGAGCGCCAAAACAGGCGACGCATAAGTCCAGAATTTTGACGGCTCGGGCCGTGCGACAAGCTTGATCATGCAAGGCTTTCCTGGACGTGTACTGTGCTGTCCCACAGGCCGCTCATCCACTGCCCTACCAGCTCGGTACTGGCACGGTCACGCGGCAACGACGGCGACAACTGACCCTTGGCCATCACGTACAGGCGGCTGCAAATCTCAAACAATTCGTCAAGCTCTTCACTGACCACCAGCACTGCGCAACCACCTTCAGCCAGTTTCAGCAGCTCACCGCGTATTTGCGCCGCTGCTCCCACATCCACGCCCCAGGTGGGCTGCGACACGATCAGCAATTTGGGCGCAGCATCAATCTCGCGGCCCATGATGAATTTTTGTAAATTGCCGCCCGACAGCGACCGCGCCAGTGCCTGTGGCCCGCTTGCCTTGACTCGAAACCGCGCAATGATTTGCGCTGCTTGCGCCTGCAAGCGCGCGCCATTCAACCAGCCCCATTTGCTGACTGCCTCATGGCGGCTGAGTAGCAAGTTTCGGCTCAATGAAAGTTGCGGCACAGCCCCGCGGCCCAGGCGTTCTTCAGGCACAAAATGCAGGCCCAAAGCGCGCCGCTGCATCGGATTTAATCTAGCCGCACTGACGCCTTGCACCACCACAGCATCTGCGTCGGCGCGGGTGTCTTCGCCCGACAGCGCATACAGCAGCTCTTTTTGCCCGTTGCCCGACACACCTGCTATGCCCACCACCTCACCTGCCCGCACCTGCAAGCTGACTGCCTGCAAATCCACACCAAACTGATCGGTTTTACCCAGGCTCAATTGTTTGACATCCAGCACCACAGCGCCTGCGTTGACAACACGGCGTGTCAACGCAGGCGGCTCACTGCCAATCATCAGGCGGCTAAGTGACGCATTGGACTCTTGCCTGGGGTCACACACCCCCGTTACCTTGCCGCCACGCAGCACCGTGCAGGCGGTGCACAGCGCGCGTATTTCATGCAGCTTGTGGCTGATGTACAAAATACTGCAGCCCTGCGCGGCCAGCAGGCGCAACGTCACAAACAGGCTGTCAACCGCCTGCGGGGCCAGCACCGATGTGGGCTCGTCCAGTATCAAGAGCTTCGGGTTGGTCAGTAGTGCCCGCACAATTTCCACCCGCTGGCGTTCGCCAACACTGAGGGTGTGCACGGGGCGCTGCGGCTCGATGGGCAGGCCATAGGTGTCTGCGGTTTGCACAATGCGTGCTGCAACCTCGGCCAGTGTGAGATGCTTTTCCAGCCCCAGCCAGACGTTTTCAGCCACGGTAAGCGTGTCAAACAAACTGAAGTGCTGAAACACCATGCTGATGCCGAGTGCACGTGCCTCCTGCGGGTTATGCGGCAGTGCCTGTTGGCCGTCCACGGTCATGCTGCCAGCGTCAGGCTTGGCAGCGCCGTAAATGATCTTCATCAGGGTGGATTTGCCAGCGCCGTTTTCGCCCAGCACCGCATGGATTTCACCCGGTTGAACGGTCAGCGAAATGTCGCTGTTAGCCACCACGCCGGGGTAGGCTTTGGTGATGCCAGTCAGCTGCAATCTTGCTGGTGTCATGGTGTTTTACCAGCTGCTTGCACGTCGGTTGCACCGCGTGATACGCTTTGAAAATGACGACATTGACTGATCAAAAAACGCACTCCATCCGGTTCATCAAAGGTGGGCAAATTGTTTCGCTTGCCAATGTACCACCCAGCCGCACCCTGCTTGATGTGCTGCGCGAAGACCTCGGCAGCACGGCCACCAAAGAAGGCTGCGGCGAAGGCGACTGCGGTGCCTGCACAGTGGTGCTAAGCGAGGCTGTAAATGGCGTGCTGACCCATAAAGCGGTTAACAGTTGCATCCGGTTGGCGCATTCGGTAGACGGAATGGCAGTGTGGACGGCTGAAGACATTGTTGGGCCAAAAAACGAGCTGCACCCGGTGCAAGAAGCGCTGGTGCAGTGCCATGCGTCGCAATGCGGGTTTTGCACGCCGGGTTTTGTGATGAGCCTGTTTGCCATGTACCAAAACCACACATGCAAAGGCCGTGCCATCAGCCGGAGCCAAGCGCAGGCTGAGCTGTCTGGCAACCTGTGCCGGTGCACAGGCTACAGGCCGATTTTTGATGCTGCGCAGATGCTGGACACGTTGCCTCGCGTAGAAATAAACGAAGCTGTTCTGCTATCAAAACTGGAGCTGCTTGCGCGCACTTTACCGGGGCTAGAGGCCGATTTGATGCCCAAAACTGGCTATTTTTCGCCTCTTACGCTGAACACATTGCTTGGACTTCTGGCGCAAATGCCCAACGCACAAATCGTTGCGGGCACAACCGATGTCGGCTTGTGGATCACCAAACAGCACCGCCAGTTTGACCAGATCATTGATGTGACACGAGCGGTTGAATTGAAGCGGATTGACGACTTTGCAGACCACATCGCCATCGGCGCTGCGGCGACGCTTAACGATGCGTATGCCGCGCTGTGCAAAGGCAGGCCGCAGTTGCAAGGCTTTGCTGCGCGGTTTGCAGGCTTGCCGGTGCGCAACTCAGGCACGCTGGGCGGCAATGTGGCCAATGGCTCGCCAATTGGTGATTCGATGCCGCTGCTGATTGCGCTTGGGGCGACGGTGGTGCTGATGAGTGTGCGAGGCAGCCGTGAGATGCCGCTGGAGCAGCTGTACACCGGGTATCGGCAGAATGTGATGGCTGCGGATGAGATTTTGGCTTGGATCAAGGTGCCGAAGCCGGGGAGCCCCCATCCCAGCCTTCCCCCAAAAGGGGAAGGAGTAAGACAGATTCCCTTCCCCGCTGGGGGAGGCACTACTTCAGTCCCCTCCCCCGCTGGGGGAGGGTTAGGGTGGGGGCTACCCGAATTCCTGCGCGTCTACAAAATCTCGAAACGCTTCGACGATGACATCTCCGCCATCTGCCTGGCCATCAACCTGCACATTAACAACGGCATCGTGATCAAGGCTTCCATCGGCGTAGGCGGCGTGGCTGCTACACCGGTACGCGCTATCAAAACAGAAGCTGCTTGCGCGCATAAACCGTGGGCTAGAGGCACAATTGACCATGCAATTGAGGTTCTGCGAGCTGAATTCACACCGATTTCTGACATGCGGGCCAGCAGTGCCTACCGTATTCAGGTATTGGGCAATTTGCTTGAGCGCTACTGGCTTGAAAGTCAGGGCATGCAGAACATCAACCTGGAATCGTTTGTACTGGACGGCGCAGCATGAGCGCCGCCAATGACATTCCGATCAGCCGCGATGCTGTGGCCGACGTTGATGTGGTGGCAGCTGATGCGCATGCCAGTGAGCCATTGGCGCACAGCGATGCACATTCACCCAAAGCCACAGCGCAGGCTTCAGGCCAGTCCCGCTTTCATGAAAGCGCCAGAGCCCAGATAGCAGGCGCGGCAACTTACGTGGATGACATCCCCGAGATTAAAGGCACGCTGTATGCCGCGCCCATCATGTCAACCGTTGCCCACGGCAAGCTGCTGGGCGTGGACTGCCAGGCTGCGTTGGCCATGCCCGGCGTGGTCGATGTGGTGCTGGCGTCAAGCATTCCAGGCGATGCCATGCTGGCCGCTTTTGCGCAGGACGAACCCGTATTTGCAACGGATACCGTCCAGCACGTTGGCCAGGTGATTGGCCTGGTGGTGGCTGAGACTGTCATGCAAGCGAGGCGCGCTGCGCGCAAGGTGGTGTGCCGCATTGAAGAGTTGCCCGCAGTACTGAACGTGCACGATGCATTCGCTGCAAAAAGTTTTGTGCTGCCGCCTGTTGTCGTTAAACGCGGCGACGCAACCCAGGCGCTGAGCACAGCCGCGCACACGCTGCACGGCCAGCTGGAAGTCGGAGGCCAGGAGCATTTTTACCTGGAAGGCCAGGTCGCCTACGTGCTGCCGCAGGAGCAAAACCAGTGGCTCGTTTACAGCAGCACGCAGCACCCCGGCGAGGTGCAGCACTGGGTGGCGCATGCCCTTGGGCTTGACAACCACGCGGTGCGCGTTGAGTGCCGGCGCATGGGAGGCGGCTTTGGCGGCAAGGAAACGCAGGCTGGGCATATGGCGGTGTGGGCCGCTGTTGCGGCGCACAAACTGGGGCGCCCCATCAAGCTGCGGCTTGACCGTGACGATGATTTTTTAATCACCGGCAAGCGCCACCCGTTTGCGTATGACTACACCGTTGGGTTTGATGACACCGGTCGCATCACCGGCTTGAGATTGGTGATGCTGGCTAACTGCGGCTTCAGCGCCGACTTGTCAGGCCCGGTAGCTGACCGCGCGATATTTCACGTTGACAACGCTTATTTTTTGTCTGACGTTCACATCACCTCATACCGCCTGAAGACCAATACCCAAAGCCACACAGCGTTTCGTGGCTTCGGTGGGCCGCAAGGCATGTTGGTGACTGAAAGCATCATGGGTGACATTGCCCGCACCCTTGGCCTGGACGCACTCGACGTGAGAAAACGCAATCTGTATGGCACAACCGAGCGCAATGTGACCCATTACCAGATGACGGTTGAAGACAACATTCTTGATCCCTTGCTATCAAAACTGGAGCTGTCCGCGCGCTATCGACAACGGCAAGCGGCCATTTTCGATTGGAACAAACTTAGCCCAGTCATCAAGCGCGGCCTGGCCATCACGCCTGTCAAGTTCGGCATTTCGTTTACCGCTACGTTGTTCAACCAGGCAGGCGCGTTGGTTCACGTGTACCTGGACGGCAGCGTGCAGGTCAACCACGGCGGCACTGAAATGGGCCAGGGCTTGAACACCAAGGTATGCCAGATCGTGGCGGACGAGTTGGGCGTGGCTCTGAGCTGCGTACTGGCCACAGCCAGCGACACCAGCAAAATCCCCAATGCATCGGCCACCGCCGCATCAGCAGGCACCGACCTGAACGCACGCGCTGCGCAATACGCCGCCCGAAATGTGCGAGACAACCTGGCGCAATTCGTCAGCGGGCTCGACAACTGCGGCGCGGGTGCAGTGCGCTTTGCAGGCGGTGAAGTGGTCACGCCAAACAACCGCCGCAAATTTACAGAGGTCGTCAAACTGGCGTACGCCAACCGCATCCAATTGTGGTCAGACGGCTTTTACCGCACCCCCAAAATTCACTACGACAAAACCACGCTGACCGGCAGGCCGTTTTATTATTTCGCATATGGCGCAGCGTGCACAGAGGTGGCGATTGACACACTCACGGGCGAGTCGCGCGTGCTCAAAGTTGACATCCTGCAAGACGTTGGCACATCGATTAACCCCGCCATTGACACAGGCCAGATTGAAGGCGGCTTTGTGCAAGGCATGGGCTGGCTGACCACCGAGCAGCTGGTGTGGAATGACAAGGGGCTGCTCACCACGCACGCCCCCAGTACCTACAAAATCCCCGCGACGGGCGACATCCCCAAACATTTCAAGATTGACTTTTGGCCCGAGCCGAATCGTGAAGACAACGTGTTTGGCAGCAAGGCAGTAGGCGAGCCGCCTTTCATGCTGGCGATCAGTGTGTTTGGGGCTTTAAAGGCGGCCGTGGCTGCTGGGCTGGAGGATCGGCGCATTGTTCGGCTGACGGCGCCTGCTACTGCGGAGAATGTATTGAAAGCATTGACCATTTGCAAATCGTAGCCACAGGGATACAATTCAAGCATGTACAACGTTGTTGAAACTGAAGAATTCACCAACTGGATTGCCGGTTTGAAAGACATGCCCACCCGGGTGCGACTGGCGCGAAGGCTGGGAAAGGCGAGACGCGGCATTCTTGGAGATATCAAACCTGTTGGTGAAGGCGTTTTTGAAATGCGCGAATTCTTTGGGCCAGGCTGGCGTATGTATTACGTAGAAAGCTCGAACTCCCTGGTTGTCATGCTGGGTGGTGGAGACAAATCAAGCCAGGCCAAAGATATTGAACTGGCAAAAAAACTTTCGAAGGACTGGACATGAACAAAGTTAAATTCAGACCATTTGACATGGTTAACTACCTCACCAACGAGGAAGAAATGGGCGAGTATCTTCGTCAAGTTATGGAAGATGGAGACCCGACTGAGCTTGCTGCTGCACTAGGTGACATTGCAAGAGCGCGCGGCATGACACAGCTGGCAAAAGACACTGGACTTTCCCGAGAAAGCTTGTACAAGAGCCTGTCGGGCGAGCGCGCTCCGAGCAGCGACACGCTTTTCAAAGTCATTCATGCATTGGGATTTAAGTTGACATTGCAAGCCGCAACACCTACCACCTGACTGCTTCAGTGCAGCTGGAGCCGCACCCAAGGCCAATTAAGCAACAATGCGGCGCTCCCGAAAATCCACAATTTCGGCCAGCGACAAGCCAAGCCCCAGCAGCACCTCCTGACTGTGCTCCCCCAAGCGGGGCGGGCTCATGCGCACACCCAGGCGCTGGCCCTGCAGCGTGATCGGCAGCAAAGGCGTTTTGACAGTTTGGCCAGCATGCGCACCATCGGGCAGTTCCACATCGGCCAGCCCGCCTGTGGCCAGCAGGTGCTCATCGCTTAGCAATTCTTCCGGTTTACGGATGGGGGCAAATGGCAAGCCAGCGCTTTCCATCAAAACCGCCAGCTCGGCTACAGTGCGGTGCGCCAGGCGCTGCTGCAAAATTTTCTGAAGCCCAGGGCGGGCTTGCACACGCTGGTTGTTGGTAGCCAATTCAGGGTTTGCCAGCAAGTCAGTCAAACCCGGCACACTGCAAAACACGTTGCGCTGGATCAATGCGCCCAGCACGCCTACCGCGCCAAACATGCCGATCATGATGTCGTTCCCGCTGGTGCCAGCACGCACAGGGTCGCAGGGCCAAACAGTCATGTACGCCAGTTCACCCAACGTTTGGGTAAATTCAACAACGCGCAGGCCGACCAGCGGCTGCGGCACAGGGCTGGGTCACCAGGTGTTATCACAAGGCAGTTTTGTGGTAAAAAGTGGCTCTAGCCAGCGTAAATAGCGCGCAAGCAGCTATAAAATAAGGAGCGCCCGAAAATCATTCACGTTGGTATGTGTGGGCCCTGTCACTACCAGATCACCGAGTTGAGCAAAGTAACTGTAGGCATCATTGCGATCCAGATGATCGTCAATTTTGAGGCCTGATGCGCTGCCTCTGGCCAGGGTATCGGGCGTCACAAAAGCACCTGCGTTGTCTTCAACGCCATCAATGCCGTCGGTATCAGCGGCCAGTGCATACACGCCAGCCTGACCTTGCAACGCCAACGCCAGGCCCATGCAAAACTCGCCCGCCCGGCCTCCCCTGCCCTTTGCTTCGCCCGCCCGCAATGGCCTGACGGAGACAGTTGTCTCGCCGCCACTCAAAATCACGCACGGCTTTTCAAACGCACCCGTACCTTTGGCTGCAGCCCGCGCCAGTGCTGCATGCACCTTGCCCACCTCACGCGATTCGCCTTCGATTTCATCGCTGAGGATGTAGGCATTCAATCCCGCAGCGCGAGCCGCATCGAATGCGGCTTGCAGGCTTTGCTGCGGTGTGGCAATCATATGTACCTCATGGCCTGCAAACGCTGCATCACCCGGCTTGGGCGTTTCCAGCGCGCCACTTTCAAGTTGCGCCAGCACGCCAGCAGGTACACCGATGCCGTAGCGCTTCAAAATTGCCAAAGCATCCGCGCAAGTTGTAGCGTCTGGCACCGTCGGCCCGCTGGCGATGATCGATGGGTCGTCGCCCGGCACATCGCTGATGGTCAGCGTCACCACCCGCGCAGGCGCACAGGCAGCGGCCAGGCGGCCCCCCTTGATGCGCGAGAGGTGTTTGCGCAGGCAATTCATCTCAGAAATATTGGCGCCGCTGTTCAGCAATGCCTGGTTTATGCGCTGCTTGTCTGTCAATGTCAGGCCATCGGCAGGAAGCGTGAGCAGCGCCGAGCCACCGCCAGATATCAGGCACAGCACCAGATCTTTTTCAGTCAAGCCCTGCACCATCGCCAGCATGCGTTCAGCTGCCTGCAGCCCGGCGGCATCAGGCACGGGGTGCGCAGCTTCAACGATTTCAATGCGCTGTGTCAAACCTGCTGGCCGTGGCGGCGTGTGGTGGTAGCGCGTTACCACCAGGCCTTGCATCGCCGCGTCTTGCGGCCACAGCGCTTCAACCGCTTGCGCCATCGCACCACCTGCCTTGCCAGCCCCAATCACGATGGTGCGACCCTTGGGCGGCTTGGGCAGAAACGCAGCTGTATTTTCAAGCGGCAGGGCTCGTTTGACAGCCGCATCAAACAGGTGGCGTAAAAACGCTTTGGGCTGGTTGGTGGGCTCGAAAGGCATGGGCTGCATCTTGGCGGTCATTCACGAATCTCTTTCACAACTACTTGATTTACTTTATGGCGTACCCCGCCACAATAACTTGTCATTCCCGCGAAGGCGGGAATCCAGCAGATAGCGTGCAAATTCGGATACTGGATTCCCGCCTTCGCGGGAATGAC
>JAYUVG010000063.1:0-25985 GCA_043754255.1 Polaromonas sp. | reverse complement strand
TACTCAGACAGTAAAGGCATTTTTGCTGCGCGCAAAGCCGTCATGCATGAGACGCAAAAGCAGGGAATTGCTGGCGTGACGCTGGACGATATTTATCTGGGCAATGGTGCCAGTGAGCTCATTACGATGGCCACCAATGCGCTGCTGGACAACGGCGATGAGCTGCTGCTGCCGATGCCTGACTACCCGTTGTGGACGGCTGCTACATCACTGTCTGGCGGCACGCCGGTGCATTACCTGTGCGATGAGGCAAATGGCTGGATGCCTAACCTGGCAGACATACGCGCCAAAATCACGCCGCGTACCAAGGCGATTGTGGTCATCAACCCCAACAACCCGACGGGTGTTTTGTATTCAGATGAGTTGCTCAAAGGGATCGTGAGCCTCGCACGTGAGCATGGCCTGGTCGTCCTGGCTGATGAGGTGTACGACAAGGTGCTGTACGACGATGTAAAACACACCGCCATGGCAAGTTTGTCAACTGATGTGCTGACGCTAACCTTCAATTCCCTTAGTAAAAGCTATCGCAGTTGCGGCTACCGCGCCGGCTGGCTGGTGGTGTCGGGCGACAAGCGGGCAGCTGTTGACTACATCGAAGGCCTGAACATGCTGAGCAACATGAAGCTGTGCTCGAATGTGCCCGGTCAGTGGGCGATTCAAACCGCGCTTGGCGGGTATCAAAGCATCAATGACCTTACCTGCGAAGGCGGCAGGCTGCGCCGCCAGCGTGATTTGGCTTTCGAGCTGATCACTGCCATCCCGGGCGTGAGTTGTGTCAAACCGGTAGCGGCGTTGTACATGTTTCCAAAATTGGATCCGGTGATGTATCCCATCAAAGACGACCGGCAGTTTTTCCTTGAACTGCTACGCGAGACGCGCGTGATGCTGGTGCAGGGCACGGGCTTCAACTGGCCTGATCCGGATCATTTCCGCATTGTGTTTTTGCCGCATGAAGACGACTTGCGCGAAGCGATTGGTCGCATTGCCAAGTTTCTGGAGTCTTACCGCAATCGCGCAGAAAAACCTGCAGCCAAAACGAATGCTATTAAATTAGTAGCTGCTCGCGCGTAGTTTATGTCGGCTACAACCCTATTTGGTAATAGAAAAACATGAAATCGATTCAAGTAGGCCTTCTCGGCATCGGCACTGTTGGCAGTGGTGTGTTCAATGTATTGCAACGCAACCAGAGCGAAATAGTTCGTCGGGCAGGCCGCGGCATTGAGATCGCGATGGTCGCTGACCTGGACACAACGCGCGCGCAAGCTGCTGTCGGGCCAAACGTCAAAGTGGTCAGCGATGCACGCGCCGTGATTGCCAACCCCGACATTGACGTTGTGATTGAGCTGATTGGAGGTTATGGCATTGCCAGGCAATTGATGCTGGAGGCCATTGAAGCTGGCAAGCATGTAGTAACTGCCAACAAGGCACTGCTGGCTGTGCATGGCACAGAGATTTTTGCTGCCGCCAGTCGCAAGGGCGTGATGGTGATGTTTGAAGCGGCAGTAGCTGGCGGCATTCCCATCATCAAGTCACTGCGTGAAGGCTTGAGCGCTAACCGCATTCACTGGATCGCCGGTATCATCAACGGCACCACCAATTTCATCCTGAGCGAAATGCGTGACAAAGGCCTGGACTTTGATGTGGTACTCAAACAAGCACAGGCTTTGGGCTACGCAGAAGCAGACCCTACTTTTGACATTGAAGGCGTTGATGCTGCGCACAAGGCGGCGCTCATGTCGGCGATGGCGTTTGGCGTGCCCGTACAGTTTGACAAGGCCTATGTTGAAGGCATCACCAAGCTGGGCGCGACCGACATCAAATACGCCGAGCAACTGGGCTATCGCATCAAGCTGCTAGGTATTACGAAGCGTCGGCAGGCCGACGCGACGAAAAAAACAGGCGAAGGAATTGAGCTGCGCGTGCACC
Organism: Polaromonas sp.; assembly: GCA_043754255.1. Taxonomy (GTDB): domain Bacteria; phylum Pseudomonadota; class Gammaproteobacteria; order Burkholderiales; family Burkholderiaceae_C; genus Polaromonas. The sequence continues at coordinate 24,059 of JAYUVG010000063.1, read as the reverse complement.
CCACTCTGGTGCCCAACAAGCGACTGATTGCCAATGTAGAAGGCGCAATGAACGCGGTGATGGTGCATGGCGATGCAGTGGGCACCACGCTGTATTACGGCAAGGGCGCAGGAAGCGAGCCGACCGCCAGTGCGGTCATTGCCGACCTGATCGACATTGCCCGCCTGCACACGGCTGACGCTGCCCAGCGAGTACCGCACCTGGCTTTCCAGCCCGATGCCATGAGCAACGTGCCAGTGCTTGCCATGGGCGAAGTTGTCACCAGCTACTACCTGCGCCTGAACGTGGCCGATGAAGCAGGCGTGCTGGCCAACGTCACCAGCATTTTGGCCAAGGCCGGCATCAGCATTGACGCCGTTTTGCAGCGCGAAGCCGATGAAGTCGGCGGCGAGGGTGCAACGCAAACTGACCTGATTATTCTGACCCACGATTGCGTGGAAGCGAAGATGAACGAAGCGCTGGCGCAGATGCAGGCTTTGAATACGGTGCTGGCGCCGATAGTTCGGATTCGCAAGGAGGAGCTGGCCTGATGCATTACCTCTCCACACGAGGCGACCCAAACGCCAAACATCTGCCGCGCAAATTTTGCGACATCCTGCTTGAAGGCCTGGCGCCTGATGGTGGGTTGTACTTGCCTGCGCATTACCCGCAAGTCACACCAGCCATGCTGGATGCGTGGCGCAATCTGCCGTACGCTGATTTGGCGTTTGAAGTGCTGTCGCTGTTTATTGACGACATTCCCGCTGCTGACCTGAAAGCCATTTGCCGCAAGACTTACACGCAAGAGGTTTTTGGCACGGCTGCCATCGTGCCCTTGCGACCGCTGGAAAACGGCTTGTATCTGGAGGCGCTGTCAAACGGCCCGACGCTGGCTTTCAAAGACATGGCGATGCAGCTGCTGGGAAATTTGTTTGAATATGAGCTGGCGCGGCGCGGGGAAGAGCTGAACATCTTGGGCGCGACCAGCGGCGATACAGGCAGTGCGGCTGAGTATGCGATGCGCGGCAAGCGCGGTGTGCGGGTGTTCATGCTGTCGCCGCAGGGGCGGATGAGCCCCTTTCAGCAGGCGCAGATGTTCAGTTTGCAAGACGCGAACATTCACAACATTGCGGTTGAGGGTGTGTTTGACGATTGCCAGGACATTGTGAAGGCGGTGTCGAATGATCTGGAGTTCAAGCGGAAGTACAAGATTGGCACGGTGAATTCAATCAACTGGGCGCGGTTGATGGCGCAGGTTGTTTATTACTTTGCTGGGTATTTACATGCCCCCACGCTTGTCGCTTCGCGTACTGCACTGCCCCCCGAGGGGGCCGCTGCGCCTGCGGACTGGCAAAGCCAGATCCGCGGCCCCGGCTTGGCTGATTCGGGAACACTTCCGAAAGTCAGCTTCACCGTACCGTCTGGCAACTTCGGCAACGTCTGTGCAGGTCACGTTGCCCGCATGATGGGTTTGCCGATTGACAAGCTGGTAGTAGCTACCAATGAGAACGATGTGCTGGACGAGTTTTTTCGTACCGGTGTGTACCGCGTTCGGGCCAGCAGTGCGACTTATGAAACCTCCAGCCCATCCATGGACATTTCCAAAGCGTCCAACTTTGAGCGCTTTGTATTTGACATGCTTGGGCGTGACGGTGCGCAGACCAAAGCGTTGTTTCATGATCAGCTAAACAGCGCTGGCCATTTTGATTTGAGCGCCAGCAAGGCCTTTCAATCAGCAGCTTTGCACTACGGTTTTCAAAGCGGTAAAAGTACCCACGCCAACCGCCTGGCCACCATTCAAAGCGTTCATGCACAGTTCAATGACATCATCGACACCCACACCGCAGACGGCGTGAAGGTGGCGCGTGAGCAGATGCAAACCGGCGTGCCGATGATTGTTTTAGAAACCGCTTTGCCGATTAAATTTGCCGAAACAATTGAAGAAGCACTGGGCCAGCTGCCACCGCGCCCCGCCAGGTTTGAGGGCATTGAAGCGCTGCCCAAGCGCGTCAAGCTGATGGCGCCAGATGTGGCTCAAATCAAGGCGTATATTGCCTCAAATGTGAACAATATAGGCCTCTAGCCAGCGTAAAGTGCGCGCAAGCAGCTCCTTTATTGATAGCAGACAGAGTACAGGTCAGGCCCTGACTGTTTTAAATTTAAAGCAGCACTGGCTGCTGACAGCGCACTCCCAGCAGCGCGGCGTACGGGCCGTACACACGTAGCGGCCATGCAATATCAGCCAGTGATGCGCGTCCACCAGATATTCGGCCGGAATGCGTTTGAGCATTTTCAATTCAACCTCAAGCGGTGTTTTGCCCGGTGCCAGTCCCGTCCGGTTGCCCATGCGAAAGATATGCGTGTCTACCGCCATCGTTGCTTCACCGAATGCCGAGTTCAGCACCACGTTGGCGGTTTTGCGGCCCACGCCGGGCAGTGCCTCCAAGGCCTCACGTGTACGCGGCACCACACCCGCATGCAACTCCACCAGCATCTGACAGGTTTGCAGCAGGTGTTTGGCTTTGCTTCTGAAAAGGCCAATTGTTTTGATGTGATTTTCAAGCGCAGTCAAGCCCAAGCCCAAAATGGCTTGCGGTGTATTGGCAATGGCAAACAGCCTTCGCGTCGCCTTGTTTACGCTCACATCAGTGGCCTGGGCAGACAGCAGCACAGCGGTCAAAAGCTCAAACACGCTGGTATATTCAAGTTCAGTCACAGGCTGTGGATTGGCTGCTTTCAGGGTTGCAAAAAACGGCGCAATATCTTCTTTTTTCATCAGGCTATTTTCACATGTCTCTTCAATTTGCAACACGTTTGGCCAGTATTGAAACGTCTGCCATCCGCGAGCTTTTCAAGCTGCTGGGCAAGCCCGGCATCATCAGTTTTGCCGGCGGTTTTCCAGACCCTGCGCTGTTTGATGTCGAGGGCATACGCATGGCGTCTGAGCAAGTGCTGAGCGGCCACCCCGGCGCGGTGTTGCAGTATGGCGCGACTGAGGGCTGGCCCGCCCTGCGTGAAGCGCTCAGCAGTTACCTGGCTGTCAAAGGCATCACAGCTAAACCGGATCAGATCATCACCACCACTGGCAGTCAGCAGGGGCTCGATCTGATTGGTAAAACCATGATCAGCCCGGGCGACAAAGTGATTGTGGAAGGGCCGACTTTTTTGGCGACCATCCAGTGCTTTCGCCTGTACGGCGCAGACATTGTGAGTGCGCCGATTGACGCAGATGGCGTCAAGGTTGATGCGCTGGAGAAATTGATCATTGAACACAAACCCAAGCTGGTGTACCTGATACCGACGTTTGGCAACCCAAGCGGCGCAATGCTGAGCCTTGAGCGTCGCAAACGCATCCTGGCTTTGGCCGCGCAGCACCGCGTGCTGGTGGTAGAAGACGACCCCTACGGCGAGCTGTACTTTGCGGCGCCGCCGCCGCCCAGCCTGCTGGCACTGTCAGGCGACGTGCCCGGCTCACGTGACTATCTGGCTTACTGCGGCTCATTTAGCAAAGTGTTGTCGCCAGGTCTGCGCGTCGGCTGGATGGTGGCACCGCCCGAGCTGCTGGCCAACGCGGTGATGTGCAAGCAGTTCAGTGATGCACACACCAGCAACCTGACTCAGGCCATCGCTGCGCAATACCTTGGTCTAAAGCGTATGGATGCCGCTCTTGATGTGGTGCGCAAAACCTACGCCGAACGTGCGCAAACTATGGCGCGTTGTCTGCGAAGTGAGCTGGGTAATGCGGTGTCGTTTGACCAGCCGCAAGGCGGCATGTTTTTTTGGTCACGGCTGAACGCACCTGATGCTGATGCTGGCGCGTTTGCGAAACGGGCGATAAGCCAAGGTGTAGCGTTTGTGCCAGGCGCGCCGTTTTTTGCGACGAATGCGGACAAGGCGACTTTCCGTTTGAGCTTTGCGACGGCGGATGTTGACAAAATTGTTGAGGGTATGGCGCGGTTGGGGAAGGCGCTTTAAGACTTCCCCCCGTCTTGTTCCCTCCCCTCCCGGGGGAGGGTTAGGGTGGGGGCAAGCGCAGAAACAGTATGGGCACTGTGCCTGCCCCCATCCCAGCCTTCCCCCAGCGGGGGAAGGAGAAAGAGGGGTCAGAGCAGTGTAATTTATCGACAAACACTGCTCTAGCCCACGTAATATGCGCGCAAGCAGCTCCTAAAATAATAGCGTTAATCCTTTGGCCTGAACGCCAGAATCATCGGCGTTGGCACCCGCCCATCCACATCGCGCGGCATGACTTCAGTGCGGATGATGGCTTTGACAACCGCGTCGTCCCAGGCTTTATTGCCGCTGGACTTGACCAGCCGCTGGCTCATGATCGTGCCGTCCAGCGCGGTGCGCACTTCAACCTCGGCACTCGGGTTGCCTGTAATGTCTTCAGTAAAGACAATGTTGGGTTTGACTTTGGCCCTGACTTTGCCGCCGTAGCTGGCTGATGGCCCTGATGGCCCGCTCGACTTTAGCGCTGTGCCTTTGGCTGCCTCGCCACCGGTCGCACCGGCCAGGCCCATGCTGCGGGCTATGTTTGCCTTGCGTTGCTCGTCTGATGCTGCGGCGCTGGCTTGTTCTTTGGCGGCCAGCTCTTTTACAGCCTGCTTTTTCGCTTCGAGTTTTTTTGTCTCAAGTTTTTTGGCGTCGTCCAGCGCTTTGGTTTTGGCCAAATCCTGCTTGAGCTTGCGTTCTTTTTCAGCCAGAGCGTCTGCTTTTGCTTCAGCCACGGCCTCAGCTTTTTCTTCATCTCGCGCTTTTTTCTGCGCAAGCAGTTTGCGTTTTTTTTCCTGCTCCAGCGCAATGTCCACTTTGGGTTCAGGCGGCGCAATCACTTTGGGCGCGGGCTCGACCCGTGGCGGTGGAGGCGGTGCAATTACAGGCGTGGGGGCAGGCGACGGTAAAGGTGCAGGCTCAATCAGCCTGGGTGCGGCTTCTTGCGGCACGCTAGACCAGATCTCGGCTTCAAACGAAACAGCGCGGTCACTGCGCTTCCAGTTCACGCCCCAGGTCAATGCAGCTATCAGGGCGGCATGCACCAGCAGTGCCAGCCCAAACGACCTGATGGCGCCTGCATCACGCGGCGGGGCAATATCAATGCGATCCAGAGCGCTGGGCATGGCTTTTTAAAAACTCACTTGCCAGTTTGAACCGACAAACCCACCCGCGACACACCGGCTTTTTGCAGGCTGTCCATCACCTTGACCACGGTTTCGTATTTGATGGATTTGTCTGCACTGATGACAACCGGTACGGCGTCTGTTGCAGCTTTGACTTTGGGTTCGAGCTTTACAACGTCAGCCGCCACCGTGTTAAGTTTGCTGGGTATGCCACTGGCTTTCAATTTGATTTGAATCGCCTCGTCCTTGCCAATCAAAATTTGCACCGGGCTTGCAGGCTGCGCAGCTGCCTTGCCCACCTTGGGCAGGGCAATCATGCTGGGCGTGATCAGTGGCGCTGTCACCATAAAAATAATCAGCAGCACCAGCATCACGTCGATAAACGGCACCATGTTGATCTCGCTGATGGTGCGGCGGCCTCTGCCTCTTGAATTGGTGGCTGGCATGGCAAAACTCAGAAGTTGGGCAGCGGCAGGCTGCCCTTGGCAAGTCGCTCCCCCTCGGGGGGCAGCGTATTACACGTAGTGAAAAGCGTGGGGGTCAACATTTCTAATGGCTCGAGGCTGATTGCGCGCCCACATTGCGCTGCAAAATATTTGAAAACTCTTCAATAAATGTTTCCAGCTTGTTGGCAATGCGGTCAATGTCATGCGCAAAACGGTTATAGGCCACCACCGCCGGGATGGCCGCAAACAAACCAATGGCAGTGGCTACCAGCGCCTCTGCAATGCCCGGTGCCACACTGGCCAACGTGACCTGCTCCAGCGCCGCCAGCCCGGTAAAAGCATGCATGATGCCCCAGACTGTCCCAAACAAACCGACATACGGCGACACCGACCCAACCGTCGCCAAAAACGACAGGTTGGTTTCAATCGCATCAACTTCGCGCTGGTAGCTGGCCCGCATGGCGCGGCGGGCGCCGTCCATCAATGCGCCAGCATCGGTAATGCGGCGCTCGCGCAGTTTTTGATATTCACGCATGCCGCTGGCAAAAATGCGTTCCATCGAACCTGAATGTTTTGCGTTTTGCGCCGCGCCTGCAGCCAGGTCATTCAGGCTGGTGCCAGACCAGAATTCGCGGTCAAATTCTTCATTCAGGCGCTGCACTTTTTTCAATGCCGAGATTTTGCGAATAATGGCGGCCCAGCTGGCAATGGACACGCCTACCAGCAGCGCCACCACCGCTTGCACCACCCAGCTGGCGTTCAGAATCAAACTAACAATGGACAGGTCTTGGGTCATTTTGTTTTTTTCAAATTTTGGGCAACGATTTGCGGAATCCTGGCGGGCTGCATGCTGGCTGCATCAACCCAGCCAATACGGATGGTGCCTTCGCACAGCACGGTTTCAGCTAGCAATGCTTGCTGAAAGATTGTCATCGACGCCTGCCCGCATTGTTGCAAGCAGGCAGTAACAATGAGTTCATCATCCAGCCGGGCAGGGCGCTTGTATCGGATGGCTGTTTCAGCCACCACAAACATGCCACCTGTCGCCAATTTGAGCTGCTGTTGTTCGATGCCTAGTGATCTGAGCCATTCAGTGCGCGCACGTTCAAAAAATTTCAGGTAATTGGCGTAAAAAACAATGCCGCCTGCATCCGTGTCTTCCCAATACACACGCAATGGCCACTTGAAATTAGCGTTATCCAATGACCGACTCCAGCCGCGCCACGGCTTCTTTGAGTTGCGCCATGGAGCTGGCTGTCGAAAAACGCACAAATTTTTCAGGCTCGGCACGGCCAAAATCACGTCCGGGCGTTACTGCCACGTGCGCACGCTTCATCAGCTCAAAGGCAAATTCCCAGCTGCCGTTCAAGCCCCATTGCGCTGCGATTTTTGAGCAATCTGCATAGGCATAAAAAGCGCCATCGGGCATCACGGGTACTGTCAGGCCCAGCCGATTCAGCTCGGGAATAAAGTAATCACGCCGGGCTTTGAATTCACTGCGGCGGCGCTCGTATTCAGCCAGGCTGTCTGGCTCAAAGCAGGCCAGTGCGGCATGCTGGGCAATCGTGCTGGGGCAGATAAACAGGTTTTGCGCAATGCGTTCAATGACGGATACCAACGCCTCGGGCACTACCAGCCAGCCCAGCCGCCAGCCAGTCATGTTGAAGTATTTGCTAAAACTGTTGATGCTGATGATGTTTTGGCCCAACTCCCCAGGCAGGGCCAAAGCGGTGTGGCCAAACTGCTCTTCATAACTCAGCCCCAGGTAGATTTCATCGACCATCGTGATGCCGTTTTTGCTGGCAACAAACTTGGCAATGCGGTGCAGCTCATCTGGCGCAATCGATGTGCCGGTCGGGTTGGACGGTGACGCCAGCAAAACTCCGCGAGTAGTGCTGTTCCAGGCGGCTTCAACTTTGGCGCGCGTCAATTGAAAGCGTTCTTCAGCAGTGGTGGGTATCAGCACTGCCTTGCCTTCAGCAGCGCTGACAAAATGCCGGTTGCACGGGTAGCTGGGGTCGGGCATCAGAATCTCGTCGCCCGCTTCAACCAGTGCCAGGCAGGCCAGTTGCAGGGCGGCTGACGCACCCGCGGTCAACACGATACGGCCTGGATTGACATCAACGTGAAAGCGCGATGCGTACCACGCGCTGATTTTTTCGCGCAGCTCTGGCAACCCCAGGGCCTGTGTGTACTGGGTGTTGCCAGTGGCAATCGCATTGGCAGCAGCAGCTTGCACCAGCGGCGGGGCGGTAAAGTCCGGCTCGCCAATGTTTAGAAAAATCATTGGTTTGGCAGTGTGCGCAAACTCATGCGCCATTACCGCAGCTGCCTTGGCAACTTCCATCACATAAAACGGCTCAATGCGCTCAGCGCGTTGCGTGATCCTCATGCGTCTAGGCCCGCTGCGGTTTGTCAGCAGCTACTTCGCTGGCGCGCATGGATGGCGCCAGCTTGTTCAGCACACCGTTCACGTATTTGTGGCCATCAGTGCCGCCAAAGGCTTTGGCCAGTTCAATGCATTCATTGAGCACCACGCGCCACGGCACGTCCAGGCAGTTTTTAAGCTCGTATGCGCCTATCCACAGCACTGAGTGCTCGACTGGCGAAATCTCGGCCATCGGGCGGTCTAGCAGTGGGGTGATGGCCGCGTCAAGCTGCACGGCTTGTTCAATACAGCCGTGCAGCAGCGCATCGTAATGCGCAGAATCGGCTTTGTGAAAACCCACCAGGTCGCGGGTAAACATGTCAATCGAATCGGCCGTGTTTCGCCCCACAAAGTGCTGGTACAACGCCTGCATGGCGAATTCACGCGCGCGGGTGCGGGCTGATTTGTCTGCGGCTTTCTTCACCCCGGTATCGGTCAGCCCAGTGCGGACTTGCGGCGGTCGTTTTGACTTGGCAGGGTTAGGTTGTGTGTTTGCTTCTTGCATGAGTTTTCAATCAGGTTAATCAGGAAATCTCATTGAGCAGATTGGCCATTTCGACCGCAACGCGCGCGGCGTCCAGGCCTTTTTCAGTCTGGCGTGCCTGGGCTTGCGCCATGTTTTCAACGGTCAAAATTGCATTGGCAATCGGCAGCTGGTAGTCCAGTGCAACGCGCGTCACAGCAGCGCCGCTTTCATTGGCAACCAGTTCAAAATGGAAAGTCTCGCCGCGAATGATGCAGCCCAGCGCAATCAGCGCATCGTACTTGCCGCTTTCGGCCAGGGCTTGCAAGGCACTGGCAACTTCCAGCGCGCCGGGCACCTTGACATGCGTGATGTGTTTGCTTTCAACGTGCAGGGCTGCCAGCTCGCTCACGCAGGCCGCTGCCAGCGCATTGGTCACGCTTTCATTAAAGCGGGCTTGCACGATGCCAATCACCAGCTTTTTACCGTCAAGCAAGTCTGCTGTGCCTTTGCCCTTGTCTGCGCCAAACATAAAATTTCCTTGATTATTTTGTGATGTAGCTGGCTGTCTCTAACCCATAGCCGACCATGCTGGGCATACGCCTGGGGTTGCCCAGCAGGTTCATCTTTTGCACGCCGCAGGCCCGCAAAATTTGTGCGCCAATTCCGTAAGTGCGCAAGTCCATGCGGCCGCGTTCGGGGGCCTGGCTGGCGCGCGCTGTGCCTTCAAACTGGGCCAACAGTTGCGCGGCGCTTTCACCACAATTGAGCAGCACCACCACGCCTTTGCCTGCACTGGCAATGTACTTCAGGCTTTCGTCCAGGTTCCATGAATGCATGGCCCGGCCGACTTCGAGCACGTCCAGTACCGACAGCGGTTCGTGCACACGTGCAGCCACCGCCTCATCTGCGTCCCATTGGCCCTTGCTGAGTGCGAGGTGCAAGCCCTGGCTGGGTTTGTCTTTAAACGCGTGGGCTGTGAACTCACCAAACGCAGTGTTTAGCACCCGCATGCCGATTTTTTCAATCAGTGATTCATGACGGCTGCGGTGTTCAATCAACGCAGCAATGGTGCCGATTCTCAAGCCATGTTCCGCTGCAAATACCAAGAGGTCTGGCAGCCGGGCCATCGTGCCGTCGTCGTTCATGATCTCGCAAATAACCGCAGACGGCGAGCAACCCGCCATCGCTGCCAAATCACAACCCGCCTCAGTGTGGCCAGCGCGCATCAGCACGCCGCCATCGACTGCCTGTAATGGAAAAATATGGCCCGGTTGCACCAAGTCGCTGGCGCTTGCATCTTTACCCACCGCTGCCTGCACGGTACGCGACCGGTCAGCTGCAGATATGCCTGTTGTTACGCCTTCGGCAGCTTCAATCGACACCGTAAAAGCAGTGGAATACTTGCCGCCGTTGCGGGTGACCATCGGCGGTAACTCCAGCCGCTCGCAGCGCTCGCGCGTCAACGTCAGGCAAATCAGGCCACGACCAAAACGCGCCATGAAGTTGATCGCCTCGGGCGTGACATGGTCAGCCGCCAGCACCAGGTCGCCTTCGTTTTCGCGATCCTCTTCGTCAATCAAAATCACGATTTTGCCGGCGCGCATGTCGGCAATGATGTCTTCTACCGGGGAAATTAAAACAGTCATATTTTTTTATTTTCAAGGGACAACATGCGCTCAACGTAGCGCGCAACAGTGTCAATTTCCAGGTTCACGCTGCTGCCTGCCTTCAGGCTGCCCAGCGCAGTGTTTTCAATGGTGTGGGGGATGACGTTGATGCTGATCTCGCAACCTGCGCCGCCAGCGAGATCACGCACTGCGTTGACTGTCAGGCTGACACCGTTCACAGTGATTGAACCTTTGTAAGCCAGGTATTTGGCTAGCGCCTGGGGCGCAGTGATGCGCAGTTCCCAGCTTTCACCCACCTCAGCAAAGTAAGCCACGCGGCCCGTGCCATCCACATGGCCCGACACGATATGCCCGCCCAGCCTGTCGTTAGCGCGCAGTGCTTTTTCCAAATTGATGCGGCCAGGCTCTGCAAGCCCGCTGGTTTTGGCAAGCGATTCGGCAGACAGGTCAATCGCAAAGGTGTTGGTGGCAGCGTCAACTGTCACAGCCGTCATGCAGGCACCATTGAGTGCAATGCTGTCGCCCAAACCAACATCATTCAAGTAACCCGCAGGCGTTTCAATCATGAGCCGCTTGCCGTGGTGTGAGGTGCTGCCCAGGCTATGGATGGCGACGATGCGCCCCACGCCGGTGATGATTCCGGTAAACATGGGTGTATTGTCTCAGAACAAGGCTGGCTGTCGAAGTGATATCATTCCAGCATTCAAATTGCATGCAAAGGTGATGCCATGTCCGTAATTAGCATTCGTGGTGTAGATGACAAAGCTATTTTCAGACTTAAAAAGCAAGCGCAACTTGAAGGCAGCAGTCTGAATTCATTGATTGTCAAGGTGCTGGAAACAGTCGCAGGCGTCCGTCTGGCCGACAAGGCTAATGAGCGATTCGACGACCTGGACGCTTTGCAAGGCACTTGGAGTGTTCATGATGCTCAGGCGTTTGAAACTGTCACAGCTGATTTCGCTCAAATTGACCCGGCCATGTGGAAGTAGCGCATGAGAAGCATTGTTCTGGATACCAATGCCTATGTTGCATTCAAGCGAGGAGACGACGCCATTGTTGCGGTGATTCAACGTTGCCCGGATTTGCTGATTTCCGCCACGGTATTGGGTGAGCTGTTGGCAGGCTTTGCGGCAGGCACACGCGAGGCTAAAAACCGCGAAGAACTCAGTTTGTTCATGCAATCGCCGCGTGTCCGGCAAGTTGCTTGTGGCAGCATTACCGCAGACAACTACGCCTTGATTTACGCTGGGTTGCGTCGTGTCGGCAAGCCAAACCCTCTTCTTTTGTCGAGCAACGACTTATGGATAGCTGCCAGCGCCCTTGAACACGGGGCAGGGCTGTTGACGTTAGATGCCCACTTTGCTGAAGTTGCCGGGTTGCGGCAGGGGCGAACACTGGCTGACTTTTTGCCTTAAAAAATATCTCGTCCGATCGCCCGCGCCCGTATGCGCAGGTCTTCGCCGATCATCTCGGTTGACATGAACCGCAGTTGTGGGGCGTCATGCAGACTGTGCAGTGGCCCAAAGCTTGCCAGGCCCTGGGCAGTTCCCAATAGCTTGGGCGCCACGTACAGCAGCAACTCGTCAACCAGACCTTCCCGAATAAACGAGCCATTGAGCTTGTTCCCGGCCTCAACATGCAGTTCATTGACCTCACGCCTCGCCAGGTCGCGCAGCATGGCATGCAAATCAACCTTGCCTGTTGGCTGACCCGCAACGCCCTTGCCAGGCATATAGATAACCGTTGCCCCCAACGCCTCCAGAGCCGCTTTTTTAACATCATTTTGCCCTGCAGCGTATATAAATACGGCGCGAGCAGCTCCTAAAATATGAGCATCCAGAGGGGTTTCAAGATTGCTGTCAACAATCACCGCATGCGGCTGGCGGATTGTCTCTGTTGTTTGTTTGGCCAGCCGCACATCCAGCCGCGGGTTGTCTGCCAGCACAGTGCCAATTCCCGTCAGCACTGCACAACTGCGCGCCCGCCAGGCATGGCCATCAGTGCGCGCAGCTTCGCCAGTGATCCATTGGCTTTGCCCATTGAGCAAGGCAGTTTGCCCATCAAGCGAAGCAGCAACTTTCATACGCACCCAAGGCGTTTTGCGGATCATGCGGCTGAAAAACCCAATGTTCAACTCCCGCGATTCAGCCGCACCAGCGCCAACATCAACCTCAATGCCCGCCGCACGAAGCTTCGCGATCCCCTGGCCAGCCACCAGCGGATTCGGGTCAACAATCGACACCACCACTTTTTTAATGCCAGCCGCAATCAACGCGTCACAACAAGGCGGTGTGCGCCCGTGGTGGCTACAGGGCTCCAGCGTGACGTATGCCGTGGCGCCCTGAACCGAATGGCCGTTGGCTGCCGCATCGCGCAAAGCCATGACTTCAGCATGCGGGCCGCCTGCGGGTTGGGTGTGGCCTTGGCCCAGGGTGTTGCCGTCAGTGTCCGTTACGATGCAGCCAACGGCTGGATTGGGAGCAGACTTTCCTTGCGCCGCGTTGGCGATTTGGAGCAACTGAGTAATGATTGCAGACTGCATGATTATAAAAAAGCAACTCTGAACGATCACAAACCGTAAGTAGGCGCAGGTAAAAGTTGAATGATTTTGCGGCTTGCAACCGATTCGCCATTTTTCATAGCGGGCGTGAATGGTACATCCATCAAGTCTGGCAATTTGTAGCGCAGTTCATCAGTGCAGTCACCCTCAATACACGCAAGCTGAACAGTGCGGCCACTTTCATCAATAAATAGCTCCAGCACAATGACCTCAAAACTTGCAGGCAAGGTGTTTACCAACGCCGACTCGAACTGACTGAATGCAACAGCTGCTTGATCCAGTGCATCAAAGTCCAGGAATTTTTCTTTGTTAAGAACGGCCAAAGCTGGGCGAAATGGTGGCTCTGCCTGTTCTGTTTGTTCTGCCTGTTTGGGTGGCGTGGTTTGCGTCAGGAGTTCAGGCCGAGGGTTCCGCTGCGTTGTTGCCCTTGCTGGCGGAAGTGCGGCCGACTGCAGTGGCAAAGCTGGCTGTGCGTTTGCCTGAATAACGAACACAGATATTGATTTGTCCTTAATCCGAAGATCAAAACTGGAGGGTTTTGCGGAATGTTGATTTGAAAACCTTGCAGAATTCGCAAAGCTGCCAACCAAAAGAATGTGCGCTGCACACACCGCTGCAAATGTGAGCCACCTGTTAAGGCTCAAAGCGAACAAATCGCTACCTGATGCAGTTGGCCAACGACAGCGTTGCAGTGCCAATAGCAAGGCTGCCAACATTGTTTTTTAAATAGAAGCCGCATGGATCGTTTGCCATCGAACCCGCGGGTGCCAGCGTGATGGTGTAGGTGTTCGTTGTTGCTGCCAGAGAAAAATTGTAATTGGCCGGCCCGCTCCCGGGAACCATTGAAAAGCGCGTATTAAACGCTGTGTTGGCGTCACCTGCTGGGTTGTTGACATAGGCGTTCGTTTCGGTATAAAACCGCTCCAGCCAGCCTTCTGCCTGCAAAATTGCTGCCCTTGCTTCAGCCCGTTTGCCTCTAGCAATGTACTGGTGATACGAGGGCAGGGCGATGGCAGCCAAAATACCTACGATAGCGACCGTAACCATGATTTCTATCAGGGTAAAACCTGCTGCTGTGCGAGGGCTTTGTTTGTTTTTCATGATAACTGCCAGATTAACGGTTGCGAATGATCTCACGCCATGTCAGGCGGCCCGAATCGCAACTGCCTTCAGTAAAGGTAGTTGCTACAAATCCGGTGCCTAGTGAAGATACTTTGCGAAAAATGCAAGTGTCGTCGGAAGCCCTGACCCACGGCAATATGCATATCAGCGGGTCTACACACTTCACACATTCAGTTGGAGCCCCAGGATTACATTTACAGTCCGGAGTACCTGCTGTGCACACTGTTTCACCGTTGTTGTCGGGGCCAAGATCAGAGCCAGAGCCAGATTTACTCTTCTGGAATTTTCCGGCGCGACCCACCTCAAAACTATTTTTCTCTGATGTGCCTGATGCTGAAATTCCGTTTGTTCCGTTTGTCCCATTCAATAGTGGCGCACCAACTACTGCATTTTTTATGCTGTTTCCAGAAATAACGTTCAACGTCTGATCAAAACTTACGCTGTCAGTTCTACAACCATCAAATTCACCGTCAGGCGCCAACGACTTGATAGATACCCGGCTTGTTCCATCAGCAATCGGGTTGAACACTACACCTTCAGACGACACAGGTAAATTCATGTACCAGCCCTTTTTTGTCGCGTAATCAACAGCCTGGTCGCCTGGATAGCGAAAACCCGATACAAAAGTGACCGTTTTTTCCACCAGATCTGTCAGGCCAACCGTGACAGTTGTCGTCACTGACGGCCTGTCCCAAATACCGTAAATTGTATTTTGATGCGGCGCAGACATGGGATAGTCACCACTTTCAAGCGATTTGCCGGTACCAAATACCAATTGGTAACCGCCTTGTGGATGCGCAAAAGGTTGCACCACGGTAGTAATAGGCTGAACCACCACAGTTGTGCTACCGGTTAGTGTTGTCCGGGCTTGATACAAAGGCGAATTACCAGTGGTGGCCACTTTCCAATCCGCGGTGTCGCTGCTGCTAACGTCAAACTTCCAGACGTTGCCCTTTAAATCACCGGCATAAATGACGTTAATCGCACCGTTGTTGTCTGTATCAATGGCGGTTGCCATGGCCAGGCCGTTATCAGGGCCATTTCCAGCCGTACCGGTCGGGATTTTGATGTAGTGAGTGCCGGTCGTCCAGGCTGTGGCTCCGGCACTTGCGGGGCCATCTGCAAACAAAATAAACAGCGCAGCATTGCCACTGGTGCTGTTGTAGCCGTTGCCATAAATAGCTGCCCATTTGCCATTGGCCATATAGCCCGTTTGAAACGGTTGGTTGTTACTTCGTGACGACGGCTTGCCAATGATGAATCCCATATCGGCGTCGTTCGCCGCTTCAGTAAATTCCCATTTGGCCAAGTTTGTTGAAGCCTCTGTGACGTTCTGTGGTGCTGTCACGTTTAGCGCGTATACACCTTTTGCGCCACGCCCAAAGCTGCCAAACAGATATGTTCCCCACTGGGTTCCAAGCTTCATATCGGCTGCCATGACGCTACCGTCCATGTTCATATTGGCAGTTCCATTGTTTAGCTGAAAATTCTTGGTGGTCAGTGCTGACAACTTTGAAAAGGGCGCAGTTGTGGATGTGATAAACATGGCCCGCGGTACATATGCAAAATGCTCATCCCCGGTAAGGCCATTGAAAGCATGCAGCATGCCATCGTTGGCAGCAACAAAAACGGCATTGGTAGCTGAATTGGTTGCGCTGAATGAGCCATACCCGCCACCGTATGCGGAGTTGCTGTAACCAGCTGAAGGCTGGCCAATATATGCAGGTGTTGAATTGATGATGGAGCCAAGCACTGTGGTGGTCCGTGAACGCATGCCACCTGCAACGGTTTCATTGGCGCTGTTGCCGCGAATCCACTCCAAACGGCTTTGCCCCACTGCAATAGTTGAGGTGCCGCCTGTTTGTGAATTGATCTGAAGCGCTTTCTGTTGGTCAAGCCCCAGGTTTGCCCAACGAAACGGAACGGTTCCAGCGTTGGCCAGAGTTAGTATTTTTTTATCATTCCAGTTTTTGACTGTCAACAAAGCACCAGCTTCCCAGTCTGGAACGCCTGACACCAAGCCGTTCGCCTGAAAACTGAAGCGTTTTAATTGCCCACTTGCCACAGCATCGACATTCCCATCTGCGGATTTGATGGAGTGGGTTGTTTGATACACAAAGCCACTAAATTCGTCTCTAGGCGAAGAGTTCGCCGCAGGTGCTGAACCCCCTGCTTTTAAAATGTTGGAAAAAACCTGCTCAAGCGACGCCTCAAGCTGCGCTGGGTCAACTGCCAGAAAATAGTTGTCTGGCACACCGTCAGCACCAGTGGATCCATCGCTGCTTTTTGCATCCCATGCATCAACTGGAAGGGCTGTGCCAAGCGTGTAAGCGGCAACCTTTTCACGGTCATAACCGCCATACTTCGCTGCATACCACAATGGATCTTTTAGCGATTCACCGGCTACACCCACCATCGTATAAACAGCTGTTGTGGGTGTTGCGCCAACCTGACAACTATTGCACCCACCGCTTCCATTTACCTGAGTTGAAGCGGGCGTTACAGTAATGCTACGCGGATCGTTAAAACTGAATCCTTCAATTCCAGAGTGAAAATGAACGCCATCTTGTGCGTTGGTTCCGGTAATTGCATAGCCAAATCCTTGCGGGTTCCCCGTTGCCTCTGCAATTGCAGCAGTGGTCACGCTGATAACACGCGTGGTGGTATTTACGGCGTACTCAAGTGTGCCCAATACGTCTTGGTCAAAGTCGCCCCCTTGTTCCGAGTCTTCCCAATTGACCAGATACTTGCCTCTGGTTGCAGTCTGGTACACAACCTTGAAATCCACCAGGGTTCCGCCACCCTGACCCCGGGTGGGGTGGTCCAATCGATACGATGGAGAAATAAACACAAATCTTCCGGGTCGTCCAGGCACTGGAATTTTTATGCGGGGTGAGCCGGTTGACAGGGCAACGCTGTAAGTGTCTACCTTAAATGCTCGCGTGTTGTTGGCAGGTATGGCTATGTCACTGCGAATGGGATTGGTGTGGGCATACAAAGCCGCTCCAGCCATTTTGTAGCCGCCGTACTGGGTAGGTGCTTCAGGGCAAATGCCATTGGCTTCTGCGAACGAGTCGGTGCCAGATGCTGTCAGGGCTTTGTCGGTGCAAACGCCGTTTGGGTTACTGCCCGTTCTACCCACTGACCATAACGTGCCTGCTGCGTACAAACCTTCTGCGGTACCAATCTGGTTGGTGTATGAGTCCACCAAGGCGGACGTTAGTCCTGAAATATTCGAGGCGCCGCCCCAGCTATTGGAATCAAACGAAGTAACGCTGGCGTTAAAGTTAATAACGTTGCTGCGCCGACAAAGCCTGTCGCCAAAGTTCCCCACGGTGCTGGCAGCAAAAGGGTCTGTCCAGGCAGTGACGGTAATGCCAACTTCTGTGTCCCGGGTCGGCGTTGTGACTTGAAAGTCTGCGCTCGGCGTGGCCGCTGCAAGGTAGCGCAGCGACTCCAGATACATTTCGCCAATGGGGTTGCCCCAGCTGCGACATTCACCATCTACCAGGCCAATCCGCTGGTAGTCGCACCCTCCCACCAAATCTTCATGGTTGCCGGTTGTGAAGTTATAGCCGGCAACCTTGAGCCTGTTCAAGGTGCGTACGATGCCATCAACGTTCTTGAATTGGCCATCATCCAGGTCAACTTCATCTGTAAAAGAGGTTACGTTTTTACGCAAAACACCACCCGAAATGTTCCGGTCATAGCTTCCAGTCATCAAGCCAAAAGCGGCTTCATTTCGTTCACCATACTTTTGTAACAACCCGACAGGCTTGTAGTCGCCGCGGGGATAAAGCTTGCAGCGCGAATTTTCGTCAGAAGTAAAACCACCGGGTAATCCGTCTTTGCAGACTTCAACCCGAGCTGTGTAACTGCCAACCGCATAGCCAGTTCCAAGTCCAAGAGTATTCCGACTTGGATTACTTGAACTCGCACCAATGCCAGTTAACGCTGAATTGTTACCGTTGCTGGCATTTTTAACTTCGCTCCAGTAACATTGCCATCTCTCATTTGCAGACCAAAGCCCGTGGTTGCCTTGCGCCACCAGAATTGAGGGTGCATCAAGATTGGTGGTGGCTGGTGCAGTTGCATTTCCGAACGATACATTGCACAACGTGATTTGAGCTGCGGTGACCGTCGCTGTGCCGGTAGCGGTGGCTATGGTAAAGCTGGTTGCGGCGGGATTGAAAGGTGTCAGTTTATTGATGTCGTCACCGTAATAATATTTTGCAAAAGCGTGTGCATCACTTGGCAGGTGCGCGCGCTCAAGTACGGTCACCGCAACCGATGGCGTTGCAGCAGAAGCGGTGTCAACAGCTCTGAAGCCGCCATACAAAATCCGCCTGATCACATCCATCCGGGCCATTGACGCCCAGTTCATAAAGTTGCCATTCCAGTTGTCCGCTGCTGTGGCATTGGTGCAATAGCCATTGACATCCACCTTGCCAACCGGAACATACCTGTTATTGGTGCTGTTGTAGTTATAGCAGCGCTGGTTATCAAAATACCCGTAATATTTGTAGCTGTGCTTGTACTGCGTTTCAATAACGCCATCACCATCCAGATCTGAAAACTCGTTGTAGGCCTTGAAGAAAAGTTGGTGGTCTTTGGACATGTTGAGCATGACCATTGGCGCACCTTTTGTTTCTGTCAGGTACGGAGGCAAAGGTGTGAGGTTGACTGCATTGGCCTGCAACGAAACAAGTAGCATGACCCCCATAAATGCTGTCCTGATGGCTCTTATAAATGGCTCCGCAAACAGTCGTGACGGCTGCGGCAGTAAAAGCATGGTTGTAGTCATAGTTAAAGTGCCTTGTAAGCGGTTTGCAGCATTATTTGGGTGTTTTCACTTGCACCAAAACCCACAGCAGTGATGCGGTAAACGGAGTCGTCACCTTGTTGGAAAAACTCGATCATGTAGCGCGGCTGCTGTGAAACAACCGGCAAATTGGCAGCACCTGTAAAACGGCCGTAAGTGATGCTGTCGTCGACATTGGTTTTTTCCCAGCGGGCTCGGTCTTCCCAAAACGGTGGTGCTCCAGCAATCAAATTATCGGTTGCGCACAGGCCCAACTTACAGCGATTGGCAGATGGATTTCCTGTGGTGTCGTTGCCAAAATTTTGACCGCGGTTGCTGATCAGGATGACTCTGCAGCCGGTAGCCCCAGCCACACAGGATGTGGTTTTGTCAAATTTTTTGTTTTTCAAGTCCAGCTCTGCATCCCGCAATGCTGCCTCAGCAGCCTGAAACGCCAAGGTCCGATCCAGCTGGTTGCGGGCAACTTTTGACGACAGTGTGGACGTCTGCAATGCAGTGACACCCAGCATGCTGAGAATCACCAAAAACATCATGACAATCACCAATGAAATCCCGCGTTCACGGGATTTGGTTGATGTGTGAAAAGCCGTTAAAACTTTGGGCATTTCTCAGACTCCGGCTGATCGGTTGCGCAACTTCACAGTTGCTGTAAAGCGGCGATAGGTCTGGGATGGTGCTGCGGCAATGGGGTCGCCATAGCAATCGGTTGATCCCACACCCGTATCGTTGCCCGAGTTCTGGATTGATTTGGTCAAAACGCAGATCTCGACTGCGGTAACGGTGTTCCACGTGTCTGCTGCCGTCAAGGCAGTGGCGCTAACTGCTCTTTGCGCTGAACCAGCAACGAGTGCAGAAGGTGTCAGATAAGTTGCTGCAAGCTGTACTACACCCGGTATCAGCGGTTGCGCCTGCAAACTGACGGTGCCGCCCGGCACTGTTGCGTCTGCAACGCAGCTTAGTTGCCCCATGGTGGTGGTGCCAAACGGCGTGGAAGCTATTGAGCTGGAGATGAAAAAATTGGACCGGATTACATAGGTTACTGTTGCTCCTGTGCTGGTGTCAGGCGGTACTTCAGTCGCACCATTTCCCACGCAGTTAAATCCTTGGTATTTACTAACAGTTGTAGTCCCGCTGCCTACGACCGAGCTGAATCTATCGGTTTCACTGATCACAGTAATTGATGCAGAGCGGCGGGTACCTGTGGGTGTGGATGCGTTGCATGCGAGGTCAGCAGCAACTGTTGCACCTTGCGCGTCAGCCATGCCGAAATCGCAACCTGTTATTTTCTGATCCATCGCGCCATATGGGCGATTTGACCTGGGGTTAATGGCGACATATCCAGCACTTTGCACGTACCGGGTGACGAGGTCCAGCGCCATGCGGCCGTTTTCTTCAAGCTGTGAAGTCTCGGACACGGCGTTGTAGGCCTGCTTTGAATACAAGTAGGCAGAAGAGGCCACGATTGCCAGCAGCAGGCCAATCACCAAGCTGACCATCAATTCAATCAGCGTCAATCCGGAGCTTGATTTTCGGCCGGGTGATCTGAAAGACCTGCTTGCAGAATTTAAAAGTGTATTCATGGGAGTATGGTCATCCGGGAGCAACGAACCCCGTTGGGCGCCGCAGCATCAGATGGGCAGCAGTTGCGCAGGGCAATACCAGTAGTTGCTGAAGTGCAGACCAGCGAAGCTTGCGGCTCGCCTGCAAGGTTTACAAAGTCTTTGTCGCGATACAGCGCGGTGATAACAATACCGGCAGGTTCGGCGTTGTCGATTCTGATGGCGCCTCCCGGCAGCGTTTGCCGGGCTTTCGTGGCCATAGCCGACAAATCGTCATTGATGATTTGCGTTACTGTGCAATCAGCAGAGCCTGGGTTTTTGCAATTGTTCGATGCAGGGATACCACTGGCGCCAGTGGCATTGGCATAAGTATTGGCAAAGGTATAAACACCCGTAGGGTTTGCCTTGATCCGCTCACTGGCGTCGATGACGATTTCAGAAATTCGGTGGGTAGCCCATGAAGACTTTTGAAAAGACAGGGCATTGAGTTGCAATGCCGCCAGTCCGAGCAAGCCGAGGGACATCACCAGTATTGAAACCAGCGCCTCAATGAGAGTTGCGCCAGATTGTTTTGCAGAGAAATGTTGTTTGTAAGTGTTCTGCATGGTGTTTTATTTAAAAAGTCGGGCATTCCGTGTTGCGCAAAGGCACAACCCTGGCTCGACCGGGTCTGCTGATGCAAATAGTCCGTCCGTATTTGGTTTCGTAAGCAGAATCAGTCGTATTAATCGCGTTGATGTCGAACCTGTGTGCAATGATGCCGAGTCCTGCTGTGTTGAATTCGATAAAGGTAGCGTTTGTGTGCCTTTTGAATGTGGTTTCGCTGCCACCTACATCCAAGGGTGCAATCCTTTTCAAAAGAATATCGCCTGTGCTCCAGCTGTTGTTGCCGTCTACGTCAACAAATACTTGAGTTTCAAAGGCCGCCCATGAATCGGTAGTGACGCATTCGTTGTCTGCCAAGCGTTTGGCGCAAACCAGGACAGGCTGATTTCTGGCAATAGCTTCGCTTCTTGCGTAATTAAGCAGCCCAACAAACCCGTTGACCTGCGAAGACAACCTGTTGCTGACAATAAAATCGCGCAAATTGGGCAGCGCAATCGCTAACAACACTCCTAGAACTGACAAAGTGACCATCAGCTCTATCAAAGTGAACGCTTTTTGCGTGTTTTTTTGGGGGCGGTGCGCGAGAGACATGGCGTAATTTTAAGCAACAGGAAGTATCACTTCATTGCCGTCTGTCGCAATGCACTTACCACTCGTCGAGACGAATTTTTGTTGTTTGGTTGGTGGGGCTCAGTTCGTAGCAAATGCACATTTCTGAATCTACCTCCTATGCGTGTTTTTTATAGAGATGTGAATAATGCTTTCGCAGGCCAGATTGATGTCATACACAGCGCGCCGCGACTTCACGCAGATTAAAGTTTGCCGGATGATTATTTGACGCGCGACTATCCGGTGGATTTGCCTTGGAAAGATGGCGTGCCTGCCAGTGCGCTGCAAACTTTTAGCGATAAATTCAAATTGGCGGCTTGAACTCACAAAATACATTTGAACAAGGAGATCAGGAGATCAGGAGATCAGGAGATCAGGAGATCAGGAGATCAGGAGATCAAGAAGGAAAAGTTATATGATTTTTCTTCCTCCTTGGCCTCCTGATCTCTTTGTGAATATTTTTTCTCCACTCGAATCGGCAAAAACTACATGAACCTCTACACAAAACTCCAGCAACGCGCCGCCAACAACCAGCCGATTCGCATTGGCCTCATCGGCGCTGGCAAATTCGGCTCCATGTACCTGGCTCAAATCCCCAAAACGCCGGGTGTGCATCTGGTTGCCATTGCTGATCTGTCGCCCGACGCAGCCCGTGCCAACCTGGCTCGTGTGGGATGGAATCCGATGCTAGCCCAGGCAATCAGCGCGCAAGCAGCTATTAAAACAGGAGCAACGTGGATCACTGACGACTGGCGTGCTGTCGTCACGCATCCGCAGATTGACATCATTGTGGAATGCACCGGCAACCCGGTGGCGGCTGTTGAGCATTGCCTGGCAGCGTTTGCGCATGGCAAGCATGTGGTGAATGTGACTGTGGAGGCTGATGCTTTTTGCGGGCCGCTGCTGGCTAAAAAAGCGGCGGAGAAGGGTGTTGTGTATTCCATGGCTTTTGGCGACCAGCCAGCGTTGATTTGCGATTTGGTGGACTGGGCGCGCACCTGTGGTTTCCCGGTGATTGCCGCTGGGCGAGGCCATAAATGGCTGCCGCATTTTTCTGAAAGTACACCCGACACGGTATGGGGCAACTATGGCTTGACGCCTGAACAAGCCGCACGAGGTGGGCTGAACCCGAAAATGTTCAACAGCTTTCTCGATGGCTCCAAGCCGTCGATTGAATGCACGGCAGTGGCCAACGCAACGGGGTTGACGGTGCCGAGCAACGGGCTGCTGTACCCGCCTGCCAGCGTTGAAGATATTCCATTTGTCACGCGACCGATTAGCGAAGGCGGTGTGCTGGAGCGAAAAGGCATGGTTGAGGTGATCTCGTCGCTGGAGGCCAATGGCCGCAAAATTCCGTACGACATTCGCATGGGCGTGTGGGTCACGGTGGAGGCCGAAACTGACTACATCAAAAACTGCTTTGAAGAGTACAACGCCCACACTGATCCGAGCGGGCGTTACTTCACGTTGTACAAGCGCTGGCATTTGATTGGGCTGGAAGTCGGCGTGTCAGTGGCCAGCGTTGCGCTACGCGGGGAGCCAACCGGCGTAGCAACCTGCTGGAATGCCGATGTGGTGGCCACTGCCAAGCGGGACTTGTTGCCTGGCGACATGCTTGATGGTGAAGGCGGCTATACCGTGTGGGGCAAGCTGCTACCTGCTGATACATCAGCGCAAATGGGCGGCGTGCCGTTGGGCCTGGCACACAACGTCAAAGTGGTGCGCCCGGTTAAAAAAGGCCAGAGCCTGAGCTGGGCGGATGTGGCGATGGACACAACCACCGATGCGTACAAAGTGCGGCGCGAGATGGAAGGCATGTTTGCTGCGACAGAAAAAAAGCCGCTGCGTACCTAGAGTACACAGCGGCTTTTGGCGAATTAGTCGCGAAGGCTATTCGAGTTGATCAGTCACGATCAGCTTTTGAAAACTTGGCAGATTTCTTGGCTGCATCGCGCGGTACAAACACCTTGCCTGCTGGCTTGGCGAATGCTGGTTTTGCAAACGCTGGTTTTGGCGCGAACCCCTCGCCGCGTGCGGCGAACCCATCATTGCGTGCGGCGAACCCATCATTGCGTGGTGCAAACGAACGCTCTTGGCGCGGTGCAAAGCTGCGTTCTTCGCGTGGTGCAAAGCTGCGCTGCTCTTGCGGCGCAAAATTGCCGCCGTTGCTGCCATGGTCATCACTACGGCGCGGGCCACGGTCATTGAAACCGCTGCGATCCGCGTAACCGCCTTGCGGTGCAGGGCGACCCTGGAAGTTGCCGCCGCGGTCGTCACGATTGCCACCGCCGAAGTTGCCACGATCACCACCGAAACCGCCACGGTCACCGCCGCCGGCGTTGAAACCACCACCAGCCGGCTTGCGACCGGCATAGCCACCACCACCACCAGAGTTACCACCAAAATTACCACGCGGGCCACCGCGATCATCACGGCCACCAAAGTTGCCGCGTGGGCGATCAGACGTAGGCGCAAAACGCTGCTGCGGCTCCAGGCCGGCAATCACGCTGGCTTTGAGGTTTTGTTGTGAGTAATGCTCAATGTCCTGAATCTTGCGGCGGTCACGAAACTCTGCAATCGTGATGGCATTGCCAGCACGACCTGCACGGCCAGTACGGCCAATACGGTGCACATAGTCTTCAGCTTTCATCGGCAAGCCGTAGTTGATAACGTGGGTGATGGTCGGCACATCCAGGCCACGGGCAGCCACGTCG
>JAYUVG010000062.1:0-5439 GCA_043754255.1 Polaromonas sp. | reverse complement strand
TGAGCCGGGATCCATATCCCCTGCGGTACTTGCAACAGTGCGGGTTCATGGATTGCGGGTCAAGCCCGCAATGACGTGTAAAGGAGCTGAGTAGTTACTTTTTATGAGCCAAAAAGTGCTGTAGCCCACGTAAAATGCGCGCAAGCAGCTATGATTTATATAGCAGCCTGTGGGTTTGAGTTTGGTATCTGGATCCCCGCCTTCGCGGGGATGACGGGCATTTTGAGACCCCGTTGGGTTCACTCATACACGACACTGGCAAGTCCCTTGTCAGCCTGTGCCATCCAGCTGGCCAGGGCAGCATCTGTCGGAAAAAACCGGGCGCGTTCGTCCAGGTTTATTTCAGTGCATACCTCACCAAAATCGTCCAGCAGTTTGACCTGCAACCGAACCGACAAGCCGCGCGAAAGCTCGCCCTGCTCTGTCATTTCGCGGCGCGGCGGAAAGTCTTTTGTCAGGCGGGTGATGTCTGGCTTTGTGCCATTGACTGCAACTCGCAAATACTTGCCAAACTTGCAACGCGCCGCTTCCAGATCCCACACCTGCGTGACTTTAAAGCGTCTGCCAAAACGCTCTGATGCGCCTTGCAGCGTGCCCTGCACGATCACCAGCTCGTCGTCTTTCAACAAGTTGCGATTGGCGTTGTAAGTCGCTTCATCTACCGTAGCTTCCAGCAGCTCGACACATTTGTCGTCGAGCTTGAAAATCACCACCTTGCCGCGATTGCCATTGATGACACGCAAGTCTGTGACGATACCGGCCAGTACCCTGGTGTCGCGCGAATCAAACAAATCTTCAATAGCCAATTTGGCAAACTGGCGAACTTCAGCTTCCACTTCATCGAACAAATGACCCGACAGGTAAAAGCCGATGGCAGTTTTTTCAGCCACCAGCCGTGCTTTGGTGCCAAACGGCATGGCCTCTATCAGCGCGGGCTCCTGCGTGCTGGCGGCGTGCGAATCGGACATGTCAAACAGCCCGCCCTGGTTGGCATTGGCCTCGGCTGCCAGCGCAAAGTCAAAGGCTTGGTCAACAGACGCCAGCAACGACGCACGGTTTAAATGCAGGTTGTCAAAAGCACCTGCCTTGATGAGCGCTTCTACCGTGCGCTTGTTGATTTTGGTGCGTTCAACGCGCACGCAAAAGTCATACAGCGACGTGAACAAACCGCCTTGAACCCGCGCCGCAATGATGGCGGCAATCGCCTGCTCACCCGTGCCCTTGATAGCGCCCAGCCCATAACGCACACTGGTGTTGCTGGTCGGCTCAAAGCGGTAGTCGCCCCGGTTCACGTCGGGCGATTCAAAGCTGATGCCCATTTTTTGCGCATCACCATGCAGCACTTTGAGCTTGTCGGTATCGCCCATCTCAACGGTCATGTTGGCAGCAAAAAACTCGGCGGTGTAGTGCACCTTCAGCCAGGCCGTGTGGTACGCCAGCAGCGCGTACGCCGCAGAGTGTGATTTGTTAAAGCCGTAGCCTGCAAACTTTTCCATCAGGTCAAAAACTTCGTCAGCTTTTTGTTCCGTCAGGCCGTTGATGCCCGCGCCTTTGCGAAACACTTCGCGTTGCGACGCCATTTCCTTCTCGTCTTTTTTGCCCATCGCGCGGCGCAGCATGTCGGCACCGCCCAGCGAATAGCCGCCCAGGATCTGCGCGGTTTGCATCACCTGCTCCTGGTAGACCATGATGCCGTAGGTTTCTTCCAGCATCGGCTTGACGCGCGGGTCCGGATACTCAGGCACTTCCTTGCCCTGCTTGCGGGCAACGTAATTCGGTATCAGCTCCATCGGGCCGGGTCGGTACAGCGCGTTCAGGGCGATCAGGTCTTCGAGTCGATCCGGTTTGGCATCTTTCAAGAGGCGCTGCATGCCAGTACTTTCAAACTGGAAAACGGCTTCAGTCTGGCCATCGGCAAACAATTTGTACACGCGTGCGTCGTCAAGCGGCAAATCCTCGAAAGCGAAATCTTTTTGCGACGGATGCCGGGCAACAATGAAGTTCTTGGCAATCTCCAGAATGGTCAGCGTGGCCAGACCCAAAAAGTCAAACTTGACCAGGCCGATGGCTTCCACGTCATTTTTATCAAACTGGCTGACGGCTGATGAGCTGCCAGGCTGCAAATAAAGCGGGCAAAAGTCAGTCAGTTTGCCCGGCGCAATCAACACACCGCCCGCATGCATGCCAACGTTACGCGTCAGGCCTTCAAGCTTGCGCGCCAGCTCCAGCAGGGTGTGAACATCTTCTTCTTTTCGTTCACGTTCGGCAAGAATCGGCTCGGCTTCCAGCGCATAAACGGTCTTGTCATTTTTGTTCCGTTCAGCGGGCAGCAACTGCAGCGTGACGGCCTGGCCTGGCTTGTTCGGTATCAGCTTGGAAATGCCGTCGCAAAAGCCGTAGGGAAAGTCCAGCACACGGCCCACGTCGCGGATGGCGGCGCGGGCTGCCATGGTGCCGAATGTCACGATTTGGCTGACTGCAGTGTGGCCGTATTTGTCCTTGACATAGTCAATCACGCGGTCGCGGTTGGCCTGGCAAAAGTCAATGTCAAAGTCGGGCATCGACACCCGCTCAGGGTTTAAAAACCGCTCAAACAGCAGGTTGTATTGCAGCGGATCCAGGTCGGTGATTTTGAGTGAATAAGCCACCAGCGAGCCAGCGCCCGAGCCCCGGCCCGGCCCGACCGGGCAGCCGTTGTTTTTGGCCCAGTTGATGAAGTCACCCACAATCAAAAAGTAGCCGGGAAAGCCCATGCCCAGAATCGTTTTGATTTCAAACTCAAGCCGCTCCACGTATGTTGGCCGCTTTTTATCGCGAACTTCCACGCTCGGGTACAAATGAGAAAGGCGTTGCTCCAGGCCTTCAAACGATTGCTGGCGAAAGTAATCGTCCGCCGCCATACGCACGCCATTGACTTCGGGCGTGGGGTAGTCAGGCAGCATAGCCTTGCCAAGTTCAAGCTTTAAATTGCAGCGTTTGGCGATCTCCAGCGTATTTCCAATGGCGGTGGGAATGTCTGCAAACAGCGCTTCCATTTGCGCGGCAGATTTGAAATATTGCTCGCGTGTGAATTTGCGAACACGCCGGGCGTTACCCAGAATCTCGCCTTCAGAAATGCACACCCGCGCCTCATGTGCCTCGTAGTCGTCATAGGTTAAAAACTGCACTGGATGTGTAGCCACCACAGGCAGTTTTAACCGCGCAGCCAGTTGCACCGCAGCTGGTACATGCACTGCATCGTCAGCCTGCCCGGCGCGTTGCAGCTCAATGTAAAAGCGGTGAATAAAAATGCCTGAGAAATACATCGCGCATTCCAAAGCACGCGAATCATCGCCCTGCACCAGCGCCTGCCCAATGGCGCCGCGCTGCGCGCCTGACAAGGCAATCAAACCCTCATTAAGTTCACTGAGCCAGTCCAGGCTGATGATGGCCTGCTCGCGCACCACGCCGCGCGTCCAGGCACGGGTCAGCAGCTCGGACAGATTTAAATAGCCGAGGTGGTTTTGGGCAAGTAACAGCAGACGAGCGGGCGGCGCGGCGCTGTCTTTGCCCGGCACCTGCACCCACACGTCGGCAGCTATCAACGGCTTGACACCGTTGCTGCGCGCGGCCTTGTAAAACTTGACAGTGCCAAACAGGTTGCTCAGGTCGCTGATGGCCAATGCGGGTTGGTGGTCGGCTGCTGCTGCAGCGGTGATTTCATCGATGCGGTTAGTGCCGTCAACGACTGAAAATTCGGTATGGATACGGAGATGGACAAACATGCCTGTATTTTAAAGCCGCTGGTCTTGCTGGATTCGCAGACCCTCACCCCTGCCCTCTCCCCGGGGGGAGAGGGAGCCGACTTGTCCGTCTTACTTTGCGGCGAGGGCGAGCCGATTTGTCCCATATCCCTTTGCGGCGAGGGCGAGCTGACTTGTCCCGTCTTCCTTTGCGGCGAGGGCGAGCCGATTTGTCCCATCTTCCTTTGCGGGGAGAGGGTTAGGGTGAGGATACGTGTAGGGGTCAACCGCGCAGCTTGGCAGCCACTTCAGCGATACGTTTCCCATAAGCCGCCGCAGTATCCAGATCCCCTTGCGGAATGGCACTAGCCGGGTCTTGCGGGCCGACTTGCGCCATCACGCCAGAGTTTGAGCCAATGCGGTTGATCGTGCCGTTGTTCAGCGCAGGCTGACCAACCCAGATCATGCCTTGCTGCATGGCCAGGGTAATGAAGTACTGAAGCGTTGACAGCTTGTCACCACTCGGGCTGGCAGAGCAGGTAAAGCCACCCGCGACCTTGTCTTTCCAGGCGCTGGTGAACCACTTTTTGCTGGTGGCGTCGGCAAACTTTTTAAACTGCCAGCTGGCCATGCCCATGTATGTGGGGCTGCCCATAATGATGGCGTCAGCTGCGTCCAGGCTGGCCCAGTTGGCATCCGTCAAATTGCCGTCTGCGTCAATGGCGATCAGCTCTGCACCAGCGCCATCGGATACAAATTGCGCCACGCGCTGGGTGTGGCCGTAGCCTGAGTGGTAAACAACAACTACTTTCGACATGAAAAATCCTTAAAAATAACCAACTGAAAAAATAAGAAATCCGTCATTCCCGCGAAGGCGGGAATTTACATACTCGCGAAGGCGGGAATCCAGACCGGTGTCACCCAGTAGCCATTTTCACGCAACGCACATTCTGGATTCCCGCCTTCGCGGGAATGACGACGTTACGTAGCCAGATCAAACACCAACACCTCGGCATCTTTGCCTTCAGCCAAATGCAGCTGACTTTCAAGCGCTATCAAAGCGGCATCGCCAGCACCAAGCGCCAAACCATTGATCTGCAACTGGCCACGCACCACATGGACATAGGTCTTGCGGTCTGGATTTAAAGCCATGTCTGCATTTTCTTTGCCATCCAGCAATCCCGCATAAATTTTGGCATCGGCATGAATGGTGACAGAGCCAACAGCTCCGTCAGGCGACGCCACCAGCCGCAACTTGCCGCGCTTTTCATCAGCACCAAAAGTCTTTTGCTCGTAGCCCGGCGCAATGCCTTTGACATTCGGCTCGATCCAGATTTGCAGAAAATGCGTGGTCTGCCCCTCGGCATGGTTGAACTCGCTGTGCTGCACGCCGGTGCCTGCACTCATCCGCTGCACGTCGCCCGGCGGTATGCCTTTGACGTTGCCCATGCTGTCTTTGTGCGCCAGCTCACCAGACATCACGTAGCTGATGATTTCCATGTCTTTGTGGCTGTGCGTGCCAAAGCCTTTGCCGGGCGCGATATGGTCTTCGTTGATGACGCGCAGGTTGCCAAAGCCCATGTGTTTTTCGTCGTAGTAATCAGCAAATGAAAACGAGTGGAAGGATGTCAGCCAGCCGTGGTCGGCATAGCCGCGGCTTGAGGATTTGCGCAAGGTGATCATGGTGTATGCCTGAATGTTATTGAATGGATTTAAC
>JAYUVG010000061.1:0-34172 GCA_043754255.1 Polaromonas sp. | reverse complement strand
TAAGTATCGTTAGCAGCGCTCACCCTCACCCCAACCCTCTCCCCACAAAGGGAGAGGGAGCAATGGCATCAAACGGTTTTGGGCGACCTGAGTAGTTACCAAAAATATGATGCTTCAGGCTTCTAGCCGACGTAAATAGCGCGCAAGTAGCTACTACATTGATAGCAATCTGGACTTGCATCAACCCTCCAAAAATCCGTCATTCCCGCGAAGGCGGGAATCCAGTCCGGTCTTCATGCTGCAAATAACGCCACCACCGAGCTGGATCCCCGCCTTCGCGTGGATGACGGGTTTTGGGTTTGAACGCGTAAAAAATACGGTCTCTGGCTCATGGGCAAGTTAACAGCCTTGTTTGCACACTCACTATAAAATCGAACAATCGCGGGTGTAGTTCAATGGCAGAACGGCAGCTTCCCAAGCTTCAGATAAGGGTTCGATTCCCTTTACCCGCTCCAGCTACGCTGCCTCGGTAGCCACTTCAAACCGCTCCAGCTCACCGTCCAGCCAGGCTTGAACCAGCGCCGGGTTGTTGATGGTTTTAAGCGCCTGATAAGCCACTTCCGCCTCAGGAAAGCGCCGCCTTAAAAAATTCAGCCACTGCTTGAGCCGCCCCGCCTGGGCTTTATTGTCCAGCCGGGTGGTAACGATGTGCCAGAAGTCGCACACCTGCGGCAGCAGTTGCGCCCAAGTCACGGCGTCATACGCCGAATTGTTTGCTGATGCCTTGATAGCCAGCGCCAGCCCCGGGTCTGCTACTGCGCCGCGTCCAATCATCAGCATGTCGCAGCCAGACACTTCGCGGCAGCGGACTGCGTCTGCCACTGTCCAGATCTCGCCATTGGCCACCACTGGTATGTTGACGGCAGCCCGTATGTCGGCAATGCGTTCCCAGTAGGCAGGGGCGCGATAAGCCTGGGCTTTGGTTCGCGCATGCACCACCAGTTCGTTTGCACCGCCTTCGCTGATTGCCAGCGCACATTCCACCGCACGGGAATCGTCCAGATAACCCAGCCGCATCTTGGCTGACACGGGCATGTCCGCAGGCACAGCGCGGCGCACGGCTTTGACGATGGCGTAGATCGTTTCAGGCTCTTTCAGCAGCGCTGCGCCGCCGCCATGGCGGTTCACCACATTGGCCGGGCAGCCAAAATTCAAATCAATGCCGGCGGGCCCCAGGCTGGCCAAACGTGCCGCGTTGTCAGCCATGCAAATCGGGTCGGAGCCCAGCAACTGCGCCCGCACTGGCACACCGGCAAAGGTACGGCCACCGTTGTGCAGCTCAGGCACGATGCGCGTGAACACACGCTCAGGCAGCAGCTGGTCGGTGATGCGAATGAACTCGGACACACACCGGTCAATGCCGCCGACGCGGGTCAAAACATCGCGCAGCACAAAGTCCAGCAGCCCTTCCATGGGCGCTAACAAAATCATTGTTTTATGCCGCAGCCAAACGCCAGAGCGAAGTTACCTCAAGCCCGCGCGCTTCAGCCAGCGGGTTGCTTGCATCCAGCGCTTTGGGGTGCTCGGGTTTGACATCCATGCGGGCTGTCACTTTCAAGCCTCCCGCTTGAATTGCTGCCAGCAGTTCAGCGCGCGTTCGCAAGCCCAGATGCTCGGCCAGGTCAGACAAAATCAGCCAGCCCTCGCCGCCAGGGGCCAGGTGAGCAGCCAGGCCTTTAAGAAAGCCAAGCAACATGCGGCTGCCCTCGTCATACACCGCGCCTTCAAGCGGCGAGCCAGGACGGGCAGGCAGCCACGGCGGGTTGCAGACGATGACCGATGCCAGCCCTTCAGGAAACAAATCGGCCTTCATCACCTTGACTGGATTGGGCAAGCGCAGCTTGTAAATATTTTCTTTGGCGCAGGCCAGCGCACGCTCGTCCTGGTCAGTGGCCACGACCTGATCCACCTCGCGCAGCGCCAGCACGGCTGCCAACACGCCTGTGCCGGTGCCAATGTCGAACACAACGAATTTGGCCGGGCGCTTTTTGGGCAACGGCGCGGTGGCAACCAGATTCACATACTCACCCCGGACAGGCGAAAACACGCCGTAGTGCGGGTAGATGCGGTTGTTGGGTGCGGCTTTGGCAATGGTGGTGCCGGCACTGGTCAAAGCAGGGATTTCAACGCCCTTTTTGCGCCACTCGTGCGCGCTGATGACGCCCATCAGTTCGCGCAGGGAGGCAACACTCGGCTGCTGACTGGCTGGGCCCCAAGCCTCAGCGCAAGCCAGTTTGGCATCTGGCGCACGGCGCAAGCCAATGCTGTAGTCAGCTCCAAACTCAATCAACACCATACCCAGCACACGTGCCCGCTGTGCTTTGGCCTGGCGATACAGGTGAAAAGCTTCTGCATTGGGCACGCCAGTTTCAAGCTGAGCCAGGGCCTTTTTGCGCCCCATCTTTGCGGTCTTAGATGCTTTGGGCGGCTTGTCAATTCGCCGGGCGAGTGCTTGCAGCAGCAGCCGCGCATTTTGAAAATCGCCCCGCCACAGCAAGCCAGTGCCTTCGCACGCCATGCGGTAGGCGCTGTCAGCGCTCAGGGTGTCGTCAGCCAGCATCACACGCTTGGGGGGTAATGCGCCACGTTCGGAGCGCCACAGCGCGCTTTTCTCCTGCTTGTTTTCACTCCAGTTGAGGAGTGGTGCGGCCAGGTCGGGCAGGGAAAGTACAGCGTTTGTAATGGTCATCGGGTGCGGATAAAAAAATGCAATCGTCTGTTTTAACAGATGACAAATCCCGCCATTGAAAACGCTTTAAATTTTGCGGCGAAAACGCTTGAACAACGTCACCACAAGCAGCACCAAAGCGCCAGCAATCAAGCCCACCACGCCATCTATCAGCACAGGCGCAACGGTGGCCATCACGCCGCCCATTTGCGACGTGAATTGCTCAACCGCCTGCTGCAACGCAGGAATGCCGTGGGCCAAAATGCCGCCGCCCACCAAAAACATCGCAATCGTGCCGGCTATTGACAAGCCCTTCATCAGCCAGGGCGCCACCATCAAAATGCCCCGGCCAAAACTGCGCTGGAACGCAGCCCACGCATTGGCTCCTGCGCGTTGGCTCAGGTAAAGCCCGCCATCGTCAAGTTTGACAATGCCCGCCACCAGGCCGTACACCCCCACCGTCATTGCCACTGCAATGCTGATCAGCACCGTGACCTGCGTGATGAACGGGCTGGCCTGCACCGTGCCCAAGGTGATCACAATGATTTCAGCCGACAAAATAAAGTCGGTGCGGATCGCGCCTTTGATCTTTTCTTTTTCAACAGCAACCAGGTCAACCGCCGGGCTGGCAACTGATGCCACCAAAGCCTGGTGTTGAACCGCTTGCTCGGACTTGCTATGCAAATACTTGTGCGCCAGTTTTTCAAATCCTTCAAAGCACAAATACGCGCCGCCCGCCATCAACAGCGGCGTGACAGCCCACGGAATAAAGCTGCTGATGGCCAGAGCCGACGGCACCAATATGGCTTTGTTGATGAATGAGCCTTTGGCTACGGCCCACACCACAGGCAGCTCACGCTCGGCCTTGACGCCAGACACCTGCTGGGCGTTTAATGCCAAGTCGTCGCCGAGCACGCCCGCAGTTTTTTTTGCCGCTACCTTTGACAGCAGTGCCACATCGTCCAGGATAGTGGCGATGTCATCGATCAGTAAAAAGAGGCTGGTGGCCATAAATTAAATAGTAGCAGGCATTAAAAAACCGCCCGAAAGCGGTTTTAGAGACACATCCAAGCTCAAGTTATCGCGCGCTCAAGCGGCCAAGAATAAAACCCACTGCCAGGGCAATGCCTACCGCCTGAAGTGGGCTGTCCTGAACCGTCGTTTTTGAATACTGCAACGCTTTACCCGGAGCCTCTGCAATGCGGCGTGTCTCATCGGCAAATCGGTCTGCAACATGACTTGCGCTGCTGGCCAAAGAGGCAATGGTTCCATGGGCAGACGATGACAGGCTGTCAACCCCGCTGCGTACCGGCCCTGCCAGTTTGTCAACGCCCTGGTGCAGGGCAGCACCGGCTGATTCAACACCGCGGTGCACAGCATTGTCTGTTGACAGGGTGGGTATCGAATTGGTTCTTTCCATGATGACTCCTTGTTATGTGAACACCGACTAAAACCAGTCCATGCACACCGGATTGTCAAAAAAATTCAACCAAATGCCTGTGCGTTGCAGCAGCCAAGCCCTGTAGGACAAATGCGGTAACAACAGCGGTTTAATCCACAGCCCGCTTCAGGCGTATTTCTTCGAGTTTTACGCTGCCGTACGCCGTCGTGCGAATGGATGGCATTTCGCGTTTAAAGCCCGCGGCCTGCTCATAAAACTGTAGCGCACGCTCATTGGCTACCAGTGCCCACAATGTGACTTGCGTGCAGCCCTCTTCCTTCAGCCCATCGCGGGCACCGTCCCACAAAGCCAGGCCAATGCCTTGACGCCAGTGCTCTGGCATCACGTACATGGCCCAGATTTCACCCACACTGGACTTGGTGCCCGGATCACGCGACCGGTCAAAACCGACAAAACCAACCACCTTATCTCCGTCTGTTGCCACCAATATTTGCGGGTCGCTGTATTCAATGGCTTCTTTCCAGTAAGCCAGGCGCTTTTCAAATGTCATGACTCTCAAAACATCGTCAGGAATCAAGCCCTGATAGGCAGCTTGCCAGGTGGCTACATGAATTTCAGCAATGGCTTTGGCATCGCGCGGGGCAACGGGTCGAACGGTGTAACTGGGCATGGGGAAATCGCTTGTCAATAAAAATAAAACGCGATTGTCGCGCAACGCCGGGTTGGCGCAACTCTGCACTTCAATCACCGCAGCACAGCCACTTTTGCCGCCATCAAGCCATGCTGGGCAGGCGTAAAAAAACAGGGCAGTCTGATGACAGTGCGCCCTGTTGAATCAAAGCCGGGCAGCTGGTGTGCCTGGCAGGAAAGCCTGTTACGCGGTCTGCTCAATGCCCGACAGTACCCAGCCTGCATTGCCCTGGCGCTGCTTTTCCAGATGCCAGATTTCATTGAACGCCTCGTCGGTGTTGTCGAGTTCGTCGCGAATGACGCCG
This sequence comes from Polaromonas sp., assembly GCA_043754255.1. GTDB lineage: Bacteria > Pseudomonadota > Gammaproteobacteria > Burkholderiales > Burkholderiaceae_C > Polaromonas. Next base: position 29,107 of record JAYUVG010000061.1, on the reverse strand, counting down.
GTAAAGCGGACGCTGACCAGATAACGGGCGGCATTTTCATCAACTTCCAGCACTTCGGCCTGAATGCTCACAACGTCGGTTTTTTGCTTCGCTGTTCCGCGCTCAGCCAGCTCCATCCGCAGCTCAGCAAACATTTCAGGCGTGGTGAACTGGCGAATGTCGTCCAGGTTGGCCATGTCGTTGGCTGCCTGCAGGCGGATAAAGTTGACTTTGGCGTTGCGCTCAAAACCTGCCACGTCGAAATCAGCCGGAATGCGGCTGGAAGATACAGACGCAAGACCAGAGCCAATCATGGAGCCGCCTGTCGTGCTTTGGCTGGCTGGCATGGCGACCTTGTAAGCCGGTACAACTGGCCGCGCGCTGCTCTGGTCTGCACCATCAACGCGGGCATATTGCATGCCGTCAGCCTGCGAGCCCGGCTCTTGCTGGGCAGCAGCACGCCTCTTCATAAACCAGCCAATAGCCACCATCACAGCAACTGCCAGCAAGCCCATCATCAGCATCGATGCCAGCTCTTCGCCAAAACCCAGATGTGATGCCAATGCCGCCAGACCCAGGCCTGCTGCCAGGCCTGCGATTGGCCCCATCCACGAACGCTTGGGAGCAGCTGCCGCGCCTGCGCCTGCGCCAGCCGCGGGCGCTGCTGCGGTTGACTGCGCAGGCGCTTTGTCCGGCGCGGATTGGCGTTGCGTGCCCAAAGACTTGCCCGAACCCATGCGTTTGGCTGCTTCAGCGTTCATGGCCACCGTTGACAGGCCAAATGTAAAAACCATCACCAGCAGCAATAAGAATTTCTTCATGCCAATCTCCTGAAAATTAAAGAACATTCAAGAGTAGCAGTCAAAACACTTCGGTGAAAGCAGTATTTACAGGACAAATACTTCGTAAAAACGAGACATTACAAAAAGCGGCTTCAGGGCAAACCGCTGTACCCAGGAAGCTGCCTTTTTACTCATCGGCTTAATTTGAAACCACTGGATCAACAGCACACAAATGACTTTCAACACTTCTGTTTTTCAGAAGTTATTGAACGGTTTGTCAGATAAAAAAGAGATGGTTTTTAAAATAGACTTGCAGCAGTTTTCAAGCAGGCGGGCAAATATTTCTGCTATTCCCGCTTTGCCTGCATCGCTTCTTCACACACTATTTTTAAGGCAAACATGCAAACAATTGCACCCTTGTGGCTATGGGCTGTATTCGTCGCTATCGTGCTGGTTTCGTTGTTCATCGATTTTGTGGTTCTCAAAAAGCAGGGCTCGCATGAGATCGGTGTCAAGGAAGCATTGAACTGGTCGCTGGTCTGGATCGCGCTCAGTTTTCTGTTCAACGGTCTTTTCTGGTGGGCAGTCCGGGACACCACTGGCTCGGTCGAAATAGCCAACACCAAGTCGCTTGAATTCTTGACCGGTTACCTGATTGAAAAATCATTGGCGGTTGACAACATCTTTGTGTTTTTGTTGATCTTTACCTACTTTGCTGTCCCTCCGCATTTTCAAAAGCGGGTGTTGATGATTGGCATTATTGGCGCCATCGTGCTGCGTACCATCATGATTTTGGTGGGTGGCTGGCTGCTGGCCGAGTTTCATTGGGTGTTGTATGTCTTTGGCGCTTTCCTGATCCTGACCGGCATCAAGATGTGGTGGGCGGCTGGCAAAGAGCCCAACCTGGACGACAACCCGGCGCTCAAGCTGCTGCGCAGGGTGCTGCCGGTTAGCAAAAACTTCGACGGCGAAAATTTCTGGACGGTCGAAAACGGCAAGAAAATTGCCACTCCGCTGTTCATGGTGATCTGCCTGATCGCGTTGACAGACGTCATTTTTGCAGTGGACTCCATCCCGGCAATTTTTGCGATCACCAACGACCCGTTTATCGTTTTGACGAGCAATGTGTTTGCGATTTTGGGGCTTCGCGCCATGTATTTTCTGCTGGCCGCAGTGGCCAACAAATTTCATCTGCTGAACTATGGGCTGGCAATCATTTTGGTGTTTATCGGAACCAAGATGTGCCTGATTGATGTCTACAAAATTCCGGTGGCGGTGTCGCTTGGTGTTGTTGTGGTCATACTGGCTGCGACCATGTTGCTCAGTTTGCGCACAGCCAAGCCCGATGCCAAAGAATAGGTTTTGAGGCAGAAGAATTTAGCAAAACCGCGTCAGCAAATCCGGGCAGCAAACCGTCACCAGGACATGTAACGATGTTTGCGCGCCAGCAATTGTTTGCCCAAGCATCAAGCCGCTCTACGCCCTGCTGGGCATGTCCCCGTGTGCTCCATGCAGCTGGCAAATGCCTGGCAGGCAGCGCATCAGGTGCATCGCTGGGCCGGACATGACCTGCCGCATGATGATGCGCTGTGGGCTTGCGAGCGTGTCAGGGATTGGTGTTTGCTATTAAAACAGTAGCTGCTTGCGCGTACTTTATGTGGGCTAGAGGCCTAAAACGCTTATAAAAAGGCCTATTTCTTTGCAGATTGCCTAAAGCATTGATTCAGGCAAAATCTGGCCAGCCAGCGTACCAGCGCCCGCCAATTTTTTGCTGCCATGCCCCTCACACAAACTTTTTTTAGCAGCAGACCCATCACCGTCTGCCTTGCCGCTCTGGCTTTCCTGGCCACTGGTGCGGCCGATGCGGCCGGTGCCACCGCAAACTTTAAAGACGATATGGCCCAGCGCACCCTGGCCTGCACTGCCTGCCACGGCCCACAAGGGCGGGCTGCGCCTGACGGTTACTACCCGCGCCTGGCAGGCAAGCCAGCTGGCTATTTGTACAACCAGCTTGTTAACTTCAGGGACGGCAAACGCCACTACGCGCTGATGACGCAGCTGATTGCGCCGCTGACGGAAACCTATCTGATGGAAATGGCGCAGCACTTTGCCAGCCTGGACGTGCCGTACCCACCACCTGAAAAAACCACCGCCAGTGCTGCAGAGCTGGCACGCGGCCAGCAACTTGTGTTGCGCGGTGATGCGAGGCGCGGCTTGCCGGCCTGCGTGCAATGCCACGGCAGCGCCATGACGGGCGTCACGCCCAACGTCCCCGGCCTGCTGGGCTTGCCGCGTGATTACCTCAATGCCCAGCTGGGCGCGTGGAAGGCGGGCAAGCGGCGAGCATACGCGCCTGATTGCATGAAGGCAGTGGTGGCGCTGCTGCCTGACGTTGACATCAACGCCGTCAGCAGCTATCTGGCATCACAACGCCTGCCCGCCGCTACAAAACCCGTTAACAGCGCGCCGTTACTGATTGCAGGCCAAACCGCCATCAGCTGCGGCAGTGCGCCCATGCCATGAGCACATTGGTGAAGGTGCTTTTTGGGCTATTTGGCATGTTCGCTGTGGGAGCGGCAATCGTGTGGCAATTGAACACGCATGGCAATGTGCTTGTAGCAGCGCCACTGGCTGCCAGCAGCACAGCAGAGCGCGGCGCGTATCTGGCCAAAGTGGGCAACTGCGCTGGCTGCCACACAGCGCCTGGCGGTTTGCCGTATGCGGGTGGCTTGGGAATCGAGACACCGTTTGGTGCGGTGTATGCAAGCAACCTCACGCCTGATGTTGCTACCGGTATCAAGAGCTGGAGCCGGGATGATTTCTGGCGCGCCATGCACCACGGCAAATCCAAAGATGGGCGTTTGCTGTACCCGGCTTTTCCGTACACCAGCTACACGCTGGTGACGCGGGAAGATTCTGATGCGCTGTTTGCTTTTCTGGCCAGCTTGCCTGCCGTCAGCCAAATCAATACAGCGCATGCGGTGCGCTTTCCGTACGACTTGCAGGCAGCGTTGGCGGTCTGGCGGGCGCTGTACTTCACGCCTAGAGCTTTTCAGCCTGATGCAAGCGCAACCGTTGAGGCGAATCGGGGGGCGTATCTGGTGAACAGTTTGGGCCATTGCAGTGCCTGCCACGCAGCACGCAATGCGCTGGGCGCTACCGACGGTTTAAACCTGGCAGGCGGGCTGATACCGGTACAGAACTGGTATGCACCGTCACTTGTTTCACTAAAAGAGGCCAGCGTCGCCAGCTGGCCACTTGACGACATCAAGGCCTTGTTCAAAACAGGACGCTCGCCGCAAGCTTCAGTCAATGGCCCGATGGCTGAAGTGGTGCTCAAGAGTACGCAGCATTTCAACGACACAGACTTGACCGCGATGGCGGTGTATCTGAAGGCGCTTGTACCTGCTGCGGCCACTCCTTCACGAGCCTTGCCGGGCATTTCAACTGCGCGTGGCAACAAGCTGTATGAGCAGCACTGCGCGCAATGCCATGGCGACGAAGGCAAAGGCGTTGCCAGTGCTTACCCGGCGCTGGCTGGCAACCGGGCAGTGCTGATGCCGCAGACTGCCAATCTGGTGCAAATGGTTTTAAACGGTGGTTATGCACCTGCAACCGCTGGCAACCCACGACCCTTTGGCATGCCGCCATTTGTGCTGGTACTGCCGGACAGCGATGTGGCTGAAGTGTTGACGCATATCCGCAGCAGTTGGGGCAACAATGCTGCTGGCGTGTCGGCGCTGGATGTGATGCGCATTCGGGCCAACGGAGACAGGTAGGCGCTCAGCAGGCTTGCAGCAGAAGCCGTAACCGGCGTATTTTTCCCTGATAATTTATCTTTTCAAACCCACCGGAGAACAGCATGGCAAAAGGTCAACAAAACACCAGCAAGATGGTTAAAAAACCAAAAAAAGACACATCGCCGCCCAAGACAGTTTCCCCTGATGCAGTCCGCCCGACGGTCGTTACCCAGGTACCCGTGCGCGGCAAACTGAAGAACAAGTGATTGAGGAAACCACCCCTGGTGATCTCCAGCAGGGCAACCCGCTTCATGGGGTAACGCTGGAGGCCATCGTGACGGCGTTGTCTGACCATTACGGCTGGGATGAACTGGGGCAGCGCATTGCAATACGCTGCTTTCAAAGTGAACCCAGCGTAGCGTCCAGCCTGAAGTTTTTACGCAGAACGCCGTGGGCGCGCGACAAGGTGGAAGGTCTTTATTTGTTCATGCTGCGGGACATCAAACGTGCCAGTCCTGCCGTGCATAACTTTCCCCCGCCAAAAGGCAAAGCACCGGGTGCCTGAATCCGGTGCGGGCATTGACAGCGTTTATGCAGACCGGCATTTGCTGGTTTTGAGCAAGCCCTCTGGCCTGCTTTCAGTGCCTGGCAAGGGCATTGACAAACAGGACTGCCTGAGTTGCCGGGTACAAAAAAGTTACCCGGACGCGCTGATTGTTCACCGGCTGGACATGGCCACTTCGGGTTTGATGTTGATGGCACGCGGGGCGGCCATGCAAAGTGCACTGTCAAAACTTTTTGAAACCCGTCAAATTTACAAGCGCTATGCAGCTGTTGTTGACGGCCAGATGAATGCCCAGGCAGACTGGCAACTGATTGACCTGCCCATTGCCCTTGACTGGCCTAACCGCCCGCTGCAAATTGTCAGCCCCGATGGCAAACCCAGCCAAACCCGCTGGCGCGTGCTGCACCACAACACGGACACCAACACCACCCGCGTTGAACTCGAACCCATCACCGGCCGAACCCACCAGCTGCGGGTGCATTTAAGGGCAATCGGCCATCCCATTTTGGGCGACATGCTGTATGCGCCTGTCGCAGTGCAGGCCAAAGCTGCGCGCCTGATGCTGCACGCAAGCACATTGCGCTTTGTTCATCCAGCAAGTGGTGAGTCGATGGTTTTTGAAAATTCACCCGCTTTTTAGGAACTTCAAAAGGTGCATTGGGCTCCTAGACAGCTAAACGGGAAATGCCATGACCACTTCACATTCAGCACACCATTTGCAGCGCCGCACCGCAACGGTTGCGCTCGTCATTGCGCCTGCCTTGTGGCTGGGAAGTCGGGCTCAACCATTGCCCCCGCTGCGCGCTACGCCGTCGCAAACCGAAGGCCCGTTTTATCCGGTGGATTTGCCCAAAGATTCAGACTTTGATTTGCTGAGGAGCGGCGAGCAAAACTACCCCAAAGGCCAGAGCGCCTGGGTTGAAGGAACCATCAGCAACCTGTCTGGCAAACCTGTAGCCGGGGCGCAGGTTGAGATCTGGCAGTGCGACCACGACGGCCACTACCACCACCCGGGCGATGGCGGCAAGGCTGATCCGCGCTTTCAGGGTTTTGGCCGCGTGACGGTCGGCAGTGATGGCAGTTACCGCTTTCGCACATTGCGCCCTGCTGCATATGCCGGGCGCGCACCACACATTCACGTCAAGGTCAAATTGGGAACAAAAGAGCTGCTGACAACACAGCTGTATGTGGCGGGCGATGCAGGCAATGCGCGGGATTTTTTATGGCGTTCTTTGAGTGAATCTGAACGTAGCGCATTGACAGCTTCTTTCGTACCCGGAAGTGACGGACTGAAAGCCCGTTTCCCAATCGTTGTGCCCATTTAATCGCAACTATTTTTGACATGACCCAACATCTTTTTATCATCACTGGCGCATCACGTGGCTTGGGGCTGGCCATGGCGCAGCAGCTGCTGCAACCGGGCAACATGTTGCTGTGCATCTCCCGCAGTGCCAGTCAAGCATTGGCGGTTCAGGCAAAGCAGACAGGCGCGGGTTTGCTGCAGTGGACGCAAGACCTGGCGCGCGGCGCAGCTGCTTCTGCACGGCTGGAGCAATGGCTGCGTGAGCAGGCGGCCAGCAGTTTTGCAAGTGCCATCCTGATTAACAATGCCGGCGTTATTCCGCGTATCGGCCCCTTGAGTGAGGTTGACGCCGATGACCTGAGCCATGCACTGCGGGTTGGACTGGAAGCGCCGATGCAGCTGACCAGTGCATTTCTGCGCGCTACATCCCATTGGCCAGCAGAGCGCAAGGTGTTGAATATTTCTTCGGGTCTGGGCAGGCGCGCCATGGCATCACAGGCAGGATATTGCGCAGCCAAGGCGGGAATGGATCACTTCACGCGCTGCGTTGCGCTTGAAGAAGCGCTCAAAACCAACGGCGCAAAAGTGTGCTCATTGGCACCCGGCGTGATTGACACTGGCATGCAGGATCAGCTTCGCGCTGCGGGTAGCAGCGCATTTCCCGATCGCCAGAGTTTTTTAAGTTTGAAAACCAGCGGGGCATTGACGTCGGCGGGCGTTGCAGCCAAAAATGTTTTGGCGGTTTTAATGCGGGCCGACTTTGGCATCCATCCCGTTGCTGATGTGCGGGACTGAAAGCGTTTAAATTCAGGACTGCAGCAGTTGCTGATAGATCTGATCTTTAGTATTCAGCCGTTTTTTCTTCAGCTCTTCCAGTGCTTCCTCACTGATGACAGCGCCACCCAGTTCGTATTTTTTAATGGCGCGATTGTCTTCGTCGTACTCGTTGAACAGCTTTGCAAAATGCGCATCATTGCTTTTCAAATCCCGAATTTTTTCAACGTGTTCAGGAAACTCATGTGCAATGTCGTGGTTCAGTAAATCCATGTCAGCCTTTAATTGATGTCGGTCAAATAATTATTCGAACGCACCAGTGTGTACTGCGCGCTGCACACACGCCATCAGACAAAGCGCCGCTTGTCTGCTTGCCCATTTACTTTCAGGCCTCAATCTTCACGCCCTTCCAGAAACCAACGTGGTCTTTGATCTCTTCAGCTTCTCGCTTGGGCTCTGGATAAAACCACACAGCATCAGTGTTCATCTCGCCATTGACCAGCAGCGAGTAATAGCTGGCCTGGCCCTTCCATGCGCAGGTGGTGTGGTGGTTGCTGAAGGTCACATAGTCACGGTTAAGTGATGCTTGGGGGAAATAATGGTTGCCCTCCAGTACCACCGTGGTGTCACTCTGCGCAATGACTGCGCCATTCCAGATTGCTTTCATGGGATTTTCCTCAATTGCTGGTAACAACAGCTGGCATGCTACCTGCAATCCACACACAAAAAGTACGGTTAACGGTTCAGCACCAGAGAAGCAGCCAGCACCAATAGCAAAACTCCCAGCAGCGCACCACTGGCTTTCAATACTCTGCTGTGGCGCAAACGGTAATACAGGCTGGGTTGAAAAGTCGAATAAAACGGCACTGGATTGTTTCGCATGGTGATTCCTGAAGAAGATTCACTGTTTTTACCAAGCCGGGAGATGCGTCAATGTAGGAGAAATGCTAATGAAGTGAGGAGAAGTTACCGCGCAAACTAATGACAGGTTTTTTAGCCGCTACACGCCGCCGTTGGGATGGGTAGGGTCAATCCATAGCACTGTGTCGGGCTTTTCAACCGGAGTGATGTCCAGATTGACTGCAACGGCTTCACCGTCACTTCGGCACAGAACGCACTCCAAAAGCTCAGTCGCGCTGGCATTGATCTCCTGATGCGGCACGTATGGCGGCACATAAATAAAGTCACCCGGCCCGGCCTCAGCGGTGAACTCCAGGTGCTCACCCCAGCGCATGCGGGCGCGGCCTTTGACGACGTAAATCACGCTTTCCAGATGACCATGGTGGTGCGCACCGGTTTTTGCATCGGCATGAATTGTCACGGTTCCTGCCCACAACTTTTGCGCGCCCATGCGGGCAAAGTTGATGGCGGCTTTCCTGTCCATGCCTGGCGTTTGTGCGGTGTTGGCATCGAGCTGGTTGGCTTTTACGACGCGGACGCCGTCGTGTTTCCATTTATCGACCCGAACTCCATCGTGTTTCCAGGCGGGTTCATGCGAGTGCGAGTGGCTGTGATCGTGGTTCATAATTATTTTTCAAGCGTAGCGCTGTCTGGCCAATGCAGCGCCCAGGCCCAGTGCGTTCAGTTTCTTGATCGCGATCTCCCGGTTCATCGGTGCCAAGCCGCAGTTGGTGCACGGGATCAGTCGGTTTTTAGGCACGTATTGCAACGCCTTGCCAATCGTGTCGGCAATCTGCTCAGGCGTTTCAATCTCGTCGCTGGCCACGTCAATCACGCCGACCATCACGTCTTTGCCCTCCAGCAGCGCCATCAGGTGTGGCGGCACATGCGAGTGGTAGCACTCCAGGCTGACCTGGTCAATGCTGCTTTTAGCGAGCGCTGGCAACACCTGTTCGTATTGGCTCCACTGGTCGCCCAATGTTTTTTTCCAGTCGTCGTTGGCCTTGATGCCGTAGCCGTAGCAAATGTGTACAGCCGTGGTGCAGGTCAGCCCACGCGCGGCAACTTCAAGCGCCTTGACACCCCAGTCAGCAGCTTCTTTCATGTAGACATTAAAAGCTGGTTCGTCAAACTGGATGATGTCAACACCGTCTGCTTGCAGGGCCAGCGCTTCCTTGTTCAACAGTTCGGCAAAGGCCATCGCCATGGCGATTTTGTCGCCGTAAAACTGGTCAGACACGGTGTCAACAATGGTCATCGGGCCGGGCAGTGTGAACTTGATTTTTCTTGTCGTGTGGGCGCGCAGCAATTGCGCCTCAACAGCATGCACGCGGCCTTTGAGTTTGAGGCTTGACACCACCTGCGGCACCATTGCGTCGTAGCGGTTGTCGCGAATGCCCATTTTGACTTTGTGCGCAAAATCAATGCCTTCAACCTGCTCCAAAAAGCCGTGAACAAAATGCTGGCGCGACTGCTCGCCATCGCCAATCACGTCAAGGCCAGCGTCTTCCTGCGCCTTGATCCACAGCAACGTGGCATCGGCCTTGGCCTGTTGCAGCTCTTCACCATCCGCCTTCCATTGTGGCCAGAGCTTGTTGGTTTCTGACAGCCACGCGGGCTTGGGCAGGCTGCCTGCGATAGCGGTGTTAAAGAGTTTTGTGGTCATGTTGGTTTGTTTCTTTCTTTTATTAAACAGCAATTAAAAAAATTCTCTGGCCAGCAACTCATAGGAGCGCCGCTGCGCAGCTGGGTCATGCGTCCAGGTGATGACTACCAGCTCGTCTACCTGATGCTGTTCAGCCAGCGCCCGCAGCCTGGCGGCTACTTGCGGGCCGCTTCCTATCAATGCGTTGGCTCGCAGTTGACTGGCTTGTGCTTCGTCGGTGGCACTGTATGGGCGCGCTGCAACTTCTTCGGGTGAAGGCAAGGGGCCGATCAAACCTTTGTTGCGATCCATCTTCCAGCGCTCCCGGCTTGAAAAATGGTACAGCGCTTCAGTCTCGGTATCAGCCGCCAGCGCCCACACGCACAGCACCGCTTGCGGCTTGGGGTGCGCGCTACTTGGCCGGTACAACTGGCGGTACACATCAAGTGCCTGCTTAGTGCCCTGCCCGTCTGTGATGAAGTAGGCAAATGCATAAGGCAGTCCGTAATGCGCAGCCAGTTGCGCGCCGTAGTCAGAGCTGCCCAGCATCCACAGCGTGGGGCTGGTGGGCCCAGTCGGGTTGGCTGTGACGCCATGACCGGGGTGGCCTTCAGGCAGGTCAATGCCCTCACGACCGGTTACCCAGGCCTGCAGCTCACGCACCTGAATTGGAAAGTCATCACTTGACTGCTGCGCGCTTTGCCTGAGCAGCCGTGCGGTGCGCATGTCAGAGCCCGGCGCGCGGCCCACGCCCAGGTCAATGCGGCCCGGGGCCAGTGCTTCCAGCACCCGAAATTGTTCAGCCACCTTCAGCGGTGCATAGTGCGGCAGCATCACGCCCGCACTGCCAATGCGAATGCGGCTGGTAGTCGCTGCAATTGCAGCCATCAGCACCTCGGGTGCTGAGCCGACGATGCTGGGGTGGCTATGGTGCTCGCTGACCCAAAAACGGTGATAGCCGAGCGCCTCGGCGTGTTGGGCCAGTGCCAGCGTCTGACGAATGGCGGTGTCTTCCGTGCGGCCGGTGACGGCGGCTGACTGATCGAGAACAGATAACTTGAGAGTTGCAGGCATCGCGCAACTATAACGATTGGCGGGAAACATGGCGCAAATGGCGCTCTGTTCCAATACAGGTATCAGCATTTAAAAAAGAAGACGCGCATGGCACTTAAAGCCACTATTTACAAAGCCCAGCTGGCGATAGCCGATATGGATCGCAGCGTCTACGCTGACCACAACGTCATCATTGCCCGGCACCCATCGGAGGCCGACGAACGCATGATGATTCGCCTGCTGGCGTTTGCACTGAACGTGCCCGGGGATGATAAAAAAGGCAAACTTGAATTTGCCAAAGACCTGTGGGATGTCGATGAGGCCGCCCTTTGGCACAAGGACTACACCGACCAGATATTGCACTGGATAGACGTGGGCCAGCCCGACGACAAGCGCCTGATGAAAGCCGCAGGCCGCGCTGAAAGGGTCACGGCCTACAGCTTTTCAAGCAGCACTGCGGTCTGGTGGAAAGGCATTGAAACCAAACTCACCCGCGCCAGCAATCTGGTGGTGTGGCAGATTGAAGCCGCGCAAAGCCAGGCATTGGCCAGGCTGGCCGAGCGCAGCATGCAGCTGCAGATCACGGTGCAAGACGGCACGGTGTGGATGAGCACCACAACGGATTCAGTGGAGATCACGCCGAAACGTTTGACACTCGGTGATTAGGACAAGGTTTTTTCTATTTATTCTCCTTGCATATTCTTCACGGACTGCTTAAAATGCAAGGATGTTTTCCCGTATCAATCAAGCTGTTATTCAAGATTTTCTAAGCTGGAGCCCAGCGGTTGGCATATTGGGCGCACGCCAGGTTGGCAAAACCACATTGGCCAAAGCCTTTGCTGACAACCCTGAAACGGGCGTGTACCTTGATCTTGACAGCCCGCAGGCCCAGGCCAGGCTAGGCAACGCCAGCGCTTTTTTTGAAGCCAACCGCCACCGCTTGGTGGTACTGGATGAAATTCAGAACCAGCCCGAAATACTGCAGTTGCTGCGCGGTGAAATTGACGCAGACCGCCGTCCAGGCCGGTTTTTGATTCTGGGTTCGGCATCATTCAAACTCCTCAAGCAATCGCAGTCTTTGGCGGGGCGGCTGGCTTTGGTCGACATGGCACCACTTTTACTGCAAGAGGTGTTTGAAAATTTCGCTGACACGCAAACGTTGTGGCTACGCGGCGGGTTTCCAAACAGCTACACCGCTAAAACCGACAAAGCATCATGGGCTTGGCGGGACGCACTGATCAGGCATTTTTTGAATACGGATTTGCCTGCGCTTGGCATCAACGTTGATGCGCAACTCATGCACCGCTTCTGGCGCATGCTGGCGCACTTGCAAGGCCAAGTTTTCAATGCTTCGACTCTGGCGGGCTCGCTAGGCATCTCACCTTCAAGTAGCACACGCTACCTCGACCACTTGTGTGACACGCTGATGGTGCGCCGCCTGGAGCCGCATTTTGTCAACCTGGGCAAGCGCCTCGTCAAGTCGCCCAAAGTCTATGTGCGCGACAGTGGCTTGCTGCACAGCCTGCTGTCAATTCACGAGGTCAATGATTTGCTGGGCCACCCTAGTACCGGCGCGTCATGGGAGGGCTTTGTGGTGGAACAAATCGCCAACCACTTGCCGAGCGGTGCGAGCCTGTCGTTTTACCGCACGGCAGCAGGCACCGAAATGGACGTGGTGGTTGAAAAGGGTCAACGCAAAATCGGTTTTGAAGCCAAGTTTTCAAGCGCGCCCAGAGTCACCAAAGGCTTTTGGCAAGCCTGTGCTGATTTGCAGCTGGATTCCGCTTATGTCGTGGCCCCAGTGGCTGAGGGCTGGGTCATGAAAGCTCCTGCTGAAGTGATTTCTGTGATGGACATTGCGCACAAGTTAAAGTTTTAAAATGGCTTGGCCATGCACTGCGTGTAGCGCGTCATGCGTCACAAGTTCAGGCGCTATTTCGGCCAGCGGCATCAGTACAAAAGCGCGCTGCCACATGCGCGGGTGCGGCACAGTCAGCTCAGGTGAATCAATGCGGCTGTGGCCATAGAGCAGCAAGTCCAGATCCAGCGTGCGGGGTGCGTTGACGTAAGGCCTGTCTCGGCCATGCGAAAGTTCTATTTGCTGCAAAAACTGTAGCAGCGCATGCGGTGCAAGGTAAGTCTCAATAGCCACCACAGCATTGATGTAGTCGCCGCCCGGTGCGTGGCCCGGGAATGTTTCCAACGGCACTGTCCTGTAAAAACTCGATGTTTTTTTGACGCTGCATTCAGGCAAGGCGTTGATGTCCAAAACCGCTTGCCGGATGCTTTGCGCGGCATCGCCCAAATTGGCGCCTAACGCAATGTAGGCCGTTACCACTGCATGGCCATTTTCTTCAGGCTTCAGGAGCCGCCCCGCCCTGCGCACTGCCCTGCGCACTGCCCTGCGCACTGCCACTGCTGCCAGCAGGCTTGCGGCGACGGCGGCGTTTTCTTGCAGGTGCAAACTCACCCTGTTCGTGACTGTCGCCGGGCGCTGAATCTGCGGCTTCTGCAAAGCGTACGTCTGGTGCGGGTGCGTCTGGCTTCTTGACCCGAACCCTTGGCTGCTGCGGCTTTTGCAGCTGCGCCAGGCGCTGGGTTTCAATCATTTCGTGGCGCTCGTCGTCATACGCTGTTGAAAACTTTTCCCACCATTCAGCCAATTCCATCTCAATCTCGCCGGTTTGGGCGCGCAGCCGCAAAAAGTCAAAACCGGCGCGAAAGCGTGGTTGCTCCAGCATCGAATAGGGCGAAGAGCCGACGCGTTTGTCAAAGCGAATCTGCATCGCCCAAATTTCGCGCATGTCGCCGCCCAGCTTGCCGCGGCCTGATACATCACCAATCTTCGCGTTGAAGGTATCGTCAATCGCGTCATGCAGTGCGGGGAGTAGGTGCTCGCCTCGGGCAGTGCGCTGATTCCAGCCGGCACGCACATCCGTCCACAACACGCAGGCTAGCAAAAAGCTGGGCGCTACCGGTTTGTCTTCGGCAACGCGGCGGTCAGTGTCTTGCAGGGCAAGGTTTAAAAATGGTTGGTCAGAGTTTTCAACCACCACATCCAGCAGCGGGTAAATGCCGGTCAGCCCCAGAGTTTTGAGCTGCTCAATGCTGGCCAGCGCATGGCCGGTTTGCAGCAACTTGAGCATCTCGTCAAACAACCTGGATTGCGGCACGTCCGCCAGCAACTTGACCATGCCCTTGATGGGCTGCACGGTCTTGTCTTCAAACTTGAAACCCAGTGCATTGAGCTTGGCTGCAAAACGCACCGCCCGAATGATGCGCACCGGGTCTTCGCGGTAGCGCACCGACGGGTTACCGATCATGCGGATGATTTTTTTACTCGCGTCCTTGATGCCGTTGTGATAGTCCACCACCACTTGCGACTGCGGGTCGTAGTACATGGCGTTGATGCTGAAGTCGCGCCGCGCGGCGTCTTCTTGCATCGGGCCCCAGACGTTGTCGCGCAGCACCCGGCCCGAGCTGTCAACCGCATGCGTCATGCCGGCCAGTTCAGTCTTGCTGGTGCGCTCGTTGCCGCCCACCTGTTCAGCCTGGCTACTGTCCAGGTAGGCACGAAAAGTCGATACCTCAATGACTTCGTGCTCACGGCCGCGGCCATAAATGACGTGAACAATCCGAAAGCGCCGGCCAATGATGAAGGCGCGGCGAAACAGGCGTTTTACTTCTTCAGGCGTGGCGTCGGTGGCCACGTCAAAATCTTTGGGTTTCAGACCCACCAGCAAATCGCGCACTGCGCCGCCGACGATATAGGCTTGAAAACCAGCATTTTTTAGTGTCAGCACCACATCCATGGCTCGCTCGTCAACCAGCTTGGGGTTGATGCCGTGGTCTTTGACAGCGATGTCGTTGCGCATGCCGAACGGGGACTTTTGAGTAGCTTTGACTGCAGACGCTGCAGCGCCAGTCTTGCCAAACAGTTTGTCGATGAATTTTTTAATCATGAAGTCAAAGGTTTCAGGAATTCACATGCCACGTTGTCACGCTTTTTCAGGCTGGCAAACTCAACTGATGGAGGACGGGAAGGGTAAAAAGGGTTTAGAACAAGTCAAGTATGCGCCATCCGCGCTCGGTGGCAAGCTGGCGCAGGCGCTCATCGGGATTGGTGGCGACGGGATGGTTGACTTTTTCAAGCAGCGGCAAGTCGTTCATTGAATCGCTGTAAAAGGTGGTGTCAACGCCTTCCCAGGTCAAGCCGCGCGCAGCCAGCCAGGCTTCGACCCGGGTGACTTTGCCTTCACGAAAAGATGGCGTGCCCAGGATGTCGCCAGTCAATTCCCCTTGGACATCACGCACCAGCTCAATGGCGATCAGCTCACTGATACCAAAGGCAGCAGCAATTGGGCGCGTGACAAATTCATTGGTGGCGGTGACGATGACGACGGTGTCACCCGCTTCCTGATGGCTGCGCACCAGGTCAGTAGCCGGTTTTTTGATGCCTTTTAGCACGCTAGCCGACATAAACAGCGCGTGAGCAGCTATTGATTTAATAGCGCCTTTGTCCCGGATAGCCTGGGTGGCAAAACGCACGTACTGATGAATGTCAAGCGTGCCGGCTCGGTATTGGGCAAAAAAGGCGTCGTTTGCGCGCCGAAATTCATCGCCATCGCGCCAGCCTTGCGCAATTGTGAATTCGTTCCATTCATAGTCTGAATCGAACGGGATCAGCGTGTGATCCAGATCAAACAGGGCAATTTTTGGTTTCATTGGCTTTCCAGCATGGCTTTGATCAAAGGCACGGTGATGGCGCGCTGTGTTTGCAGGGCGTAGCCATCGAGCTGATCCAGCAGTTGCATCAGGCTGCTCAAATCGCGAGAAAAGCGGCTGAGTACAAAACCGATAACTTCATCACTTAAAAAAATGCCGCGTGCATCGGCCTGGGCGCGCAGCACGCCGCGGCGCTCGGGCTCACTGAGTGCATGAAGCTCGTAGATATGGCCCCAGCCCAGGCGGCTGCGCAGGTCGTCCCGCAGTTTTAAATCAGCAGGCGGCACACTGCCTGCTGCCAGCACACCGCACGAATGCCCATCCGGACTGCTGACGGCATTGACAAACCAGTTAAATGCACAGTGCTGCTGCACGGCGCTGTACAGGTGGCATTCGTCTAAAACAATCGCTGCCCAGGCGTTGTTGAACTCAGGCGGCTCAGTTGTGGATGCGTCAAGCCAGCCGATGCGTGCGCCCTGCAATTGCAACGCACCAACAGCTGATTTGAGCAAGTGGGTTTTGCCGCAGCCCGGCTCACCCCATAAGTAGGTTGGTACAGGCGAGCGCAAAATGCTGCCCGTCCAGAGCTCCAGATGCTTGCAGGCAGCCTCATTGGGACCGGCGAAAAAATTGGCAAATGAGGCCTCTGTTGCCAGCCCGATGTCTAACGCAATCTGCTTCATGCGGTAATGGTGGTGTTCATTGGCTTTTATTGGCCTTTGTACAGCTTGCTGGTCATGTAGCGCTGCTTGATACGGCGAACAGCCACCAGCAGCACTGCACTTGCTGGCAGCGCAATCAGCACACCGACAAATCCAAACACCTGGCCAAACGCCAGCAACGCAAAAATCACTGCCAGCGGGTGCAGGCCGATACGCTCGCCAACCATGCGCGGGGTCAGCACCAGACTTTCAAGCAATTGCCCAATGCCGTACACCACTGCCACCATGACAAAAACCTTGATCGACGCAAATTGCAGCAGGCCAGCCAGAATGGCCAGTATCAAACCCACGCCAAAGCCGAGGTAGGGGATGAACATCGCCAGCCCGGTAAAGATGCCGATGGGCAACGCCAGATCCAGCCCAAACAGCGCCAGCCCAATGGCGTAAAAAGCGGCCATTACCAGCATCACCAGCAACTGCCCGCGCAGATACTGGCCCAGCACTGAATCAGCCTCGTCGGTAAAGCTGTCAAACGCACTGCGCATGGGCGGCGGCACCAGCTCAAGCAGCGTGGCTACAAATTTATCCCAGTCCATCAACAGGTAAAACAGCGCCACCGGTATCAGCACAGCGTTGCCAATCACAGCCAGCGCCACACTTCCACCGAGGCGTACCGACGACACCACCGAGCCAAACATTTCTTCATAATTGGCATTGAGGTATTTCATAGCCAGGGTTTTCAGACTACCGAAATCAAGCGATACCTTTATGCCGAACTGGGCCAGCCAGGGCGTCAAACCGTTGTTGATACGGTCAGCCAGAAGCGGGATCTGCTCGCGCAGCAAGGGGATCTCTTTGGCCACGATGGGCACAATCAGCAGCACCAGACTCAACGCCGCCACGATAAACAGAAGCTCCACAATGACGACCGCCAGCACACGCGGCATGCGTCCCCGGCCCAGGCTGTCAAGTTTGTTGACCAGCGGCGTGAGCGCATAAGCCAGCACAGCAGCGACGACAAATGGCGTCAGCACCGGCCCCAATAGCCACAGCGCCAGCACGATCAGCACGCCAATCAGGCACCAGGCTGACGCGCGTTTTTGAGTGGAGGTAAATTGCATAGTGCCTTTAGAATGAGCACTCACATTCTATCGGGGTCGCACTGTGCGGCGCCACTGACATAGCAAGCACCCATGACGACGCCAACCAACCCGAATTCCATCAGCTACAAAGACGCAGGCGTTGACATTGACGCCGGCGACGCTCTGATTGAGCGCATCAAGCCGTTAGCCAAAAGAACCATGCGCGACGGCGTGCTGGCAGGCATTGGCGGCTTTGGCGCGATGTTTGAGGTGTCCAAAAAATTCAAGGAGCCGGTACTGGTCAGTGGTACCGACGGCGTGGGCACCAAGCTCAAACTTGCGTTTGAATGGAACATGCACGACACGGTCGGCATTGACCTGGTCGCCATGAGCGTGAACGATG
Source organism: Polaromonas sp. (assembly GCA_043754255.1). GTDB lineage: Bacteria > Pseudomonadota > Gammaproteobacteria > Burkholderiales > Burkholderiaceae_C > Polaromonas. The sequence continues at coordinate 11,494 of JAYUVG010000061.1, read as the reverse complement.
TGCTGGTGCAAGGCGCCGAGCCGCTGTTTTTCCTCGACTACTTTGCTTGCGGCAAGCTGGATATCGAGGTTGCCGCTGCGGTGATTGGCGGCATTGCCAAAGGCTGTGAGCTGAGCGGCTGCGCGTTGATTGGCGGCGAAACCGCCGAGATGCCCGGCATGTACCCGGCAGGCGAATATGACCTGGCCGGGTTTTGCGTCGGCGCGGTTGAAAAATCAAAAATTTTGAGTGGTACGGGCGTGGCGCCCGGAGATGTGGTGCTGGGCCTGGCCAGCAGCGGCGTGCATTCCAACGGGTTCAGTCTGGTGCGCAAATGTATTGAACGTGCAGGAAGCAATCTGCCTGAAAAGCTCGACGGCAAACCCTTCAAACAAGCCGTGATGGAACCGACCCGCCTTTACGTCAAAAACGTACTGGCGGCGTTGGCGGCGCACCCCATCAAAGCACTCGCCCACATCACCGGCGGCGGTCTGCTGGAAAACATCCCCAGAGTGTTGCCCGAGGGCACAGCCGCGCACCTGGTCAAAGGCAGCTGGCCACAAACCGAGTTGTTCGCCTGGCTACAGAAAACAGCGGGGATTGACGATATAGAAATGAACCGCACGTTTAACAACGGCATTGGGATGGTGGTAGTCATCGATGCGGCGAATGCTGAGGCGACTGCGAAAACGTTGCGTGATGCGGGTGAGGCGGTTTACCAGATTGGAGTGATTGCCGTAAAAGGTGACGGCGCGAGCGTGACGGTGGTTTGATTCTTTAGTCTCACATCTGAATTTGACTATCGTCATGCTTGTCCCTGCTCAATAATCAGGCATGTCAAAAAAATTCAACTCGACAGTTTGCGTTTGGTTATTGCCGCACTAGCGATTGGTTTTGTATTTGCTTGCGCGCTGAGTTGCCGATGGGCTTTGAGGAAAAAGGCAACCTGAAGCTGGCTTTCAGCGAATCAAACCTGCCGTTTGTGGTGGACATTGTTGATTTGATTGGCTGTAGCGCAGCATTTGCGCAAAGTATTGATCAGGCATGGGTTTCACTCAATTGATTGACGCCCAATCCACCGCAAAAAGTCGTGTCTAAAAATGTCCTGATCTGATCGACTCTTGTCCACATGCAGCTGGATGAAACCAACAAATGCGCACCGCCACGGTGCTGGACGGCCGCTTCGCCAAGGTGTGCAAGGTTGCAGATCTACTATGATTTTAATAGCTGCTTGCGCGCACTTTACGCTGGCTAGAGACCGATTTTATATATGAACTGGTAAAATATTCTCCCAGCACGCAGCCGTCATTCCCGCGAAGGCGGGAATGACGAGAGTCTTGACCCGAGGTGCGTACACAGTCAGGTCTTTTTGGATTCAAGTCCCATAAATATTGGGCTAAGCAGCTCCAGGTTTTATAGCAATTGATCCACCCCATGTCACCTGCCAAAGCGCCGGTTCAGGTCTTGTTCGCCCTGCTACTTCTGTCGGCGTGCATTTAACGGGATTGACGGCATTGCCCGATCAGTTGCCAACGCCAACGCCGACGTGGCTGGTGCTGGTCGGCCGGCCGGGTAACACCATCGCAATCACATCGGTGGCCTCCTGCACCTTGCTGCACTGGCTGCGCGGCCTGCGCCTAAAAGCTGGCGAACTGGATCTGGTCACGGTGTGTGCAGGCGCTGTACTGGCAGCACATGCAGGGCTACTAAAAGGCCGGCGAGTGACCACGCACCACCACCCTCTTGAAGAGCTGCAGGCTATTGAGCCACTGTGAGAAGTAGTGAGCAACCGCGTGTTTGTAGAAGACGGCCCGGTGCGCAGCATCCGGCTGGCTACCGCACGGGCAGCGCTTCATGCAGGCCACAACGTTACCAGCGCAGCGCAGGTGGCGGGCTTCACCTCAGACACGCAGTTGCACCTAGCGTGGCGGCAGTCGGGTCTGGCGGGCACGCCTTCCGGAAGATAGCCATTAACTGTTAACACCGAAAAATATGATCATTTAGGCCTCTAGCCCACGTAAAGTAAGCGCAAGCAGCTACTAAATACATAGCAAACACTCAATTTCAAACCCTACACCTGCGCTGCGCCACCTCCAGCAATCCGTCAAAAATCAGACTTTCCACCAATTCAACTTCAATCGACATGCTGGGCGCCATCTTCCAGCCCGCACCACCCGTCATGATGCACACCGGCGCCTGGCCGCAATGGGCTGCCAGGTTGTCAGCCATGCGCTGTACAGCACCGGCAATGGCAAATGTGCCGCCACTGGTCAGCGCGTCGCTGGTGTTGGTCGGGAAATTGCACACCTCTCCGGTCGGCACATGCAGGCCGGCGGTGCCCGACTCAAGCGCACGCAGCATGATGCCGTGGCCGGGCAAAATAACGCCGCCTAAAAACTTGCCTTCGGCGTCAACTGCCTCTACCGTTACAGCGGTTCCCACCATCACCACAATGCAGGGTTTGGACAGGCCGCGCGCCAGCAACCGGTGGTGTGCGCCAATGACTGCTACCCAACGGTCAGCGCCCAGCCGTGCCGGGAAGTCATAGCCGTTGGTCACGCCGGCTTCCTGGTTGCTGGAGATGACCCAGTTCGGGGTCACGTCCCACAAATCGAGCTGCTCGACGACACGGCGCTTGATGGCGTCCCCAGCCACGATACAACCCAATATCTTGCTGGGCGCGGTGATGCTGCTCCAGTCGCCTTCAGCCAGTTTGTCGATGTTTTCCAGAAACACCGCTCCATGCGCAATCAGCTGCGCGCCGGATGCTGGCTTGTCGTATTGCGCCCATTTCAGGCGGGTGTTGCCAACGTCTAGTGCGAGAAAGCTCATGCGGGTGGATTATGAACAGGTTTGTCAGCAGGCCAGCTGGCAAAAACTAAAGGTTTTCCAGTAGGCTGCGCTTGACTTTCCACTTCAGTTTTGCTGCCACGGCAAACCCTGCATCTGCCAGCCGCCCAGTGTGCCGCGCTGCCCATTCAAGTCCGCATCACCTTCAAATCCTTCCAGAATGTTGTAGGCTTCAATGTCCAGTGCAGCAGCGCGTTTGGCCGCTGCAATCGAACGTATGCCACTGCGGCACAGCAGCAGCAATTTTTGACCAGTTGAGGCTGCTACCTGCAGGCCCGCATCAAAATCAGGGTTCAGCGCCATACCCGGCCATTGCTTGAACGGGAGCAGCACGGCACCGGGAACAAACCCGACCCACTCGCGCTCAGCGTCGGTGCGTATGTCAACCAGCACGGCATTTCCTGCCTGCCACTGGTCAAACGCCTGCTGTACGGTGACATCACCAGCATAGCCAAGCGGCTGGTTTTGGGGATTAAAGAGCATGTTGCAGGCACATTAGAAAACGAAGGAGCGAAGTGTAGCTTTCAGTTCAATCCGTTTATCCGATTTATAGTGAGCTCCAGACCTGCATTTCATTTAACAACAGGAACCCTCATGTCCAAACAATCAGACTGGCAGCTACCGGTGGCAAATGGAAAAAGTGGGCAAAAAGGGCGGCTGCTCAAAGACTTTGACCCCGCTGCCAAACCGTTTTCAAGCGGTGACAAACAGGCAGACATTGCCGCTACCCAGGCTTTGGCAGAAGAACTTGACGGTTTGCAAAACCTGTTTTATGCCGACCGGCGCTACAAGCTGCTGGTGATACTGCAAGGCACTGATACCTCTGGCAAGGACGGAACGGTGCGGGGAGTTTTCAATCGCATGAGCCCGCTGGGCGTTCACACCGTCGGCTGGAAGGCACCAACTGACGAAGAACGTGCCCATGACTTTTTGTGGCGCATTCACCAGAAAATGCCGGGCAACGGCGAGATCGTTATTTTTAACCGGAGCCACTACGAAGATGTGCTGGTACCGCCGGTGAACGGCTGGATCACACCCAAACAAACAAAACAGCGCTACGCGCAAATCAACGACTTCGAACGCATGCTGACTGACACCGGCACGATTATTCTGAAGTTCATGCTGCATATCAGTTATGAGGAGCAGCGCATCCGCCTGCAGGAACGCATTGACGATGTCACCAAGCACTGGAAGTTTGCCCAGGGCGACATAGAGGTGCGAAAACAGTTCAAACCCTATCAAAAAGCCTATGAGGCACTGCTGAACGCCACCAGCACGCCCAACGCTCAATGGACAGTGGTGCCGGCCAATTCAAAAACGCATCGCAATTTGATGATTGCCACCCTGCTGCGTGACGCTCTGCTCAAACTCAAACTGCGCTTTCCGCCAGAAAATCCGGCGCTCACTGGCATCACCATAAAATAAACCCAGCATGTCACCGCAATTGCGTGTGGGGGGAAACCCTCTTTGCAAATGCGCCGGCAAAGCAAACAATCGTCATACGTTTTCTTTTTTTACTACAACCAGGAATACTGCCCCATGAACAACAGTCCTACTCCACGCCGCCGCGGCTTGCTAAAAGGCGCAGCCCTTGCTGCGGGCGCCATGTCGGCACCCATGATTGCAACAGCGCAAACCACCACAACGTTGCGCTTCCAAAGCACCTGGCCTGCCAAGGACATTTTTCATGAATACGCCAACGACTTTGCAGGCAAAGTCAATGCCATGGCCAGCGGAAAGCTGAAAATTGAAGTGCTGCCATCTGGCTCGGTCGTGCCAGCATTTCAATTGCTGGAAGCTGTCAACAAGGGCACGCTGGACGGCGGCCACGGTGTGGTGGCTTACCACTACGGCAAAAACAATGCGCTGGCATTGTGGGGCTCAGGCCCGGCGTTTGGCATGGACCCCAACATGGTGCTTGCCTGGCACAACTACGGCGGCGGCAAGGCCCTGTTGGACGAAATTTACAAATCCATGAACATGGACGTGGTGTCCTACTTGTATGGCCCGATGCCAACGCAACCGTTTGGCTGGTTTAAAAAGCCCATTTCCAATGTGGACCAGCTGAAGGGCGTGAAATTCCGTACGGTGGGTTTGGCGGTTGACATGTACACCGATATGGGTGCAGCTGTGAACCCGCTGCCAGGCGGCGAGATCATTCCTGCACTTGACCGCGGCCTGCTGGATGCAGCCGAATTCAACAACGCCACGTCTGACCGCATTTTGGGATTCCCTGATGTGGTGAAAAACTGCATGTTGCAGTCCTTTCACCAGTCGGGCGAGCAGTTTGAGATTTTGTTCAACAAAACCAAGCACGCTGCCCTGCCCGCTGAGCTCAAGTCAATCATCGACTATGCCGTGCAAGCTGCCAGCGCCGACATGAGCTGGAAGGCGATTGACCGCAATTCCAAAGACTATATTGAGCTGAAAAAACAGGGCATCAAGTTCTACAAAACGCCAGATGCAATTTTGAAAGCACAGCTTGCGTCGTGGGACAAAATCATCGAGAAAAAAGGCGCTGAAAACGCCATGTTCAAGAAAATTCTGGAATCACAAAAAGTGTACGCCGAACGTGCTGGTCAGTGGCAGAACGACTACATGGTGGACTTTAAAATGGCTTACAACCATTACTTTGGCAAAGGCGCAAAAAAGGGATGAACCAAGCCTGATCAAAGTTCAATCAAAGTCTGAAATGACTTGATATCTTTACACCAGCCACCCGGAGCACCGTGTGGCTGGTTTTTGTTTTTTTGAGATTGATAACAATGAAAATACAAACGCTTTTGCACTCGGCTGACCATATCAGCACTTGGGTAGGCAAGGCTTTTTCGTGGCTGATCGTGGTGCTGATGTTGCTTGTAGTAGTCGAAGTTTTCAAGCGTTATGCGTTGAACGCGCCTACCGCCTGGGTGTTTGACGCCAGCAACATGCTATACGGCACACTGTTCATGATGGGCGGTGCTTATACGCTGGCACAAGACGGTCATGTACGGGGAGACTTTTTATACGGCAACTTCAAGCCGCGCACCCAGGCGAGCATTGACTTGGTGCTTTACATCGTATTTTTCCTGCCCGGCATTGCCGCGCTGACCTGGTCTGGCTGGACGTATTTTCAGGAATCAGTGGCACTTAACGAGCAGACCTTTAACGCCGACCCGCTGCCGGTGTACCCATTCAAGTTCATGATTCCATTTGCCGGCGCACTGGTTTTGATGCAGGGCATCTCAGAGATCATCCGCTGCATTGTTTGCCTGAAAACCGGCGCCTGGACGCCGCGACTGAAAGACGCGCAGGAGTCTGACGTGGTGGGCCAGCAACTGGAGGGCAGCGACACGGTAGATGAAGAAACCAAGCGCATGGCCATTGAAAAATCTGCCGGAATGAAGGGTTGATCATGTCAAATGCTGCACTTGGTTTGACGATGCTGTGCCTGATCATTGTGGTGATCATGATGGGTTTTCCGACAGCTTTTACCCTGATGGGTTTGGGCATGCTGTTTGGTTTTGTGGCGTTTTACGACCCGTCAATACCCTGGCTGGACAACAAGATTTTTGCACTGATGGTGCAACGCGCTTTTGGCGCCATGAACAATGATGTGCTGCTGTCCATCCCGCTGTTTGTTTTGATGGGCTACATCATGGAGCGCGGCGCGCTGGTGGACAAAATGTTTACCAGCGTGCAGCTTGCCTTTCGCCATTTGCCCGGTTCTTTGGCCGTTACCACGCTGGTCATATGCACCTTCTGGGGCATTGCCAGCGGCCTGGTCGGTGCAGTGGTGGTGCTGATGGGCGTGATTGCCATGCGGCCGATGCTGAACGCAGGCTATGACACGCGCCTCGCTGCTGGCGTTATCACTGCTGGCGGCACGCTGGGCATTCTGATCCCGCCCTCTGTGATGATCATTGTGTATGCCGCAGTGGCTGGCCAGTCGGTCGTCAAGCTGTATGCAGCAGCGATGTTTCCAGGTTTCTTTCTGGCCTTTTTGTACCTGGTTTATGTCATTGGCTGGTGCATCATCAACCCGAAAATTGCACCGAAACTTCCACCTGAGCAAATGAAGGCACCCATCACGCCGTGGGTAGCGCATATTTCGTCGAGCTATTCGCGCTATATGTTGCCGGCGTTGCTGATGGCGCTGGTGTCGCCCGCCAAAGCCTTGCGCAGTGGTGTGCAGGGTGTCAGCATCAAATGGTGGCATATTCTGGCGGGAGTGACGCGCGCCTTCGCACCGGTGATTTTGGCTGTTGCCACTTTAGGTGCGGTGTGGTGGTATGTCACCATTCACTCACAAAAAGACAACGATGCCCCACCTGTGGCTACTGCTCAGGTGTCACAAAAATCCGGATTGGCAGCACCCAACGCTTCCGGTGGCGTGCAAGAACCCCCAGCCGCAAGCGGCGGTGTGCAGGAGCCTGCGGCAGTAGGTGGCTTGCAAGCACCACCCGCCTCGGGACTGCAAGAGCCGACCACCTCGGGCGTGCAAGAGCCACCAGGCGCTGATGCCAGCGCTAAACCCGTGGCTGTGGATGAACCCTTGAAAGAAATGGGCGCGGGTGAAGCCACCAATGCACCCAAAACCGCGGCAGTGCCGTCCAGTTTTTACACTGGCTTCATGATCGTCTGCCTTATCACATTGGGCCTGCTGGTTTATTACTATTTCAACTTCAATGCCGAGCAATATGAAATTGTGTCGATGCTGATTCACTCAGTAGCGCCGCTGGCTATCCTGACGTTTATTGTTCTCGGCGTTATTTTGTTTGGCATCACCACCGCTACTGAATCAGCAGCAGTGGGGGCAGCAGGCGCTTTCCTGATGGCTTGGCAGGCTGGCACACTGAACTTTCAGAAAATCAAGGAAGCGGTATTTTTAACTTCCAAGACCACATCGATGGTGTGCTGGTTGTTTGTGGGCTCTGCGCTGTTTTCAGCCGTGTTTGCCATCCTTGGCGGGCAACGCCTGGTAGAGACCTGGGTGCTGAGCATGAACCTGACGCCGATGCAGTTTTTGTTGTTGTCGCAGGCCATTATTTTCATTCTGGGCTGGCCGCTGGAGTGGACGGAAATCATCGTGATTTTTGTGCCCATCTTTTTGCCGTTGCTGGCGCACTTTCAAATCGACCCGATGCTGTGGGCCGTGCTGGTGTTTGTCAATTTGCAGGCGGCTTTCCTGTCGCCGCCGGTGGCCATGTCAGCTTTTTATCTGAAAGGGGTGTCGCCTGCGCATGTGACGATTAACCAGATCTTTGCGGGCATGATGCCCTATATGCTGATCGTTATCTTGTGCATGGTGTTCATGTACATCTGGCCAGGGCTGACGTTGTGGCTGCCTAATTATTTGTATGGCGGCGGCTAGGCCAGGCTGGTTTGAGACGGAAAAAGAGGTGCCTGGCACCTCTTTTTTTTGTAAATTCATGAGAAGAGTAAGATCGATGCAGACATTGACGTTGACGTAAGCGTCAATCAGAAATCACGATATTACAGAGACCCCCTTATGACCGATCTGTCTGCAGAATACAAAGCCTTGGCCAACTACCGCCCCACGCACAAGGTGCGTTTTGTCACGGCGGCCAGCCTGTTTGACGGGCATGACGCAGCCATCAACATCATGCGGCGCATCTTGCAAAGCATGGGTGCTGAAGTCATTCATCTGGGCCACAACCGCAGTGTTGAAGAGGTGGTGACGGCTGCGCTGCAAGAAGACGCACAGGGCATCGCCATCAGCAGCTACCAGGGCGGCCATGTTGAGTATTTCAAGTACATGGTTGATTTGCTTAAAAGTCGTGGCGGCGCGCATATTCAGGTGTTTGGCGGCGGCGGCGGCGTGATTGTGCCGCCGGAAATCAGGGAGCTGCATGCCTACGGCGTGACGCGAATCTACAGCCCTGAAGATGGCCAAAAGATGGGCCTGGCCGGGATGATTGGCGAGATGGTGATGCGCTGCGACAAGGATTTGACCGGCTATGCACCGGGCAGCATTGATGCGGTGGCAGGCCATACTGAAGCAGCTTGGCGGGCGCTGGCGCAACTCATCACTGCACTGGAGAATGATAAGGTAAATGAGGTAGTAGCCCAATCATTACGCGCGCAAGCAGCTATCAAAAAGATACCGGTGTTAGGTATCACTGGTACCGGCGGAGCAGGCAAGTCGTCATTGACCGACGAGTTGATTCGCCGTTTGCGACTGGATCAAAACGATGCGCTACGCATTGCAGTGATCAGCATTGACCCATCACGTCGCAAAAGCGGTGGTGCGTTGTTGGGCGACCGCATCCGCATGAACGCGATCAATCAGTGGTCTGCCGGGCCGCGTGTCTTCATGCGCAGCCTGGCCACACGCGAATTTGGCTCAGAAATCAGCAAAGCCCTGCCCGACGTGATTGCGGCCTGCAAGTGCGCAGGCTTTGACTTGATCGTGGTCGAAACCTCCGGCATTGGCCAGGGCGACGCTGCCATCGTGCCGCATGTCGATGTGCCGATGTATGTGATGACGCCCGAGTTTGGCGCTGCCAGTCAGCTGGAGAAAATCGACATGCTGGACTTTGCTGAGTTTGTCGCTATCAACAAGTTTGACCGCAAAGGCTCGCTCGACGCCCTGCGCGACGTGGCCAAGCAGGTGCAGCGCAACAAGGAGGCATGGGGCACGCCTGCTGATCAGATGCCCGTGTTTGGCACGATGGCTGCACGCTTCAACGATGACGGTGTGACCGCGCTGTACCAGGCGATGAAGCCACGTTTGCAAGAGTTGGGGTTGACATTGATGGAAGGCACGCTGCCCACAGCCGACGTCCGCCACAGCACCAACCAGACGCCGGTAGTGCCCGCAGCACGCACCCGCTACCTGGCTGAAATATCAGACACTGTGCGCAGCTACAAAAAGCGCGCCACTTCCCAGAGCCAGTTGGCGCGTGAGGTGCAGCAGCTGAAAGCCGCGGCCGCCATGTTGAAAATCGACAAGCCAGGCCGCGCTCCGGCTGCTGAGGCTGCTCTTGACCTGGCAGGCCACCGCAAAGCGCGCATGGACGCCGATGCACGCGCCCTGCTGGCCCAGTGGCCAGACATGCAGGCAGCGTATGCAGGTGATGAATATGTCGTGAAGATTCGCGACAAGGAAATTCGCACGGCGCTCGTTACCAAGTCCCTTTCAGGCACGCCGATTCGCAAAGTCAGCCTGCCCAAATACCATGACGATGGCGAAGTGCTGCAATGGCTGATGCTGGACAACGTGCCCGGCAGCTACCCGTACACGGCAGGTACTTTTGCCTTCAAGCGCGAAGGCGAAGACCCGACCCGCATGTTTGCCGGTGAAGGCGATCCATTTCGTACCAACACGCGGTTCAAGTTGCTCAGCGAAGGCATGGCCGCCAAGCGCTTGTCTACCGCCTTTGACTCGGTCACGCTGTACGGCAATGACCCCGGCGTACGTCCCGACATTTACGGCAAGGTAGGCAACAGCGGCGTCAGCATTGCCACGCTTGACGACATGAAGGTGCTGTACAGCGGCTTTGACTTGTGCAGCCCCACCACGTCAGTCAGCATGACGATCAATGGCCCGGCACCCAGCATTCTGGCCATGTTCATGAACACCGCGATTGACCAGAACATGGACAAGTTCAAAGCGGACAACGGCCGCGACCCCACCGCCACTGAGACAGCAAAAATTCGCGAGTGGGTGCAAGAAAACGTGCGCGGCACGGTACAGGCCGATATTTTGAAAGAAGACCAGGGCCAGAACACCTGCATCTTTAGCACCGAGTTCAGCCTGAAAGTCATGGGCGACATTGCGCAGTACTTTGTACACAATCGGGTGCGCAACTTTTACAGCGTCTCGATCAGCGGTTATCACATTGCCGAGGCGGGTGCCAACCCGATTTCTCAGCTCGCCTTCACGTTGTCAAACGGCTTTACTTTCGTAGAAGCCTACTTGGCGCGCGGCATGCACATTGATGACTTTGCGCCCAATTTGAGCTTTTTCTTCAGCAACGGCATGGATCCGGAATACACCGTGATGGGCCGCGTGGCACGCCGCATTTGGGCGGTGGCGATGAAGGAAAAGTACGGCGCCAACGAGCGCAGCCAAAAGCTTAAATACCACATCCAGACCAGTGGCCGCTCTTTGCACGCGCAAGAAATTCAGTTCAACGACATCCGCACCACGCTGCAAGCCTTGATTGCAATTTACGACAACTGCAACAGCCTGCACACCAACGCGTTTGACGAAGCCATCACCACACCAACTGAAGAATCAGTGCGCCGCGCGATGGCCATCCAGCTCATCATCAACCGCGAATGGGGCCTGGCCAAAAACGAAAACCCGACTCAGGGTGCGTTCATCATTGAAGAGTTGACCGAGCTGCTTGAAGAAGCCGTGCTGCAGGAGTTTGAACGCATCGCCGAGCGTGGCGGCGTTTTGGGCGCGATGGAAACCGGCTACCAGCGCGGCCGCATCCAGGACGAGTCGATGCATTACGAAATGCTCAAACACACCGGCGAGCTGCCCATCATCGGTGTCAACACCTTCCGCAATCCGCATGGCGACGCGGTGCAAGACAAGCTGGAGCTGGCTCGGTCAACCGAAGAAGAAAAGCAGAGCCAGTTAAAGCGGCTGGACGAGTTTCACACCAAGCACGCTCTTGACGCCCCCGCCATGCTCAAACGCCTGCAAAAA
>JAYUVG010000060.1:0-3023 GCA_043754255.1 Polaromonas sp. | reverse complement strand
ACCTACATCCAGTGCCCATTCGGCCAGTGTGGCCCGCCCGCTGGGCGCGCGCATCACCGCTTCGCAAAGGGCGCGCAGGCGCTTGTCGCCGGTTTGCGGGTGCGGCAGCGGCACGCCCAAGGCCTGGGTATTGGCGTGGGTGATTTCGTCCAGTGTCAAGTTGCTTAACCACTGCTCGCGATGCCTGGACAAGGTTTTGCCGCCGGGCCGCCCCAAGGCAAAACGCGCCCCCTCGGGGGGCAGCGAATCGTGGGGGCTGGTATCCAAGGCTTGTACAGCTTCGCGCATGAGGGGCGACACAACGATCACGCGGCAGCCTGTCCAGCCCTTCGGCGTTCGACTTTTGTGGATGTACAGGGTGCGAAACTCTGCCGCCTCCAATACGGTGATGTGGTGCTGCGCACCGGGTGCTATCCACACGGCTCTAGACGGCGGCACGATGTAGGTGACCATGCTTTGGCTGGCCTGCGCTGCCGTGACCTGCATGATTCCGGTGGCGCAGTAAGCCAGTTGCGCCCATGGATGGGCGTGCGGCTCAAAGTGGGTGTCGGCGGGCATGGTTCGAGCGCGTACACGTACCGGGCGCTGCTTGCTGGGGATGTAGTTGTCAACGTCGCCTAGCGGGGTTGGCTTGAGCGCGTGAGTTTTGGGCATAAGATATTTGAGATTTTTGTTTTGTCTGAAATTCGCTGAATATTGGCTTTTTGTCGCATTTCAACATACCGGGTCAATACTACGATAGTGGCATGAACAACACAAGCACCCTGAATTTCCCGCCGGCCACCGTGCCCCTCAAGCAAGATGCCAGCGTGATGGGTCTGGTGGGCATGGCGCATTTGATCAGCCATTTCAGCCAGCTGCTTTTAGCGCCACTGTTCCCGTGGCTGAAGACTGAGTTCAACGTCAGCTACGCCGAACTGGGGTTTTTGATGACGGTGTTTTTTGTCGTGTCTTGTGCGGTGCAGGCGGCGTCAGGTTTTGTGGTGGACCGCTTGGGTCCCCGACCTGTTTTGTTTGCGGGCCTGGCCCTGATAGGCGTGGCCGCCTTTGGCTATGCACTGAGTACCAGTTACTGGATGCTGGCGGGCGCTGCGCTGGTGGGCGGCATTGGCAATGGCGTGTTTCACCCGGTGAACTACACGCTGCTGAATCGCAAAGTCAGCGCGCCGCGCCTGGGCCATGCCTACAGCGTGCACGGCATTACCGGCAGTCTGGGCTGGGCGCTGGCCCCTGCCATGCTGGTGCCGTTGACGCTGGCTTACTCGTGGCGGGTGGCATTGATGGCGGCTGGCACATTGGCGTTTGTGGTGTTGGCCGTGCAACTTTTAAATCGCGACAAGCTGGTGCTCGCGGTAGATCCCGTCAATAAAAGCACGGCGGTACAAGACAACAGCCTGGCCTTTTTGAAAATTCCTGCGGTGTGGATGTGCTTCACGTTTTTCTTCTGGTACGCCGGTGTGCTCAGTGTGATTCAAACTTTTGCCCCTGAGGCCGCGCGCCAGTTGCATGATGTGCCTTTGCCGCTGGTGGCCATGTGCCTGACCATTTACATGCTGGGCAGCGCCAGCGGCATGGTGCTAGGCGGTTTTTTGGCGGCAGATGCAACCCGCTGTGAGCCGATAGTGGGCATGGGCTTTGGCATAGCGGCCATCGTTGCGCTGCTGCTGGCACTGGGCGACTATCCTGCCTGGCTGGTGCCCGTGCTGTTTGGCGTGATGGGTTTTGCGACGGGTATGGCTGGGCCGTCGCGTGATCTGCTGGTCAAGCGCTCTACGCCAGACAACGCCTCGGGCCGCGTTTACGGTGTGGTGTACGCGGGGCTGGACATTGGCCAGGCCGTCACACCGTTGGTGTTTGGCGTGCTGATGGACCATGTCCAGTACCGCAGTGTGTTGCTGGGCCTGGTGCTGCTGCAAGGCGTGATGGTGGTCAGCGCCTTTCATGTGCGTAAAGCCCGGCGCACATCGGTGGTTGCTGCCTGAGGGCGACTTGACAGCAGAGTCAGTCTTAGACTGCCCCAAACGACTTTTAAGGGACGCGTCATGCGCTACACGCCAAATTTTTCAGCTGTTGCAGTTTTTGTTGTGCTGGCAGGCGCCGCTGGTGCGCAGCCAGTACCCATCAGCTACAAGCTCACGGGCGATGTGGGTGCTACTGTTTATGGCACGCAAAGCATCATTCGCGGTAAAAGCAATGAGGCCACTGTGCTGCCCTATTTGTTTGCAGATTACGGCCGATTTTTTGCGCGTGTCGATACCTTTGGCGTCAAAACCCTGCCCATCGGCAATGGCTACCTGGAGCTGGTGGGCCGCGTCAGCCAGGACGGCTGGCGCGCCAACATTGCGCCGCTGGGCGGGCTGACAGACCGTAAAACGCCGTTGCCCATCGGCATTGGCACGTTTCAGCAAACGCCTTACGGTGCATTTATCGTCAACGCCTTTGTGAACGCTGGCAGCGCGCGCGGTAATTTGCTGGAGGCCACTTATGCGGCTGAAGTCAAACTTGGGCGCGCATCTTTTTACCCGCAGCTGGGTGTGGAACGCCGCAGCGCCAGGTACACCCATTACTTTTACGGCGTGACACCTGCTGAGTCTTTGGCCAGTGGCTACGCGGCGTACAACGCAGGCGCATCCACCACGCCGGTGCTGGGTCTGGCGGCTGACTATTCTTTGACAGAGAACTGGATTGTCAACATGCAGCTGCGCCGCAAATGGCTTGATTCAGCGGTGACCAACAGCCCGCTGGTGGTGCGCAAGACGCAGGACATGGGGTATGTTGGTTTGTCGTACCGATTTAAATAAGAATTTTTTCTGTCATCCTGGGCTTGACCCGGGATCCAGTGACAAGCCTCGCATTGCACGCAGACCGCATGGATACCGCATGGATACTGGGTCAAGCCCGGTATGACAAAGTCTCAGTTATACCGACGTTTTATGCCGCGCAATGCTGGTGTCCAGCACCTCGCCACCATCCTTTTGCCACCAGTTATTGGCTGAAAAAATTTCAACCTCGCTGTAGCCCGC
>JAYUVG010000059.1:0-26050 GCA_043754255.1 Polaromonas sp. | reverse complement strand
GTGACGGACTGGATTACCCAGTCCAAACGCGCAGCGCAAATTACAGGCTTCAGCAAAACGCCTGCGTCGAATTCAAAAAGCAATGAAAAAGCTAAAAATGCTAATAAAAATGATCTGCAGCCCACGGAAAGTCCGCGCGAGCAGCTATCAAAAAAGAAGCTGAGCTACAAAGAACAAAGGGAGTTGGACAATTTGCCCGCCTTGATTCAGACACTTGAATCACAACAAAAAGCCATTGCGCAGGAACTGTTTGACGGGACGCTCTACAGCACCAACCCGAAGCGGGCAACAGAACTGACTGCCAAAAATGCCAAGATGGATGAAGAGTTACTGGACGCCATGCAGCGCTGGGAAACGCTGACCAGCTAGCAGCTGCTCGCATCATCGGCGGGCATTCACAAAGCGCATCAGTTTTCAGCCTGGAACTGTCGCAAAAAGCCATTTTCCTATCTGCGTCAGGTTAAGCTTTGGCATGCTTCATTTTCCTGCCCAACCGCGCACCCGCCGCCACGCTTCAAGCCTGTTTTTTTTCATGCTGATGAGTTTGTGGATATCAGGCTGTGCCGCGTTGCCAGCCAATGTTCAGCGGCCTGTCACTGTGGCACTTGAAAAAACCCAGGATACGCGGTTGGGTAAAGCTTTGGTTGCGCGTGCGGCAGCAGCCAATACCCGCAATGAGTCCGGTTTTGCACTGCTCAGCAGCGCAGATCTGGCGTTTACCAGCCGCATGGCGCTGATCCAGGCGGCAGATAAGACGCTGGACTTGCAGTACTACGCCGTTCATGCCGATGAAACGACCAACAAACTGTTTGAGGCTTTGCGGGAAGCCGCGCGCAGGGGGGTGCGTGTCCGGATTTTGCTGGACGACTTCAACACAGCTGGTGATAACGCACAAATCATGAAAATCGGTTTTGAAAAAAATGTGGAATTGCGGCTTTTTAACCCCTTGCCCAGCAGCCGCTCGTCAGCCTTGTGGCGCATTGTCAGCAGCCTGGGCGACATTGACCGCCTCCAGCGGCGCATGCACAACAAAATTTTTGTGGCTGACAACACGATTGCCATCACAGGCGGTCGCAATCTGGGTGACACGTATTTCGGGCGCAGCGATGGCGTGAATTTTGTGGATCTGGATGTACTGGCTGCGGGCCGCATTGTCAGGGATCTGTCGCGCAGCTTTGACCAATACTGGAACAACCCGCTGGCATATCCGGTGCAGGCGTTGATGACCGCTGCTGACATTGATGCGCTGAAAGCCAGGCCAAATAGAAACGCAGCCTCTGCTGAAAGCCCCTTGCCACCATCCATTGAGCCTGTGCAAGCCAACGCCAACGCTGGCATTAAAACCACCCGAATCTCAGTCGATCCCACTGGCCTGACAACTACTCTGGCTCCTCTGCCAGACACTACCAATTTGCGCTTGTTGACCTTGACTTGGGCGCCGTCGGTGATGCTGGTTGACAAGCCGTCAAAAATTGCAGCCGATGCGGATGCTGTTGATGCAGCCAATGACACTGCTGTTGATGGACTGTTGAGCTTGATGTCTCAAGCCAAAACCGATCTGCTGGTGGTGTCACCCTATTTTGTGCCGGGGCCCGAGATGATGAAGCAGTTTGCCGACATTCGGCGGCGCGGCGTACGGGTGCGGGTGCTGACCAATTCGCTGGCTTCCAACGATGCGGTGGCTGCCCATGCAGGTTATGCGCGCTACCGTAAAGCGTTGATTGCCATGGGCGTTGAAATGTATGAAATGCGCACAGAGCAACGCGGCACAGTGGCCAGTTTTGGAGCGGGTTCGGGTTCGACGGGCGGCTCGGCAGGTGTTTCACGTGCCAGCCTGCATGCCAAAGCCGTGGTGGTTGATAACCAGCTGCTGGTGGTCGGCTCCATGAACCTTGATTTACGCTCCAAACTGCAAAACAGCGAAGTGGCGATTGCCATCCGCAACCGCAAGCTGGCCAGTCAGGCAACAGCACTGATAGAGCCCGGCATGACAACCGGTGCTTACCGGGTGGAGCTGGAGGGCGGCCAGCTGGTCTGGCGCGCGCCACAAGGCCTGGGTATAAAAGATGCCACCAGTGAGCCAGATGCCAGCCTGGGCCTGAGACTGCTGGTTGAGCTGATCTCGCCTTTTGCGCCGGACGAAATGCTTTGAAGTTTGCGAAAGGCAGGCTGCGGGCATTTTTTGGGTATTTTAGGGATGTTTTAGGCCTCTAGCCCGCGTAAAGTGCGCGCAAGCAGCTCCTGAAAACATAGCATTGAACATTTGGAAATATCATTCGTCATCCCCTCTAGAATGAAAAATTCAAAGGAGGACACATGACTGCATCAGCCCCGCAACATACCCCTGAAGACCTCAGCGCCCTGCGCATCAACGGTCAGCGGCTGTGGGACAGCCTGATGGCGCTGGCGCAGATTGGCGCTACCGCTAAAGGCGGCGTTTGCCGCCTGACCCTGACTGACCTTGACAAACAGGGACGCGACCTGGTGATTCAATGGGCGACGGATGCAGGCATGACGGTGGTGATTGACAAGATCGGCAATGTCTTTATGCGCCGGGCGGGTAGCAACAACAGTTTGCCGCCCATCATGACGGGCAGCCACATCGATACCCAGCCTACCGGCGGCAAGTTTGATGGCAACTATGGCGTATTGGCTGGGCTGGAGGTGGTGCGCACCCTGAACGACCACGCAATCAAAACCGAAGCACCGATTGAGGTGGCTTTCTGGACAAATGAAGAAGGCTCGCGCTTTGTGCCGGTGATGATGGGCTCCGGCGTATTTGCCAAGGCTTTTACCCTGGAGCATGCCTATGCGGCTACCGACACAGAAGGCAAAAACGTCAAGGACGAGTTGACGCGCATCGGCTATCTGGGCGATCAAGAACCCGGCGACCACCCGATAGGTGCGTATTTTGAAACGCACATTGAGCAGGGCCCGGTGCTGGAAGACAACAACATCACCATCGGCGTGGTGCAGGGCGTGCTGGGCATACGCTGGTTTGACTGCACCGTCACCGGTATGGAGGCGCATGCCGGGCCGACACCGATGGCGCTGCGCAAAGACGCCTTGCAGGTGGCTACACACTTGATGCAGGAAGTGGTTGCCAGCGCACTGCGCCACGGCCCGCACGGGCGCGGCACGGTGGGCATGGTGCAGGTGCACCCCAACAGCCGCAATGTGATTCCGGGGCGGGTGCAGTTTTCAATGGACATGCGCAACGCGACGGATGCGCTGGTCGATGTACAGGTAGCAGAAGTCAAGGCGCTGGCCGCCAGGCTCAGTATCCAGACAGGCATGGCCATTGACATTACGCTGGTCTCCAGCTACGCCGCTATCGGTTTTCATGACGAATGCATTGACGCTGTGGCGCGTGCCAGCCAACAGCTGGGCTATTCCAGCATGCCTGTGGTGTCGGGAGCTGGGCATGACGCCATTTATATGGCCCGGCTAGCGCCCAGCGGGATGATTTTTATTCCCTGCAAAGACGGCATCAGCCACAATGAAATTGAAGACGCCAAACCCGAACATATCACTGCGGGCTGCAACGTTTTGCTGCATGCCATGCTGGAGCGGGCTGGACATGAACAGGAGCGAAATTTAAGCCAATTTGTTCGGGAAAGCGATAGGGGCTTAAGCCGCAGTTGACACATATATTGCGGATTCTGTTTAAAACTTAAAACCCTAAGCAAGAACCTGGACACGCCATGAAACTACTGAACAACACCCGCAGCCCCGTTTTCATGCTGGCAGCAGCCAGTTTGTTGACTTTGCATTTGACCAGTGCCTTGGCGCAGGAAAAAACGCTGCGCATTGCCATGACGGCGGCCGACATTCCCCGCACGCTGGGCCAGCCAGACCAGGGCTTTGAAGGCAATCGTTTTACTGGCATCCCCATGTACGACTCGCTCACGCAATGGGACTTGTCCAAGTCAGACGCGGCCAGTGTGCTGATTCCGGCGCTGGCCACCAGCTGGGTGGTAGATGCCAAAGAC
Organism: Polaromonas sp.; assembly: GCA_043754255.1. Lineage (GTDB taxonomy): Bacteria > Pseudomonadota > Gammaproteobacteria > Burkholderiales > Burkholderiaceae_C > Polaromonas. The sequence goes on along the minus strand of JAYUVG010000059.1, from coordinate 22,058 downwards.
AAGACCAAGTGGGTTTTCAAACTGCGCCCGGGCGTCAAGTTTCATGATGGCTCTGACTTGACGGCTGATTCAGTGGTGTGGAACGTGCGCAAGGTGCTCGACAAAGACGCGCCGCATTTTGATGCCAGCCAGGTTGGCGTGACTGCATCGCGCATGCCCACGCTGCGCAGCGCCAAAACCATTGACAGCCTGACAGTCGAGCTGACCACCAGCGAACCCGATGCGTTTTTGCCAATCAACCTGACCAATCTGTTTATGGCGTCGCCTGCGCATTGGCAAAAGAAGTTTGACGCTGCACCCGGCGCTAACCCAGCTGACAAATCCAAAGCTGCGTGGACTGCTTTTGCTGCTGATGCTTCAGGCAGCGGCCCTTTCAGAATGACGCGGTTTGTTCCCCGTGAGCGGTTAGAGATGGCTGCCAACAAAACATATTGGGACCCCAAGCGCACCTCAAAAATTGACAAGGTTGTGCTGCTGCCAATGCCTGAGGCCAATGCGCGCACTGCCGCATTGCTTTCAGGTCAGGTTGACTGGATTGAAGCACCATCGCCAGATGCAATGGCTGCCATTCAAGGCCGGGGGAACAAGGTGTACTTCAACCAGCAGCCGCATGTGTGGCCGTGGCAGTTGTCGTTTGCTGACGGCTCGCCGTGGCTGGACAAACGGGTGCGCCAGGCAGCCAATTTGTGTGTTGACCGCGGCGGCATGCTGAAATTGTTGGGCGGCATGATGGGCGTGCCAAAAGGCACTGTTACGCCAGGCCATCCGTGGTGGGGCAACCCGAAGTTTGATATTCGTTATGACCCGGAAGCCGCCCGAAAACTGATGGCTGAGGCAGGCCATAGCGTTGCCAAGCCGCTCAAGGTCAAGGTGCAAATTTCTGCTTCGGGCTCTGGGCAAATGCAGCCTCTGCCAATGAACGAGTTTGTGCAGCAGTCGCTCAAAGGCTGCGGCTTTGATGTGCAGTTTGACGTGATTGAATGGAATACGCTGTTTACCAACTGGCGCAAGGGCGTGAAAGACCCATCGGCCAATGGCTCGAATGCGATCAACGTCAGCTATGCGTCAATGGATCCGTTTTTTGCGATGGTGCGTTTTACCAGCACCAAAACTTTCCCGCCGGTGTCCAACAACTGGGGGCATTTTGGCAATGCAGAATTTGACAAACTGATTGCTGATGCACGCACCAGCTTTGACGACAAGGCGCGCGATGCAGCGCTGGCCAAACTGCACGCCCGCATTGTTGAAGAAGCACCGTTTGTGTGGATCGCCCATGATGTGGGCCCACGCGCCATGAGCCCGAAAGTCAAAAACGTGGTGCAGCCGCGCAGCTGGTTTATAGACATAGCAACAATGACGATGGATTAAGTCCCATCCTGGTTTGCTTTCCTACCTGATCCGCCGCATCACCTACGCCCTTCCCATCATGCTGGGCGTGGCGCTGGTGTGTTTTGCATTGGTGCACCTGGCTCCCGGCGACCCGCTGGTGTCTATTCTGCCGCCCGATGCATCGCAAGAACTTGCCGCCCAAATGCGCGAGCTGTACGGCTTTAACCGCAGCTACCCAGAGCAGTTTGCGGTGTGGGTGTGGCGCGCACTTCAGGGCGACCTGGGCACGTCGATTGCCAGCGGCAGGCCGGTAGCGACTGAAGTGATTCGTGCAGTCGGCAACACACTGCGCTTGGCCGCAGTCGCCACGCTGATTGGTTTTGTGCTGGGTTGCCTGTTTGGTTTTGTGGCGGGGTATTTTCGCAACTCGTGGGTTGACCGCACAGCATCAGTGTTGTCGGTACTGGGCGTTAGCGTGCCGCACTACTGGCTGGGCATGGTGATGGTGATTGTGTTTGCCGCCATTTTGAACTGGCTGCCAGCCACCGGCATGGGCAGTGGTGACGCGTGGGCCTGGGACTGGGAGCACCTGAAATACATGGTGTTGCCAGCACTCACCATGTCGGTGATTCCCACCGGCATCATCGCGCGCACCGTGCGGGCACTGGTATCTGATTTACTGGATCAGGAATTTATTGTTGGCCTGCGCGCCAAGGGTTTAACGCAATTTGGCATTTTTAAACACGTGGTGAAAAACGCCGCACCGACTGCATTGGCAGTGATGGGTTTGCAGCTGGGTTATTTGCTCGGCGGCTCGATATTGATTGAGACGGTTTTTTCGTGGCCGGGCACGGGATTTTTGCTCAACTCCGCGATTTTTCAGCGTGACTTGCCACTGCTGCAAGGCACGATTTTGGTGCTGGCGATGTTTTTTGTGGTGCTAAATTTGCTGGTTGATGTGGTGCAGACACTGCTTGACCCCAGGATTGCGCGATGAACAGCGCAGCCACATTAACCGCCGCCCAATTGGCTGTGCAGCCACTTGAAAAGTCACCTGGCTACTGGCAGTCGGTGCTAACGCGCTTGCTCAAGGACAAGGTTGCACTAGGTGCTGGCGCGGTGATTCTGATCCTGTTTTTGATGGCTATTTTTGGCCCGTACATCGTCCCGGCCGACCCATACCAGTCATCCATCCTGAGCAGGCTCAAAGCCATTGGCAGCCCCGGCTTTCCGCTCGGCACTGACGAGCTGGGCCGCGATATGCTGTCACGCCTGATTGTGGGAGCGCGGCTGTCGCTGTTTATCGGCCTCACGCCGGTCATGTTTGCATTCGTCATCGGCACGGTGATTGGCCTGTTGGCGGGCTATGCAGGCGGCTGGACCAACAGCGCCATCATGCGCACGATTGATGTGTTTTACGCCTTTCCATCGGTGCTGCTGGCCATTGCGCTGTCGGGTGCGCTGGGTGCGGGGATTTTGAATTCACTGATTTCGCTGACGATTGTTTTCATACCGCCGATTGCGCGCGTGGCTGAAAGCGTGACCACCCAGGTGCGCAATCGCGACTATGTGGAATCAGCCCGAGCAACCGGTGCCAACGCTTTTACGATTGTTCGCGTCCATGTGCTGGGCAATGTGCTGGGGCCGATTTTTGTGTACGCCACCAGCCTGATTGCGGTGTCGATGATTCTGGCGTCGGGCTTGAGCTTTCTGGGCCTGGGTGTCAAACCGCCCGAGCCGGAATGGGGCCTGATGCTGAACACCCTGCGCACCGCAATTTACACACAACCCTGGGTGGCTGCGCTGCCGGGCGCGATGATTTTCATCACGTCGATTGCATTCAATATGCTGTCGGACAGCTTGCGTGCGGCGATGGACAACAAGCGATGAGTACGCAACCACTGCTCCAAATCAAAGGGCTGACCAAACACTTCCCCTTGAAGAAAAGCCTTTTCAGCAAGGGCGACGTGGTGCGCGCTGTTGACCAGATTGACTTCGACGTGATGCCCGGCGAAACGCTGGGTGTGGTCGGTGAATCGGGCTGCGGCAAAAGCACTACCGCACGTTTGCTGATGCAACTGATCAACCCGACGGCTGGCGAAGTTGTATTCGACGGCGCAGTCGTTGGCAGCCGCGACCTACCGCTCAAGGAATTCAGACGGCAGGTGCAAATGGTGTTTCAGGACAGCTACGCATCGCTGAATCCGCGCCTGACGATTGAAGATTCGATTGCCTTTGGCCCACAGGTGCATGGTGTGTCCAAGCAAGAGTCGCTTTCGCGTGCACATGATTTGCTCGAACGCGTCGGCCTGGCCCCGGCCCGCTTTGCCGCACGCTACACGCATGAGCTGTCGGGCGGGCAGCGCCAGCGAGTCAACATTGCGCGCGCCTTGGCGCTGCAACCGCGCGTGGTGATTCTGGATGAGGCTGTTTCAGCACTCGACAAGTCGGTTGAAGCGCAGGTTTTAAATCTGCTGCTCGATTTAAAAGACGCGTTCAACCTGACCTATGTGTTCATCAGCCACGACCTGAACGTGGTGCGCTACATCAGCGACCGCGTGATGGTGATGTACCTGGGCCAGGTGGTGGAAATTGGCGCTGCCGACGCGCTGTTTGACAACCCGGCGCATCCGTACACGCGCGCGCTGTTGTCGTCTATCCCCGCAATGGATCCGGAGCATCGCACTGAAAAAGCCGCCATTTCAGGCGACCCGCCGAACCCGATCAACCCGCCTTCTGGCTGCAGATTTCATACCAGATGCCCTGTAGCCCAGGCAATATGCGCGCAAGCAGCTCCTGTTTTAGGAGCATTGCACAGCGCGCATCCTGTGGCGTGCCTGATGTATGAGCCTGCCAGTGGCTACAACGTTGAAGTCACAGCATGAGCACGCCCTACGTCAACATCGAAAACCTGAACGTCACCTTTACGGGTGGCGCACGCCCCGTCAAGGCCGTGAATGGTGTTGACCTGCGCGTGAATCGCGGCGAAGTGGTGGCGCTGATTGGCGAATCAGGCTCGGGCAAAAGCGTCACGCTGCGCTCGGTGCTGCGGCTGCACAACGAGCGCCGCACCACCATCACGGGCAGCATCAAGGTCGGTGAACTTGACGTGCTCAAGCTGTCGCCAAGCGCGCTGACAAACTTTCGCGGCAAGACGGCTGCGATGATTTTTCAGGAACCGCTGCTGGCACTCGACCCGGTGTATTCGGTCGGCGCGCAGATTGTTGAATCAATCCGCCGCCATGAAAACGTGACCCAGGCTGATGCCCACAAACGCGCGCTGGAGCTGTTCGAACGCGTGCGCATCCCCAGCCCTGAGCGGCGCCTGGATGCGTACCCGCATGAAATGTCAGGCGGCATGCGCCAGCGCGCCATGATTGCGCTGGCCCTGGCCTGCAAGCCGCAATTGCTGCTGGCCGATGAGCCGACCACTGCGCTGGATGCAACGGTGCAAATACAGGTACTGCTACTTTTAAGAGAGCTGCAACGCGAGTTTGGCTTGTCAGTTATTTTTGTCACGCATGACATTGGCGCAGCGGTTGAAGTGGCCGACCGCATCGCCGTGATGTATGCAGGCCGCATTGTGGAAGAAGGCCCGGTTGCCACACTGCTGCGCGCACCGCGCCACCCGTACACGATGGCATTGCTGCGCAGCCGGGCGCATGGCGCAATGGAAAAAACGGACGGCAAGCGCCCACGCCTGGAGACGATTGCCGGAGCGCCGCCTGATTTGAGCTTGCCGCAAACCGGTTGCGCATTTGCGCCGCGCTGTACGTTGGCCGTTGATGCCTGCAAACAAACGCAGCCTGAAGTTATCGCTATCAGTGCTGGCCACAGCGCGCGCTGTTTGCGACTGGATGCAACGCTATGAATATTGTTGTCATCAACCCAAACACGACGACAGCAATGACCAACCGGATCGCTGCGACTGCAAAAGCCGTTGCACAGCCCGATACAAAAATTATCGCCATTCAACCCGACGCAGGCCCGGCGTCAATTGAAGGATATGCCGACGAAGCCATGGCCGTGCCGCACATGCTGCAGGCCATGTACGCACAACAAGCAAAAGACCCATTGATTGCTGGCTACGTGATTGCCTGTTTTGACGATACGGGTCTGGACGCAGCCCGCTGCATTTTGGATGCGCCAGTGGTTGGCATTGGCGAAGCAGCGTTTCACCTGGCCAGTCTGATTGCGCCGCGTTTTAGCGTTGTCACCACACTCAGCCGCTCCATCAGCCCAATTGAACACAACCTGCTCAAGTACGGCCTGGGCGCGCGTTGCGCGCGGGTGCGGGCGGCCGAGGTGGCAGTGCTTGACCTGGAAGACGCTGCATCTGATGCGTATGCGCACATTTCCAGCGAGATTCGCACTGCATTGAAAGAAGAGCGTGCTGAAGCCATCGTGCTCGGCTGCGCGGGCATGACGGATCTTGCCGCGCGCTTGTCGAAAGAGCACGGCGTGCCGGTGATTGATGGTGTGGGTGCAGCTGTCAAGCTGATTGAAAGCCTGGCTGCGCTGGGGTTGAAGACCAGCAAACGGGTGACTTATGCTGCGCCGCTGCATAAGGCGTATGCAGGCAACTCGCCTAACTTTATTGCGTGAATTATTGTCAGTTGAGCGTGTCCGCATTTCTCCCTCCCCCGCTGGGGGAGGGTGGGGTGGGGGCCGAGTGCAGAATCAGTTTAAGTATCGTGCGTGCCCCCATCCCAGCCTTCCCCCAGTGGGGGAAGGAGTAAGAAAGACGAAATTCACCATGCCCTTTGTTAACGACACCGCTAAAGCATTCCTTCCCTACCCCGACGCGCCCGTACCCAACGCGCCAGCTGGGCCGTTGAGTGGTTTGACCTTCGCCGTCAAAGACCTGTTCGACATAGCAGGCTACCCCACAGGCGGCGGCCAGCCCTTTGTGCTGGCCATGTCAGGCATCAAAAACCAGACAGCGCCGACGGTACAAAAACTCCTGGATGCAGGCGCGCGATTCATCGGCAAAACTGTCACTGACGAATTGGCGTTTTCGATGAACGGCAACAACGCGCACTTTGGCGCGCCGATCAATGGCGCTGCACCCCAGCGTATTTCAGGCGGCTCATCGTCGGGTTCTGCATCGGCTGTGTCCAATAATTTATGCGACTTTGCACTGGGCACCGACACGGGTGGCTCGGTACGGGCGCCGGCAAATCACTGCGGCCTGTTCGGCATTCGCCCCACGCATGGCCGCATCAGTCTGGCAGGCGCTTTGGACTTGGCCCCAAGCCTGGACACCTGCGGCTACTTTGCGCGGGATGTTCAAACATTTGCGCGCGTCTCCGATGTTTTACTGGGCCCGGATACTGCGGCGCTGCCAACAAAAATTCGCCTGCTCAAACCAACCGATATTTGGGCACTGCTGGATGCAGATGCACTCACTGCACAAACCGCTTCGCTCGCGCGTGTTGAAGCCGCTTTGGGCAAGCTACAACCTGCCAGCGTGGTGCTGGACGACATGGACACGATGTACTGGCACTTTCGCTACATTCAGGGGCGAGAGGCGTGGATGGTCAACGGCCCGCTGATTGAGCGCTTTTGCCCACCACTGGGGCCGGGCGTGGCTGAGCGGTTTGACTGGTCAAGCAAAGTAACGGATGAACAGTTTGCCAGCGCCACCGTTTACCGCGAACGGTTTAAAAAGCATTTGGCGCAGCTGCTGGGAACAGATGGCGTATTGGTACTGCCCACCGTACCCGACATAGCGCCGCTGTGCGGTGAAACTGGCGACGCGATGGAAAGCTATCGCAACCGCTCAATTCAAATGCTGTGCATTGCGGGCTTGTCAGGCTTTCCGCAAATTTCGATGCCACTAGGCCAGCGTCTGGGTGCGCCGCTGGGCTTGTCGCTGCTGGGCCCGCATGGCAGCGACGTCAGTTTGGTACAGCTGGCGCAACGCATCATCGACGCTGCCTAAACCGCAAGCCAGGGCAAACTTGCAAATTCAAAGCCAACAACGCTTGAAAAACTGGTCATTTACACCGCTAGCCGACGTAAAATGCGCGCAAGCAGCTATCGAAACAATAGCATTCAGAATGTTGGCATCAACTTGAAAAAAGCTGCTTCAGGCAACTTTTTTCACCCACGCACTGCACCATGCCTTGCCTAAAACCTGTTTGCCCGGGAACAGCGGGCAACCGCCTTGCTCTGCCGCACCACCAAGGTACAGCGAGCAGTTGGTGCAAACCTGCCCTGATTCATATTTAGGAAATTTGACCTTGTCTGCATTGGCTGCCACTGCAACATAGCCCAATGCAATGGCCTGAGGATCTTTTTCATCCAGCAATGGGCCTGAAGCGGTATTGGAAGCATTAGCTGCAGGCGCCGTACCAGTTGACACCATTGGTGCAGGCATTGGAGCTGGTGCTGGTGATGCAGAAACAGGGGCTTGGGTGGAACCTGACGGTGTGGAGACGACTTCCTTTTTTTCTCCGCAGGCAACCAGCAAGGCGGTTGCGCCAGCAGTGGTTATCAGCGGCAGCGCAGGAATGCTTTGAATCAGTTGGCGGCGAGTGGTCATGAAATGCCTTTTGAATGTTGGCTAATAAAGTTGGGTTGTGTCAGGGGTCTGATCGACCGATGCTATGCGTATCCAGACAGGTGGCGTGTCAGCACAAACCTTCCATACAGGTGCTCTGAAAAGCTGTTTTTGCGCCTGTCAATCGCTTGCCTGGATGATTTACCCCCAGGAGCCTGCCTGCAAACCTTAAGCCTTAAATGTCAATTTCATCTGCAAAATAGCACCTGCCAGGCACAGCGTGATGCCATTGGCCACAATCAATGGCCAGGCGCCCAGCAAGATGCCGTACACCAGCCACAGTGCTACACCTATTGTGAACAGGCTGTACATCGGCAGTGAAATGCCGCTGACGTCCCGGGTTTTAAAGCTGTGCCAGACCTGCGGCACAAAGCTGATGGTGGTCAGCACTGCGGCCACCGTGCCGATGATTTCGGTCATCACTGCGTTCACTTGCCGCCTTTCATTTGCCGCCTTCTTTCACCGACCAGTCGATTAATGCCTCCAGCGCGGGCCGGGCTGCTGGCGCGTTGATGTGGTTTACCACCGCCACCACCACCAGGCGCCTGCCGCTGGGCGTGTGCACGTAGCCTGCCAGGGCGGTGCTGTCACGCAGCGAGCCGGTTTTTAAGTGTGCCCAGCCTTGTGACACGCGCGACCTACTGTTTCGAAGCGTGCCGTCAACGCCTGTGATGGGCAAGGAGGACATCAGCTCTGGCATGGCGCCTGACAGATACGCGGCTTGCAGCATGCGCGCCATGCCCTGCGGTGTGATGCGCTCTGTGCGCGACAGGCCCGAGCCGTTGTCCAGCACCGGCATGTCCTGCTCGCCAAAGCGCTCTCGCCACCAGTTTTGCACCACCGCGCGTGATGTTTCCAGACTGGCTGGACTGTTGCCCTGACCTGATTTCATGCCCAGCGTTAAAAACAGCTGCTGGGCCATCACGTTGTTGCTGAATTTGTTGATGTCGCGGATCACCTCGGCCAGGCTGGGCGAGCTGACTTCCATCGCGCTTCGCAAGCCCTGCGGCGCGCGGCCATCGCGCACCCTGCCTGCGAGTTTGCCGCCAAGCTCAGCCCACATGCCAGCCACAGCGCGTTCGCTGTAACTGGCCGGGTCGGCATAGGCAATTGGCCAAACTTTTTCACCGCAGCCCGCGGGGTAGCTGCCCTTGAACGCCATGCGAAAGGGGTCGCTAAAGTCAGCCACTAAAGCGCTGCGGTAGTCGCCACAATCCTTGTTGCTGTTCAATGGCACGCTGGTTTGCATTTGCACATTGGCCAATGGTGGGTCAAAGTTCACATTGGCCACGCCGCTGGCGTAGTTGGGCACAAAAGTCATCACCACCGATTTGAAATTGAGCAGCAGTGCATCGGGCGACGCGTTGTAGGGCCGCAGCGGCTCGCCGTCAAAGTCTGCCGGGTTGGGGGCTGCTACTGCAAAGGCGCTGCGGTCCAGCAAGATGTCGCCAGTAATCGTTTTAATGCCCAAGCCCTGCACCCGGCGCAGCAGCAGCCACAGCCGCTCCATCACCAGCTTTGGGTCGCCCCTACCCTGAATGATCAGGTTGCCTGTCAGCACACCGTCCTTGACAGTACCGTCCACAAACACCGGCGTGGCCCAGGTATAGGCTGGGCCCAAAAGCTCCAGGCCGGCGTAAGTGGTGACCAGCTTCATCACCGACGCGGGGTTGACGGACGCGTTGGCGCGAAAGCTGAGCAGCGGCGCTGCCCGGCCTTGCGCAGCTGGTGCAGCGTCAATCACCATAACGGCCATCGCTTCACGCGGCACTCTGGCCCGGGCCAGTGCTGCTTCAACTTCAGGCGGCAGATTTTGAGCCTGTACTTGAGAAAATGCCACGGCCGCCAGCCAGACAGCCAAAAATTTAGTAGGAGCGTTAAATGTCATGCCCTGATTATCGGTGGCTTGCATGACCAGACGCGGGATAATGTGACAGGCTGACAACTTGCTTGCTATTATTTCAGGAGCTGCTTGCGCGCTGTTTACATGGGCTAGAGCCCTATTTGATAACTATTTATGCTCCAAAACGGCAAATTTCTGGCTTTTGACACCTCCACTGACGTGATGTCTGTGGCAGTGACTGACGGCACGCGGGTATGGCAACACACGGGGCCAGGCGGAGCCAAAGCATCGACAACGCTGATTCCCGCAATTTTGGCGTTGCTGGCAGATGCGGGTTCAAAGCTGGGTGATTTGCAGGCGATAGCTTTTGGCCGCGGCCCCGGCTCGTTTACCGGGCTGCGCACGGCCTGCGCGGTGGCCCAGGGATTGGCGTTTGGAGCCAACGGTGGGCTCGGCATTGCGGTATTGCCCATCGATACGCTGATGGCCGTTGCCGAAGAGGCGCGCCAGCACAATGACGCAGCGCACATCACCGCCCTGCTCGACGCCCGCATGGACGAAATGTATATGCAGCAATATGCGTGCATCCAGGGCGTTTTAACGCAGCTGGGAGATTGCACGTTGATTCGCCCGGAAGATCTGGAGGCAGACAGCGCAACGCTGTATGCAGGCAATGTGTTTGAGGTGTACAAAACCCGCTTGCCAGCTGGCATGAAGAGCATTGCCTGCCTGCCGACAGCTGCGGCCATGTTGCAGCTGGCGCCTGGTCTGGCTGCACGCGGGCAGTGCGTTGCAGCGCACCAGGCGCTGCCGCTGTACATCCGCGATAAAGTGGCACTGACCACCCAGGAGCGCGACCAGGCCAAAGCGCTTAAATTGCTGGCTGCATAACCCCATGAGCGCCCTTTTCAATTTTCGCAATTTGCTTAAATCCAGCGATTCGCAGGAAGCCTTTTTCAGGCCGATGGCGCTTGAGCATCTGGGCGCGGTTGCGCAGGTTGAGCAAAGCGTTTATCCATTTCCGTGGTCTCAGGGCAATTTCAGCGATTCACTGCAGTCTGGCTACCACATGCAGATGCTGATGGGTGGACAAGCCGCGCGCAGCTTGGTGGGCGGACAAGCCGAAACAAAAAGCACGCCGGTTTTGATCGGCTATTTTGTCGCCATGAAAGGGGTGGACGAGACGCATTTGCTCAACATCACGGTAGCGCCAGCGTATCAAAAGCAAGGCTGGGGCCGGCTGATGCTGGACGCGTTGGCGTTGTGGTCTCGCGGCCAGGGTGCGCAGCAGCTGTGGCTGGAGGTTCGCCCCACCAACACCCGTGCCAAAGCAGTCTACCTGCGCTACGGCTTTCGCGAAATGGGTGTGCGCAAGGGCTACTACCCCGATGGTGGTAGCGGTCTGGCAGGGTTGGCAGGGCTGCCGACAGTTAACCAGCGTGAAGACGCAGTAGTCATGAGCCTTGCATTAAACGGCTTGAACACACCAATCGGCCTGCCAGACGGAGCCAGGCCATGATGCAACTGACCAAACACCAACGCGCCATATTGAAAGAAATGGGCATTCGCGTCTGGCAGCCTGAGCCGTTGGCTTCAGCGCCAGAAGCTTCAATATCGCCGTCCATCACCCACAACAAACTTGCTATCGATTCGATAGCTGTCAGCGCGCGCAATACTAGGGCTACAGCCACTTTTGATGCCAAAAAACGTACTTTTGAGGCAGTTTTAACGCCTCCACTGCCTGACAACGCCCTGGCAAGCCCCGCCACTACCCGGGCTGCCCCAAGTGCCGACACCTGGCGTGTCGGCGACTTGCAAACGCTGTACAGCGACACGGCTACGCCTGAAGCCAAGCGTTGGCTGTTGCTGATTGAACAGCCCGAATCTGCATTGCAAAGCGACTTCAGCGCGCTGGCAGGTGACGCAGGCAAGCTGCTCGACAACATGCTGCGCGCTGCAAAACTGCACACGGGCGCTGTTGTGATGCTGGCTCCGTTGGTGAGAAGCAGTTCTGCACCTGGTAGCAACCTGGCCAGTCAGCTAACGGACGTGCTGGCCAGTGCAAAAGCCGACATCGTAATTAGCATGGGACGCCTGGCCGGCCAGGCCGTGCTGCAATCTGTCGAGCCTTTCGCCCGGTTGCGGGGGCAGATTCACAGCATTCAGAATATAAAAACCGTCGTTACCCTGAACCCCACTCACCTGCTGCGCTACCCGCTCGACAAAGCCAAAGCCTGGGACGATTTGTGTCTGGCAATTAGTGTTGTAGCCAGCACCTCAAATTAAGGTTTTGCGCCCGCCTGGTATCAGCACGGTAGAAATAGCCACCGCCATCAGCGCCACTGCTGCCCAGTCCTGCCAGTGCAGCACCTCACCCAGCCACAGCGCGCCTGAAAACACACCCAGCACAGGGATCATCATGGTACTGAGTGTTGATGCCACCGGCGGCAAAGTCCTGGCCAGTGTGAACCACGCGGCGTGGGTAAAGCCAAAAATCAACACCCCGTTGTAGACAATCGCCACCCAGGTTTTTGTGGGCGGCATGCGCCACTGGCTGCTTTCAAACGCAACGCTCAACACGGTCAACACCACAGCTGCCAGCAGCGTCATCCAGAACGACAGCGTCAGGGTATGGGCTACGATTTTTGTGCGGCGAAGCATTTGTGTGCCCAGCGCCCAGACGGCTGCTGCAACAAGGGCCATCAACACCCCCAGCGGCTGGCCCGCAAAGTTGGTCAGCTCATTAAACAATAGCAGCGACACACCGATTGCCGCTGCGCCCACACCCAGCCACTGCCCCCGCCGCATCACCGCGCCAAAAAAAGCCACGCCCAGCAGCGCTGAAAACACCGGCATGGTGTAGCCCAATATCGCCGCCCGGCCGCTGCTGAGCACACTGATCGCCAAAATAATCAGAATGTGCCAGACAAACATGTTGGTCACTGCCAGCCAGAACAACTCACGCCAGTCCTTGCGCGCCACATAAAAAGGCACCTTCATGAACGTCAGCGCAAGCCACAAGACAGGCATCCCCAGCCACAAGCAAATCGCGCGAAAGGTGAGCGGCGGAAAACCCGTGACACCCATCTTCATCACCGGCCAATTCAAGCCCCAGCTTAATGTGACGGCAATGATGAGGATGAATTGATTGCGGGACAGATGCATGCTTTGATTGTGCGGCTTCTTACAATGCTGTAATGAACACGCCTCTACCACCCATCACCGATCCAGGCAGATTGGCTGCAAGTACCTTGTTGCTCCAACCTGATGAATTCTTAGACTCGGTTCGGACTGAGCTTGTCGAAGCCAGTACGCAGCAAGAAGCCCTTGCCAGCTACGAACTCAGCAAATCGCGCGGCAACCGGGATCGCGGGCTGGAACTGCTGGACGAACTGGACACCCATTTCCAGACAGCTGCTTAAATCAATTCAGACATGACCACGATTCCCACTTTTCTCGACATGCTGGCTACAGCCGAACAGCAAAACCAGTCCATGCTGTGCGTCGGCCTGGACCCGGAGCCAACGCGCTTCCCGGGCAAGCTCAAGGGCAACAGCAACAAGATCTATGACTTTTGCGCCGCGATTGTGGATGCAACCGCTGACCTGGCAATTTCGTTCAAACCGCAAATCGCCTACTTCGCCGCACACCGCGCCGAAGGCCAGCTAGAGCGCCTGATGGAGCACATACGCCGCGCCGCGCCCAACGTGCCGATCATCCTGGACGCAAAACGTGGCGACATTGGCAGCACAGCTGAGCAGTATGCGATTGAAGCATTCGAGCGCTACGGCGCAGATGCCGTCACGCTGTCGCCGTTTATGGGTTTCGACTCGGTAGCGCCGTATTTAAAGCACCACGGCAAAGGCGCGTTTTTGCTCTGCCGCACGTCCAACCCCGGCGGCGACGATCTGCAAAACCAGCGCCTGGCCAGCGTTGAAGGCCAACCTCTGCTGTACGAACACGTCGCCAGATTAGCCCAAGGCCCCTGGAATTTAAACGGCCAACTCGGCCTGGTGGTAGGCGCGACTTACCCGCTGGAGATTGAACGCGTGCGAGCAGTAGCTCCCACCCTGCCCCTGCTGATACCTGGCGTGGGCGCACAAGGCGGCGATGCAGTGGCCACGGTGCGCGCCGGCTGGCGCAAAGACGCACCCATCATCGTGAACTCGTCGCGGGCAATTTTGTATGCGTCGGGTGGGGATGATTTTGCGGAGGCTGCGCAGAGGGAGGCGCTAAAGACGCGGGATGTTTTGCAGGCTGCGAGGGGTGGGTTGTAGGCTAGCAAGCGTTCGACTTCAATGATGCGAGTTATTAATTGGGGTGCGGGCAAATAATATTTTCATTAGTTGATTTCGACGTGTTGTACCGTAGAGCTTTACCGCACACATTAAATTAGGGTACCCAGCTATGTCGCAAGATACCCCGAAGACCATTGATTGTGAGACGCACGGCAACGCTTGTGTTACCGCTGTTGTTTGCGGCCACATGATCGATTCCAAAGTCTCAGCTGTTGGGTTTATCGAGAACAGTGACGATCCAAACGACTTACAGGCTTGGTGTGAAGATTGCGAGGAGATGTTTCTTCGCGAAGACGACAAGACTGAAGCATTCCTTGAGTTCAATCGCATGGCAGCCGTATGCTCGAATTGCTATCAAGGACTTAAATCTAGGCACTCTCGGGTATTTACCTCATAGTCAGGGTGATGTCCTGATGATGTCGGGCTACGCTACGCTAACCCGACACATACCACTATAGACATATTTTCTATACAATCAGATTCCAATGACGACCAAGGCGCGTTTTCGCAACAAATACAGACTGGAAATCAGAGAACGCGATCACGGCCCGGCGCATTGCCATCTGGTGGGTGGCAGTGTTGATGTGCTCATCGAATTTGAAACGCTGCGCTGCACAGGCCGATGGCCTGCAGGGTTGAAAGCTGAAGTCATGGTTTGGGTGAATGCCCACATGGACGACCTTTGGAAACAATGGAAAAAATGGCACAAATGAAACGCCCCCGCCTTCAAAGCATCAAGGTACTTAAGGCCAAGTCAAACCCTGGTTTGCGGCTTCAATTTGTAGATGGCAGCACCTATACGGTTGACTTTGCGCCGCTGCTGGCTGAATCGAAAGGCCTTGCTCCCTTGAAAGACCCTGCCGTGTTTGCACAGGCAACACTGATTGACGGTGAAGGCTGGGCCGTGGTGTGGCCGGAGCAGGACATTCAAATTGGCGCCGACACGTTATGGCTGGACGCGCAAGCCCAAAATGCGCCAGATGAAAACACCCGCATTTTTGCGCAATGGCGGGCGCGCAACGGTTTGTCGCTGGCCAACGCAGCCCAAGCGCTGGGCATGAGCACCCGAACCATCAGCGCCTACGGCTCAGGCAAAAGAGCAGTACCGCGCTACATGGCTTTGGCCTGCAAAGGGTGGTCAGCCGAGCAGGCGCAGCGGACTGGGCATTGATGATAATTCTCTAGCCGAGTAGAAATATGAAGGCAGAACAACATGAAGCTCGCTACTACCGCCAGGTTGCCAAAGAAAACTTCTAGTAAGGTCAATGACCCGGACAATCCGGCATGGACAGAGGACATGTTGGGCGCGCCAGTGCTCAAGCGTGGCCGTGGCCCTGAAACCACCCCAACAAAGGTTCTTACCTCTGTCCGTCTGGATGCAGACATTCTGGAATTCTTCAAGTTAAAAGGCGCTGGTTACCAATCACGGATCAATGCAGCGCTTCGCATGGAAGTGGAACGAAATTTAACCAGCCGTTCAATTAGCGACAACGCGCAAGCGCATCGCAGCTTAGGTGCAAAAGCATGAAACCAGAGTACGACCTTTCCAAACTGAAGTCTCGCACAAGTCAATACGCATCCAGGCTGAAAAGTACAGATCAAACGGCCTCGAGCGGCTTGAAGAAAGCAAAAAAACTCGAGCAGCAGTTTGACGACGGCGTTGACATAACAGCCTCGTTGGACTTGTCCAAAGCCAGGCGCGTCATGCAATCGCAAAAACGGGTGAATGTGGATTTCCCCACGTGGATGGTTGAATCGCTGGATCGCGAAGCGAGCAAACTCGGCGTGACGCGGCAGTCTGTTATTAAAGTCTGGCTGGCTGAGCGGCTGGAAGTTGCCAATTCCAACTTCTCATCCCAGCGGACACGAACCTAGCTCGCTACCAATTTAATAGCTGCTTGCGCGCATATTACGTCGGCTACAGGCATATTTAGCTATATTCTGGCCTGTTCATTCCGTCTCACAAGCGGTTGACTGCATTCACTGCCGTAAAACTGGCCCGGCGCGTATTGCCAGCCCGTACAGCCCAGTTTGCCCCCATGTCTGAGATGGTGACGCTGCCGTCTTTGCTGACGGGCGGCTCGGTATAACGGGTTTTGGGCAGCAGCCAGACCATCTCTTTCAAACTGCTTTCGTGGTCAATGTCAAACTTTGACAAACCATCCTGGTTGCGCTGCTCAGTCCAGGTCACGCTGCGCCGCGACGTCATGAAGTCGGCCAGCCGGGTCATGGTGTACCACCTGAATTTTTGCTCACCGTATCCGTTGGCATGAGCCAAAAGATCAATCACAACATCTGCCCAAAGATCAGCGCCTGGCGGGTGCATGTAAACCATTCGGGTAGTGTTGTGCGCTATCGCAAAATCAACCGAGCTGCGATACCAGTCCGTAACCGCGGCTTTGGTTTGCCTGGTTTTTTGAAATTCTTCAAAAGTCGCAAAGCGGCCAAACGGCGTGACCGGGAACACCCACATGTCGGGGTTTCGCAGCTTGCCTTCGCGGTATTGCCGGGTAGGCCCCAAACCGGTATGCCCGGCAAAGTAAGCCGCGATCACGCCTTGGCTGTCGAGCCAGTCCATGGCCCACATCGGGTTGTTGCCAACGGGTGGAGAATATTCGCGCAGCAGCGGGCCAAAAGACCGGTCTGTCAGTGCCTTGAGCTTTTGGGAGGTTGCCAGCAATGCTGGCGGCATATGTTCCGGGGTTGACGATTCAAAACCCATGTAGGCCCGGGCCGGCGAGCTGACTGCCCGCCTGATGGATTCCATATTTTTCTCAAGATACGGCAAAAAATAGCTGCTGTTGGTCTCGTCCGCGTTCAAACCGTAGTAGTCATGGTTCCAGCCGCCGTGGCTGCCCAATGCGTGCCCTTTTTGTGCAAATCGTTGCAAAATTTGCTGGGCAATCAGGTTGTTGTCCAAGTCCCAGCCGCGCCCGTCGCCAATCTTGATGGCATCAGGCCCGGTTGTCATGTTGATGGAAAAAGGCCCGCCATCAAACACACCCAGCTTTTCCAGCCTCAGGGTGGGCAGCTGTGCATTCAATGAATCCAGATGCCAATTGAGCGTGAGCCCCGCGATCGCGTCCGGTACTGCAGACAAATGCGCCATCTGCAAAACGTTATGGGCAAAGTACCGCAAAAATCCATGCATCGGCAGGCCATCGGTGCGCTCGACTTTTAGTTTGGTGAGCGGCAGATTGACAAACAAAACCTGACCCTGGCCTACTTTGGTCAGCCCTGCAATCAATCCGGCTTCGCTGGATGTTGCTAGCACCTTGCCGTCAAAAGCTCCCCGCGTCACAAAGCTCGCATAGGTCAGGTTGCCCAGCAGATAGCCGCTGTAACTCTCCAGCACATCTGCAGCTTCGACTGGATTGTTGGCGGTTTTGTTGACGAAAGTTGCGGTGCTGCTGACCGGCTTGTAAACACCGGGCGTTTGATCACCCCTGACCCAAAGCGACGACTGGTCTGCCGACGCAGTTTTGCTTTTGTCCAGAGATTCGGGCAACTCGTACAGACTGGATTTGCCAGGCGGTACCTGAAGTTGCCGCAGGGTACTGCGCATGGCTGCAACTGTACCGACCACTATGCTTTTTTCGCGCAGGCTGTCATAAAGGCCGTAGTCAACGCCGGCCAGGTCACTGAGCCTGGCTTTTGGAATGGAGAAGATTGGCTTGCCGTTGCCGTTAAGCACCATCGTGGCAAAGTCATGAACCAACAGCGTGCGCCCTCCAGTCTGCGTGTACTCGCGGATGGATCTGAGCAACGCGTCATCAGCCACCACATGCAAGCGGTCAGGCAACACCAGGCCGGCGTAACCCAGGGCGTAGCTGCCCATTGCAAGAAACTGCTTGGCCGTGACAGCCTGTACACGCACCCCCAACTCTGACCCTGAATCTACCCATGCCGTCACCATGGGGTCTGTCAGAACCTGGCCGTCAGGAACCAGCAGCAACAGCACACCTGCGTCAACCGGCGGTGCGGCCTGCAATATGCTGGCCTGTGAAGCGTTGCCTGCAGAGCGGTTGCTGCCAAACAGTTCTACACAGCCAGAAAGTACTCCAACGAGCAATCCGGCCGACAAACTGGGCAACACATATCGGGAATAACTCCTGAAAAAATGGGCAAAACGCAAATATTTCATGAAAGAAAATGTAGAAAAACTAATGCAAAGCGCTGGCGTTAATAGCAACAGGCATTTAAATACCCACGGCCTGCAAACCATATGTTAAGGCCTTGTCTTCATGTCATAAGGTAGGCCAATTCCGAAAATATTTGTAATCCAACGCGCCTTGCAACCCCGATCAATCTGTAACATTTGGGTGATTTGCGTCATCTGTCTGGCACAGGTTGACCGTATAGTCGGCAAATTTCATGACGCTCTGACTGCCTCAACGCTGCGCAAAAAGTCATGATCCGTGTTTAAGCCAACGAAGGATGCCCATGATGACTGAAGATTTGTCAACGCACGAGGTGATACAGCCACCACCGCAACCCGCTGGCCGCGTGAATAAAACGCCGGTGCGTGTTGTGTACACATCGGCTGCGGTCAGTGCGGCTGCCTTGCTGGCAGCCTGCGGTGGAGGCGGCAGCGGCACAGCTGCCAACACCCCAACCCCAGGCTTGCCTGCTTCCCCCACAAATTCGCCCACTTCGCCGACGGCTCCCGCGGGTCTGTATGCCTTCACCACGCCCGCCAGTCCTGAAGACGCTGCCCGGTTTTTATTACAGGCCCAGTTCAATGCCAGTGACGCCGACATTGCCAGCGTACAAAGCAAGGGCTATGCAGCGTATCTCAACGAGCAGATCACAGCACCCGGCAGCCAGACGGGCTTTGACTGGCTCGATGCGCGCGGCTACAACGCGGTTGACAACCTGACCCGCTACTACGACAACTCTTACCCCGGCGACTACATGGTCTGGTCGCAGCTGATGACATCGCCCGACGGCGCACGCAAACGCATGGCGCTGGCGCTGTCGGAGATTTTTGTGGTGTCGCTCAATGGGCTTGATTTCTCGTGGCGCAGCCACGGCATTGCTGCGTACTGGGACATGCTGGTGGCCAACGCGTTTGGCAACTATCGCTCGTTGTTAGAGGCCGTCACGCTCAACACTGCCATGGGTTACTACCTGAACACCAAAGGCAACAGCAAGGAAAACACAGCCACAGGCCGCGTGCCGGACGAAAACTATGGCCGTGAAGTCATGCAGCTGATGACCATCGGGCTGAATGAGCTGAACCTGGACGGCACTGAAAAGCGCGGCGCCAACGGCAGCAAAATTGAGACCTACACGGCAGCCGACGTCACCAACATTGCACGCGTATTTACCGGTTGGGACATTGACCAATCCCAAAACGTTGCAACAGTTGAGCCGGTGCAAAACCGCACCATCCCCAGCACTGCTTACACACGCCTGCCGATGCGCCTGACAGCGGCTAATCACAGCGCATTGGCTGCCAGCTTTTTAGGCACAGTCATACCCGCAGGCACGGACGGCGTGACGGCGCTTAAAACCACGCTGGACACGCTGTTCAACCACGCCAATGTGGGGCCGTTTATTGGCAAACAACTGATCCAGCGGCTGGTCACCAGCAACCCCAGCCCGGCCTATGTGGCGCGGGTTGCTACGGTTTTTAACAACAACGGCGCAGGGGTTCGGGGCGACCTGGCCGCGGTCTACAAGGCAGTGCTGCTGGACGATGAAGCGCGTGGCCCGGCAGGCTTGACGCAAACCAGTTACGGCAACGGATTTGGCAAACTGCGTGAACCCATGCTGCGCCTGGTGCAGTGGGGCCGCAGCTTTGGCATTGCTTCAGCCAATGGGAGCTGGAAAGTTGACGATACGAGCAACCCCAGCAATCGGCTGGGCCAAAGCCCGCTGCGACCAGCCAGCGTGTTCAACTTTTTCAGGCCCGGTTACGTACCGCCTTCAACAGCGCTGGCAGCAGCCCAAACGCCCGCGCCTGAATTTCAGTTGGTCAATGAATCCACGGTGGGCGGGTATTTGAACTACATGCAAGGCGTGATCAGAAACGGCATTTTCGCCAATGCGCCTGACTTGCCTAACAACACGTCCAACGCGGCCAACGGCTTTGACATGACTGCGGCTTACACCGCCGAGCTGGCGCTGGTGCTGGACGCAGCGGCGCTGGTCAAACGTGTGGTGCTGCTCATGTGTGCAGGCCAAATGTCAGCAACCAACCAGGCTCTAGTTGTCGGTGCATTGAACGCCACACCCCTGACAGCTGCCAGCACCGACAACGCCAAACGCGACCGCGTGGCAGCTGCTGTGCTGCTGGTGATGGCGTCCAGTGAATATCTGGTGCAGAAATAAACGCAGTCAAACGCTGCCAGCACATCTTCCCATTTCCTGAAACCAAACTGGAACCAACATGCACCTTTTACAACCCCACGTGCACAGCCGCCGCGCCTTTTTGCGCCGCACCGGCCAACTGGCCTTGACCGGCACCGCCCTGCCTTTTGCATTGAACCTGGCCGCCATTGGTGAGGCAGCGGCGTTTGACGCCACCGACTACAAAGCGCTGGTTTGCGTCTTCATGTACGGCGGCAACGACCATGCCAATACGGTGGTCGCCTATGACAACCCCAACTACAATTTGTATAGCACCATACGCGGTGGTGGTGCGGGCCAGACAGCTGGTGGCATAGCGCTGGCGCGCTCGGCATTAACGCCAACGCTGCTTGCGCCGACCACTCCCCTGGCTGACGGACGGCAGTATGCGTTGCACCCGGCCATGACGGGTTTGGCGGGGCTCTTTAATGCAGGGCAAGCCGCAGTGCAATTGAATGTGGGCCCACTGGTCGCGCCGCTGACCAAAGCGCAGTACCAGGGAGCTGACCGGCTCAACTTTCCGCTCCCGCCCAAGCTGTTTTCACACAACGACCAACAATCCATCTGGCAATCGTCGTCGCCTGAAGGCTCGACCATCGGCTGGGGCGGCAACATTGGCGATCTGGCCCTGTCCAGCAACAGCACGTCCTTGTTTACCTGCATCAACGTGACTGGAAACGCTGTGTTTTTGGCAGGCGACAGCGCCCTGTCCTATCAGGTCTCTACCGCCGGTGCGGTTCCAATCAACAGCATTAAAAACAATGTCTACAACTCGGCTGCGGTAAAAACCGCCATGTCTACTCTGACGCAACAAACCCGTGTGCACACGCTTGAAAACGAATACAACCGGGTCACCACCCGTTCGGTGGGTGCAGAAGCGCAAATCAGCAGCGCCCTGGCGGGCGTCACGGTAAATACAGTTTTCCCGACCGGAAATTCGTTGGCCGACCAGCTTAAAGTGGTGGCGCGCTTGATTGGCGCTCGCACCAGCCTGGGCACCAAACGTCAGGTGTTTTTGGTATCAATTGGCGGCTTTGATTTGCATGACAACCTGATTGCACAGCACCCCGGCGTGCTCGGCAAGGTCAGCGACGCCATGACATCGTTTTACAACGCGACTGTCGAGCTGGGTGTGGCCGACAAAGTCACGGCCTTTACCGCGTCTGACTTTGGCCGCACGCTGGCGTCCAACGGCGACGGCTCTGACCACGGTTGGGGCAGCCACCATTTGATGGTCGGCGGGGCAGTCAAAGGCGCAGCGTTTTACGGCACGCCGCCGCCCATCAGCGTGGGCTCCACCACCGCACCTGATGACCAGTGGCATGTCGGCCAGGGCCGGTTGCTGCCCAGCACGTCGGTGGACCAATACGCGGCTACGCTGGCCAAATGGTTTGGGGTGTCAGACACTGAAATGGCCGGCGTGCTGCCTAACATCAGGCGCTTTGGCTCCGCTGGTGGGCGGCTCGACTACCCGGTAAACCTGGGTTTCTTCAAACCCTGACTTGCTATTTAATTAATAGCTGCTTGCGCGCTGTTTACGTCGGCTATCGCCTGATTTAACTAAAAATTCGTAACTACTCAGCTCCTCTACACATCATTGCGGGTCAAGTCCTAATACTGCTAGCTTTGCCCCCCCTGGTTGTCATCCCGGACTTGAGGAGCCTGCCCC
>JAYUVG010000058.1:0-3099 GCA_043754255.1 Polaromonas sp. | reverse complement strand
GCGACGCCAAGCGCGCTCGCGATCACGCCAGCGACAATGAATTCAAAGGCATAAGCCATCGCAATGGTGCGCTGCGGCTGTCCCAGCACGCGCAGCATGGCGCAGTCGTCAAGATGCTTGACAGCAAAGCCTCGCGCCACGATCGCCACTGCCACGGCACTGAGCATGGCAGCCAAAAGCGCCACAAGGTTCAAAAATTTCTCGGCCCGATCCAGCGTTTGACGCATCTCGGGACTGCCACTTTCCAATGATTCCAGGCGCACACCCCGCCCAGCTCGCGAGCCCTCTGCGTCGGCCGGTTTGGAGATCTCCAGCTTGACCCAAGCCAGGTATTGCCTAACCGCTGCAGCCTCACCAGCAACCGCCAATCGGTAATTGATCCGGCTCGCTGGCTGAATCAGACCCGTCGCAGCCACATCGGCCTGGTTGACCATGACACGCGGCGAAAAGCTCATGAAGCCGCTGCCACGGTCACTTTCCTGAACAATGATTCTCTCCAACCTGAAGCTTGCATCACCGAGCAAGATTGTCTGTCCGAGCTTCAACCCCAGTGCATCGAGCAAGGACGCATCGACCCAAGCGGTGCCTCGCTCTGGAATGTCACGCGTCTTGATTCCGGCAGCGCCCGGGCTGTTACTGGTTTGCAAACTGCCACGAAGCGGATAGCCCTCGGGTACACCCTTGAACGCAACCAGTTTGACCATGCCACCGTCCTCGTCCCGCGCTCGACCCATGGTTGGAAACGTCATGGTTGAAGCAATCTGTAAACCAAGAGCTTTTGCTTGTTCGAAGAATACGGCTGGCGTAGGCGAATCGCTGCGCAGTACTGCATCGCCTCCCAGCAACTGCAATGCATCGCGCTCCAGTCCGCCTTTGAGCCGGTCGGCAAAAAATCCCACTGCGGTGAGTGCAGCCACTGCCAGCGCCACGGCCACCATCAGCAACCGTAGCTCGCCAGCGCGCAGGTCGCGCCCGAGGGTCATCCAACCCAATTTTAAAAATAGAAAACTCATCGCCGGACCATAGCCCAATCGGGACGGCCTTGACCGGTTAGCGGGATTTTTGTCAGAACGTCAAGCTGGCATCACTGTGTATCGCCAACACTGCGCGGCTTCACACCAGCCAGCTCAGGTTGCATTTTCAGCCGATGACTGCCGCTGAAACAAATAAACCGACGGTTCGTGGCCCGACCGATGGCACATAGGCCAAGCGATTGCGCAATGTCGTGACCCATTTGAGTGATGCCACTGCGAGACACCACGATGGGTACGCCCATTTGCGCTGATTTAATGATCATTTCACTGGTCAGCCGACCCGTGGTGTAAAACGCCATGACCGGCTCAGGCAGCAAGGACACGCGGGGCTGTTGCATCCACATCCATCCTGCAATGGCATCGATCGCATTGTGACGACCGACATCTTCGGCAAACAGCAACAGCTCGGGGTCACCGTCGTTTAATCTAAAAAGTGCGCAGGCGTGAACTGATCCTGCCGACTTATAGGTCGTTTCCTTAAGCCGGATGGTATTGACCAACGCGTACAACTGAGCTTGATTTATTACTGCGTTGGGCGACAAAGTGAGTTGGTCGAGCTCATTCATCAGTCCACCAAAAACGCTGCCTTGGCCGCAGCCCGTAGTAATGACTCTGCGCGAAGTTTTTTCTTCAATAGCATCAATGCCACAGCGAGTTTTGACCGCCGCCGCATTCACTTCCCAGTCCACTGTCACCGACTCAATGTCATCCACAGACGAGACAAGACGTTGATTACGCAGGTAACCGAGTACCAGCCACTCAGGGTGAGCGCCCAACGTCATCAGCGTGACAAGCTCGTGTTTGTCAACATAAATTGTCAAAGCACGCTCGGCCGGAATCGATACTTGGAGTGACTCTCCGTATTCATTAAAAGCTTCTACCTCGCGCGTAAGCGGGGCCGAGGCAGTAGTAAGAAAGGGCAGTCGGCGCACGTCAAGCAAAGAGCGACAAGCTGATGGCGCAAGCATGGTTGAAAACTACAGCAAGGAAAGCCAACCTGCAACAGTTGGCTTGCACCAATCAACGGCAGCGTCAAGGGGTTTTTGCAGGATTAACTATAGAGTCGGGCAGCTTACTGCTGGGGGGACTACCAGCCGTAGCAGCAGGGGAATGAGCTTCGGAGGCCTCTATCGGCTTGACAGCTTCTTTTAGCTTAGCAACATCAGGTGGCGCGTAACTAAAAGCTCCCGGATCAGCGCAAGGCGGAGTTGCAGTTGGCACCTTTGGAGTTCCGCCAGTCGCCTTTATTTTCTGAAAATAAGACGCAGCAATTTTTTCCTGGGACTTGCACAGTTGATAAGCATCCACTTGGCCGCTCCATGCGGTTTTTGCAGTGACCTCAGCAGCTTTAGCTTTAGCTTCGTCACTCAAAGGGGGAAGTTTCGCAAAAGCGGTTCCCATTGCACATGCCAGCAGACCATAGGTCACAAAAGAAATCAAAAAGTGTTTCATGGAAAATTACTGCTATTCAAGCTTGATGAATTTGAGTTGACGACATGCCATTTGCTTGCGCACTACGCTGAGCTGGAATCTTGCCCGACTTCACATCGTCATACCACCATTCGTGGTGCTCGCGCGCCCAAGTCTCATCGACGTAGCCGGTTTTCATGCCCTTGTAAGCGCCCTCCATGCCAATCGTGCCCAAATAAATATGGCCTAGGAACATCGCGACCATAAAAATAGCAGCGATAGCATGAACCATGTGGGCAACTTGCATGGTGCCGCGCTGGTAAATAAGACCAGGAACCAGTTTGTCGAGAACAAAACCTGACGCGATCACTATCAAGCCCAGAAAGAACACTCCACCCCAAAAAACAATCTTTTCTCCAGCATTAAATCGATTGGATGCTGGCTCATTTCCAGAGAACAAACCGCCACCTTTACGTAGCCAAGTGAAGTCGCCCTTTTGCGGCCAGTTATCTCTTAAAAAAGTCAGAAATATGATAGCCAAAGAAATAGCGAAAAGTGGGCCAGCAAAGTTGTGCATGTTCTTTAGCACATAAGTCAGCCAGCCAAATAGAGTTGCACCCATGACTGGGAGCAGGAAAAATTTGCCAAATGCCAT
>JAYUVG010000057.1:0-10111 GCA_043754255.1 Polaromonas sp. | reverse complement strand
ATCATTGCTTGCAATGTTCAACATCTTCATTGCAACTGCATCAGCAGTTCGCCCGATGATTTTTGCAAGCGTCATGATTTCTGGATTGCGCCCATGAATGCGTCCATATGGCAGTTGGCAATACAGATGAAATGCAAGCTTGACTTGTTCTTTTGTCCAAAGCGCGGTTGCCATTTTTGCCGTTCACGTGGGTAGTTAATTGACGCTGCTAGCTTGGTCACAGCTCACATAGGATAGTCGTTGAAATGGTTCGTGTAACCCAGGGCTTTGCCTGGGTACCGGGGTTAACGTGCCAAGCAAAATAACTGTCTGACAAGGCTCTTATGCGCATCGAAGCTTGAACTGCTTGTCTCTCGCTTTTGCGCGTTCGCCGCGTATCCAGTCCTGCATTTGCCCACTTTGTGGTTGCCGTGCCATGCTGTCTAAGCTTTCAATTTGCCGATCTAGCGCGGTGCACTCAGCCTTTGTGGCTGCGTAGTCTGAGCCTGGATTTATTCGTGCAGAGATTGGCAAAGCTTGACCAGCGCCCGTGACCGGGGCACTGACCGGGGCTGTGACTGCCACCATCAAATTTTGATTGTTGTTGGTTGCGATATTCTTGGTAATTGCGCCTGCCGGGCATCCAACGTCGCTGTAGGTGACCTTGCCTTGCACAATGCATTTGGTCACGACATTTGTCTGCTCAGGAATACTCTGCACCGGCGGATAAATGATTGTTTGTTGCGCTGGTTTTGGAAGAGGAGCGGGTACTATCGGGGCGGTACTTGCTGGAACCATCACCTCCACAACCGGCTTAGCAGGTGGCTTTCTTTGCACATCAAGTCGGTGTGCAAATTTAAACCCGAAGTAAAGAATGACCGTGAACAAAGCAATTTTGAAAAGCCACCCAAAAAATGGCGATGTTGGGCTTTGAGCAAACGTTCTTTTACGCTCGGACTCTCTCATGTAATCGCGGTCCATCAAGCCCATCTTGTACCTTCTCAGTGCATATCGATCAATTCACTCTAACACCCATTCTGCTAAGAACGTCGCCGGGAAAGTACACGAGCTGCGCAGTGATTTCAAAGAGATGCTCAAACGCGGCTTGCTGGCCACCGACAGCCCACACGGCAAGCTGCGCCTGGGTGTGCCGCAACATGCGCTGCGGTTCTACTTCCCCAATCTGTGGCCTGAGGCTGAAGTGGATGCGCAGTAGATGTTTGGGGTCGTTTTCAGGCATCATTTGTGCCTGCAGCCCACGTAAACAGCACGCAAGCAGCTCCTGATTTAATAGCGTTTATATCGTCACCCTTGCAGCTTTAGTTCAAGGCGGGCAGGCCTGGGACGCCAGCTACCAGACTTCAAGCCTGAAGGGGTCAGGCAGAAGTTCATTGGGCTCACGATCAGCCAGACTTCCGGCTACCGTTTGAAACGCTTTGTCCCGGCTGACCAGCGTTGTGGCTGTTGCCAGAGAGTGTGCGGCGATCATCATGTCAGGGTCACTCAAATTGATGCCTTGGGCTTCAAGCGCGCAGCACAGTCGCCCGTGGCAAAGTGCAGCAGTCTCGTCCCACGGCAGCACGTCTACGCGCAGCAGCACCTGAAAAAGCGCGGTTTTCAGGCGCTCTGGCTGGCCCTTTCGGTGCAGGCCGTATTCCAGCTCGGCCAGCGTCACACTGGACATGACGGCCTGGCCGACAGGTATTTGGCTTAGCCGGGATAACACGCCAGCATCACGGCCCTGCATGATGTGGCTGACGATGTTAGTGTCCAGCATGTAGCGCTGGGTCATTCCTGCCAGCCTTCAAAAGGATCTTTGCGGGATGGGCGTGGTTGGCCTGCATGAGAAGGTGTGAGGCGGCGCTCAATCAGCAGGTCGTCTTTGGCATTGAGTGCCACCACCTCCAGCAGGCCTTGCCAGTCAGATGGCTTTTTTGACAGAACCACATCACCCGTGCCGGGGTCACGCCGAATGAAGACTTCAGCCACATCAAAGCGAAACTCCAGTGGCAGGCGAACCGCTTGGCTGCGGCCTGTAGCGAATACTTTAGCGGTTTGCAGCATATTAAAGTCCTTGAACGAGGATATGTCTCATGGTATACATCAGGTCTGTTCCTGTCAAGGTGCAGCTCATGTAGCAGCGAAGGTTTGCCTCCTGCGGCGTTCATGTCTGCCAACACCCTGAAAACCAGGCATTCAAGTCGTTTTCAGGCATCATTTGTGCCGGTAGCCCACATGAATTGCGCGCAAGCAGCTCCTGATTTAATAGCGCCTGCGCTGTCCGCATTGCAGCCCAATCATGCGCTGCTTCGCGGCCATGGCCTTGAACTCGCTGTCGGTTCACGGCAGCAGGCTATGCGGCGTTGTCTGACAGGCTTGGAGAGTTCGTTTCATAACAATGAAATTGGCGGGTTCAACCTCGACCAAATTGGTGAAACAAAACACACTTGTGAAGGAAGCCGACATGAAAACCAAGCAAAATCCGCGTGATGAACAAACGCCGCAAACTGGCAAGGTTGCCAATGACCACAACAAGGTAGGCGAGAAGCCGCTGACGCAGAAAAACGAGGCCAAGCGCACGCCCGACAGCCGGACCGATCGCGAAGCACACATTGGCAGCGGCAACCAGACGCAGTCGCGCCGGGGCGCTACCGGGCGCTAGTACCCTGGTCGGCATAAAAAGGCGCTAAAAAGGGCGATTTGAAGCATCGTTTGTGCCGCTAGCCAGCGTAAAGTGCGCGCAGACAGCTCCTGAAACAATAGCAAACCCCGGTCGCTTCTGATGTTGGGGACAGACCGGGTGGGCACAGCCAAGGCTCTTGAATAAGCCGCGCACGGAGCCCACCTGCCCGCATGACTTTTTACCCTTTTATCGTTTTAGTTGGTTTGCTGCATGCATTCATTGGCTGGCGTTTGGTGTCCGGGTTGGCAACCAGCCGCGGCACGGGCTACTGGGGCCCGCCCAAACGCTTTGGTGCGCCGTCAGAAATCACGTTGTTGCGGCTGGTAGTGGCTTGAGCCGTGGCGTCACAGAGCACCTGTCATACCCGCGAAGGCGGGTATCCAGCTCGGTGGTGACGTTGTGCGTTTTTCATAAACCGACCTGGATTCCCGCCTACGCGGGAATGACGGATTTTTGGGAATTTTATGGTTCAAATCAGGCTCTAGCCGGGATGAAATGCGCGCAAGCAGCTATTAAAAATATAGCAATCATCAAGTACGCAAAGCATCGTAAGGCTCAAGCCGCCAAAGCAGCTTCAACATCTTTCGTCAAATCAGCAGGCTTGTCAGTCGGCGCATAGCGCTTGATCACCTGCCCATCTTTGCCCACCAAAAACTTGGTGAAGTTCCATTTGATGGATTTGCTGCCCAGCAGGCCTGGTGCTTCAGCGCTCAACCATTTGTACAGCGGGTGGGCACTGGGGCCGTTGACGTCAACCTTGCCCATCATCGCAAAGCTGACACCGTAATTGACCTGACAAAACTCGGCAATGGTGCTGTCAGTGCCCGGGTCTTGCGAGCCAAACTGGTTGCACGGAAAGCCCAGCACCACCAGGCCTTGGCTACCGTAGGTTTTATGCAGCGCCTCCAGCCCGCCGAACTGCGGGGTAAAGCCGCATTGGCTGGCGGTGTTGACGATCAGCATCACGCTGCCCTTGAATTGACCCAACGCAACGTTTTTTCCGGTGATGGACTGGGCTTGAAAGTCGTTAATGGTGGAGCTGCTCATAGTCGGTTCCTTGAAAACAAATGCAATCCCAGGCTTCGTTGTTGCAGTTAGCCGTGAGGTGTCGGCCGCGCCAGCGCAGCCAGCAGGGCCGCAAAAATAATCAGGCTGCCGCCCCACAGCACACGCGGGCTGAAATCTGCGGTGGCCAGCAACGCAGCAGACACGCTGGCAAACAATATTTCAGTCAGCATGATGAGCGACGTGGTGCTGGACGGCAACCGCGCCGCGCCATACTGCAAAGCTGCATTGCTGATGACAAAAGCCAGGCTCAGGCCCACCAGTGCCGCAATGCCTGCACTTTGCAAACCAGGTGCGGGCACGGTCTGCAACAACACGCCCAGCGCGGCAACGCTGGTTGCCAGCAGCGCCCCGCCAGCAAACATGGCCAGCATGCGCGCGCCGCTGGGCGTGTAGCTGAACTTGCGCAGCAGCGCGTTGGTGATGGCAAAGCTCAAGCCGCCCATCAGTGCCAGCCAGTCAGGCGCGCTTTGCGGAATGGGCCAGGGCGAATCAGGCGTTTTTAAAACAATCAGCACGCCGGTCATGGCAAGCGCCAAGCGCAGCAAGGAGGCGCGTGTAGGCCGCTCGCCCAGCATCAGCCACGCCACTAGCACAGCCCACGCCGGCATCAGGTAAAACAGCAGCACCACGCGCACCACATCGCCCACGGTGACTGCCCAGTTAAAGCCAACGTTGGTCAAGCCCGATGCCAGCGCCAGCCACCACAACACCGGGTTGGCCGCCAGGGCTTTAAACGCGCCCCTGAAAAACACCAGCATGCCGACAACTACCAGCCAGTAAATGCCGGCTGTGGCCCACAGCGGGTGCAAACCGTAGCCCTGCAGCTCACGAAAAGGCCACCACGACACGCCCCAGATAAAAGCGTTGACGACAAGGGCGCAGCTGGCGAGGAGCCCGCCCGTGGATTTATTCAACGGCATTTGGGCGCTTCTAGAAATTCAGATTTTCGGGATGAAGTGCAAGGCGCTTGTCGTATCGCTCTTCGAGCTCATACGAGGGTCGCGCAGCACACCGGAATGCACTTGTGTGCATGAGGATTGCGAGCACCGCGCAACGCAGCAATTCGCCCGAAAAATGAATTTATAGAAATGCCCATCAGTGGGAGGTGTCGCTGCGGGCAATTGACAGCAAATGGTCAACCTGCTCTTTGTGCTTGATGCAGTTGCTTTTGTGCCAGCGCAAAATCACCACCATGAAGCCCGCCACCACCACACCAAAAACGGTGATGGCTCCAAACGCCGACAGCCCCACTCCAGTTGAAAAGCTGTAGCCCGCACCGAGGGCCAAAATACAGGCTTGCTCGTTGAAGTTTTGTACTGCAATCGAGCGGCCAGCGCCCATCAGGTTGTGGCCTCGGTGCTGCAAAAGCGCATTCATCGGCACCACCAAAAAGCCGCCCAGCCCGCCCAGCAAAATCAAAAACGGTGCGGCCACCCACACGTTGTCGATAAAGTTCATCAAGATCACCAGCAGCCCCATGGCAACGCCCATCGGTATCACGCTGGGTGCCTGGTCCAGCCGCATCCGCATCGATGCAATCACCGCACCGACTGCTGTGCCAATGGCCACTACACCGACCAGGGACGATGCCTGCGTGGTGCTGTAGCCCAGCGCCGCTGCGCTCCAGGCCAGCACGATGTAGCGCAGGTTGCCCGACACGCCCCAGAACAGCGTGGTGGTAGCCAATGATATTTGCCCCAGCTTGTCGCGCCACAGTGCTGAGTTGCAGTTCCAGAAGTCGGGCAACAGCTCGAACTTGTTGCGCGGCATCGGCCGCATTTCAACGCCGGTGCTGGGGATGCGCGTGTTGAACCAGGCCGCAATCGCATACAGAAAAATCAGCACGCTGATGGCTGCCTCCGGCCCGGTGTCAATGCTGGTGTTGATCAGCGGAAAATCAAACGCCAGCAAGCGGCTTGAGATGGCATTGCCTACCAGCTGGCCGCCCAGCAGAACGCCCAAAATAATCGACGCAATCGTCAGCCCTTCAATCCAGCCATTGGCCTTGACCAGCTGCGACGATGGCAACAGCTCAGTGAGAATTCCGTACTTGGCTGGCGAGTAAGCCGCAGCGCCCAGACCCACAATCGCGTACGCCATCAGCGGGTGCGTGCCAAACAGCATCATCAGGCAACCCACCACCTTGATGGCATTGCTGACAAACATCACCTGCCCCTTGGGCCGGGCATCGGCAAAGGCACCGACAAACGGTGCCAGCACCACGTAAAAAAGCGCAAACATCGGCACCAGCGCAGCCGGTTGCCACTTGGGTGCGCCACTGGTTTTGAGCAATTCAACCGCAGCCACGAACAGTGCGTTATCAGCCAATGAGCTGAAAAACTGAGCTGCCATGATGGTGTAAAAACCGCGCTTCATCTAAAAATCAATGCCTTGAAAACAGTGTCGTGGTGCAAACGATGTTTATAGCATGAGGGGCACGCCTGCCCGGGCCAGTTGCATTGGTGTATCCACTAACAACCAGCAACATTCATCAACATCAACTAACAAAGCAATAATGCTTTCATGCCCCGCCCCATACAAGCCACCGTCCACACCCACGCACTTGCGCACAACCTGTTGCGCATGAAAAGCGCCGCGCCAGACGCCAAAGTCTGGGCCATCGTCAAGGCCAATGCGTATGGCCACGGCATTGAGCGCGCGTTTGCTGGGCTAAAGGCGGCCGATGGTTTTGCCCTGCTGGATCTGGACGAGGCCAAACGTCTGCGCTCGCTCGACTGGCGCGGGCCTGTTCTGCTGCTGGAGGGCTGCTTTGAAGCGCGTGATCTGGAGGCGTGCTCACGCCTGGGGCTGTGGCATGTTGTGCACTGCACTGAACAAATCGACATGCTGGCCGCGCACAAGACAACCGCGCAGCATCGCGTGTTTCTAAAAATGAATTCCGGTATGAATCGCCTGGGTTTCAAGCCCGAGCGCTACCGCGCCGCCTGGACGCGGCTGAACGCGATGCCGCAGGTTGAAGACATCACGCTGATGACGCATTTCTCTGATGCTGACACGGCCAAAGGCATCACAGCGCAGCATGAAATTTTTAATTCAGTGACCCAGGATTTGCCCGGCGAGCGATCGCTCAGCAACAGCGCAGCCAGCCTGCGCCACGGCCCCGCGCTGGGCGCTGCATCTGACTGGATTCGCCCCGGCATCGCAGTCTACGGCAGCGCGCCTGATTTCCCTGAGCACAGCGCAGCAGACTGGGGCTTGCAGCCCACCATGACACTTGCTTCTAAAGTAATAGCAGTACAGGCAATTGATACCGGGGCTACCGTTGGGTACGGATCAATCTTTACAGCAACGCAGCCCATGCGCATCGGTGTGGTCGCCTGCGGCTATGCAGACGGCTACCCGCGCCACTGCCCCACCGGCACGCCAGTGCTGGTAGATGGTGTGCGCTGTGAACTGGTCGGCCGGGTGAGCATGGACATGGTCACTGTCGACTTGGGGCCTGTGCCAAGCGCCGGCATGGGCAGTGAAGTCACGCTGTGGGGTGCGTCAAGTAGCGGCTCTGTGCTGCCCATTGATGAAGTGGCGGCAAGTGCAGGCACGGTCGGCTACGAGCTGATGTGCGCGTTGGCGGCGCGTGTGCCAACAGTTGCTGGTTGATATAAAAATGATAGCTGCTTGCGCGCTATTTGCTTGGGCTAAAGGCTGTTTTAGCTCGTAATTTGAAGGTTATGCTCTATATACCGCCGTCATCCCCGCGAAGGCGGGGATCCAGAGCGGTGGTGGAAATATTCGCAGTTTGAAAACCGCAACTGGATTCCCGCCTTCGCGGGAATGACGGATTAATGCAGATCTTCGCAGGGCTGTTTTACTCCCTCTCGCTTTGCTGGAAGGCAGGCGCTGATGAAGCTGCAATTGTTGTTATTCCGGTCGTTGCCATTTTTCTGGTCGGGCTGGCTGTGGTGTTTGGCGCAGGCTCGCTGGCGCTGGTTTACTTTGGTTGGGACGTGCTGCTGGTGGTGGCTGTCGAGCTGGCTTTCTCACTTGCATCTGCCAGCACGGCTGTGCGTGTAGCGCGTGAGGGCTGGCTGTCAGCAGCCGTACGCTTGACATACAAGCCACTGCTCGGCGCACTGGTTTGTGCCGTGCTGCTGGGCGGGCTGATTGACACCTTCATGCCCACCGCAAACTCGCTGCCACAGGCCATCCGATTGATGGGCAGCAGCAACTAATCCAGATGTTGTGATATAAAAATCATAGCTGCTTGCGCGCTGTTTGTATGGGCTACAAGCTATTTTTGTCTGTAAATAGCACGGTTTTTTGGCCTTTCAGCACCCGTCATACCCGCGAAGGCGGGTATCCAGCTCGGTGGTGACTACAGCAACCGTTTGAAGACCGGACTGGATTCCTGCCTGTGCGGGAATGACGAGTTTGGCAGCTATTTGCGGGGCTCTCTTGCTCCCTCTCCCGTTGCGGGGAGAGGGCAGGGGTGAGGGGACACTAAAGCAGGCAGCCCTGTGCACCGGCAAACCCCTCACCCCAACCCTCTCCCCGCAATGGGAGAGGGAGCCAGAAAATACAGCACCTCAATTCACCTTCACAGCCCGCCAGTCAATCAAATTGTCTGCCCGGTGCGGAATGTCCACCGTTTTCTTCATCGCCCACGGAATGATCTGGTTGTGCAGCGGGATGTGGGAAATCAGTTCGTGGTCAGCCAGCAGGGCCTGCTCTATCAGCCGGTTGCGCGTTGGCAGGTCGGTTTCTTTGCGGATGCGTTCAATCAGTGCGTCTTGTTGCGGGTTGCTGAAGCGGCCGAGATTGAAGTTGCCGTCGCCGCCCGCGCCCACGGTGCGTATCAGTGACTGCAAGCTGTAAAACGCATCGAAGGTTGGCACGCCCCAGCCCAGCAGGTAAATGCTGGCCTCGTTGCGCTGGATCATCGGAAAGTAGGTAGCAAACGGCAGGCTGCGATACCGCGCCTTCACTCCAATTTTGGCCCACTGCACGGTAATCGCCTGGCACAGCTGTTCGTCGTTGATGTAGCGGCCGGCGCTGCAGGCAAAGTCGACTTCAAAGCCTTGCGGGTAGCCAGCCTCTGCCAATAATTTTTGCGCCGCAGCAACGTTGTATGGCCAGCGCACGTTGGCTTTGGCCGTCCAGCCGTTGATCTGTTTGGCCACCATCGCGCCGCTGGGTTCAGCCAGGTCGCGCATCACGACTTTTTTGATCCCGTCAATGTCAATGGCCTGGTACAGCGCCTTGCGCACGCGCACGTCCTTCAATGGGTTTTTGCCTTTGACGCTGGAGTTGACCAGCTCGTCACGAAACTGGTCCATGCCCAAAAAGATGGTGCGGTTCTCTGGCCCTTCCAGCACTTTGAGTTCGGCGTTTTGCCGCACACGCGCCAGGTCTTGCAGCGCGGGGTCGAGTACAAAGTCAACCTCGCTAGAGAGCAGCGCGGCCATGCGGGTGGCGTCTGATTTGATCGGCGTGTAAAGCACCTCGGTCACGTTGGTCGGGTACTTGCCTTTGCCCCACCAGTTGGGGTTGGGGACCAGGGTGGTTCGCTGGTCGGGTGTCCAGTTTTTCAGCATGAACGGGCCGGTGCCCAGCGCGTTGCGGTGCGCAAAGCTTTCGTCCTTGGTCTTGATGTCTTTGGGCTCGACCGAATTGTTTTTCTCGGCCCAGGCTTTGCTCATCACGCGCAGCTCGGTCAGCTGGTTCAGCAGCACCGGGTTGGGCACCGTTGAAAAGATATCCAGCGTGGTGGCGTTGACAATTTCAACCCGGTCAATGCCCAGCGTGTACACGGTGAAGTTGGATGTTTTGGCCTTGGCGCGCTCCAGTGAATATTTGGCGTCGGCCGCTGAAAAGTCCGAGCCATCAGAAAACTTCACGCCACTGCGCAGGGTAAGCCGCAACTGAGTAGGCGACACCTGTTTCCACTCTGTGGCCAGCGACGGTTGCGGCTTGAACGTTTTGGCGTCGTACTCAATCAGCGTGTCATACACGGCGGCGTGCATCGTGTTGTTCACGCCCACGTTTTGCGCATGAATGTCCCAGGTGGACATGTCGGCAGCGCGGGCGAACTTGAAAGTTTTGGCATGAAGAGACAACGGCAGTGCTGCTGTCAGGCTGGTTGCGATCAATGTTGCGGTCAGCAATCGATGGAGTTTGAACTTGGGTTTGAACATGGTGGAGCCTTGAAGGAAAAATCGTCAATTGAATGTCGCACAGTTTCAGGCGTGCTGCGCGATTTCAAGTCGCAATCAGGCTGCTGGCCTACGGGTACAGCCCGCGTACGCGAGCCTGCAAACGACTCAAGGATGCTCTGCATAACTCCATGCGATGTGTGGTAGCACAGGTATGAAAAGATCTGCTGCGTTGCATTTTTTGCCAATAGTCTAGCTATTGGACTGCAAA
>JAYUVG010000056.1:0-5862 GCA_043754255.1 Polaromonas sp. | reverse complement strand
CTTACTTTTCCGCAAACACTGGTGCTGCGGTATACCTATTTTGAAAGTCCTGAACGACGCCAACCGCAGGTGGTAACTGATTACAGCCGTTGGTTTTTGGCTCGGCTTCGCGCGGTAGATGCTGCCCTTTATCAACAAGAATACATCTGCGCCAACCGCTTTACCGCAGCTGATGTGTCTGTGGGATATGCTTTGCAGCTGGCTGAGCATCTGGGTTTCAAGACGGAATTTCCGTCAGCCGTAGGAGCATATTGGGAGCGATTGACGCAGCGACCCGCGTTTCAGCGGGCATTGCAAGCCCAGCATCAAGCCGCCTTAGTACAAGGCGTTTCAACAGTTCCAGCGCCTGAAATTCGTTGATCATTGTGTTGAACTGTATGGGATAAATTAGGCTCAACATGACACAGCACCCCGACCTCTTTGGCTCCGCCCAGCCGCCTAAACTGACCGACCGCCTCTTCTTCGCCCTTTTTCCAAGCGAAGAAGCCATGCCGCATTCAGGCTTGACGGCAGCCAAAAAATTGTCAAAACATACGCAATAATTAATGCCATGTATCAACCTCCACACTTCCAATCCAAAGACCGTGCTCAGGCTCTAGACATCATCCGGGTGCATCCGTTTGCATCACTGATCAGCGTGGACGACGCGGGTTTGCCGTTTGTGACGCATTTGCCGCTGCATTTAGAAGAGCAGGACGACAAACTCGTGCTTTTCGGGCACTGTGCCAAGCCGAACGCGCACTGGAAATTTCTAAAAGAACGTCCGCAAGCGGTGGTCACATTTTTGGGACCAAACGCCTACTTGTCACCGCAAATTTACCCCGACTTAGCACGGGTACCGTCATGGAACTATGTCGCTGTGCATTGCACTGTTCAAGCCATGCTGATTGAAGAGCCTGAAGCGAAAGACCGGCTGTTGAAGAAGCTGATCGGCGACCACGAGCCGGCTTATAAGCAGCAGTGGATGGATCTAGGCACAGAATATCAGCACAAAATGCTGGCCGGCATTGTCGGGTTTGAACTGCAAGTGCTTGATTTGCAATGCAAAATAAAAATCAACCAGCATCGACCCGAATCGCACGCAGCGCTGCACACCATGTATGCGGCGGGGAATGAGGAGCAAAGGGCATTGGCGGATTGGATGGTTAAGTTGGGGTTGAAGGTCAATAAAACCGCCTAGACACGCCAAGCCGATAAACCCTACATACTCTTTGAAAGGAAACAAAACCATGCGCATGATTTTCAGCCTCATTGGCCTATTTATCGTTCTCGCCATCGTTGGCTTTTTAGCGAAAAGCCAGTTGTTGGCGGTAACTCAATTACCGAATTCCGCAGCGCCAAGTTTTAACGGCGCATCAAATCCAGCCACGTCAGCCAACGTCGCCGAGCAAAGTAAGCAGATGCAAGCGCAGGTGAAAGGCCAGGTCAATGAGGCGATGAAAGCTGTGGCTGATGCGCAGCAGAAGGCTTTGGACGGCGGGAATGCAGACAAACCGGCTGAAAAAACGGGCTCAGCCTACTAAATTTCATAATACTAAATTTCATAAAAAATGCAATTTC
The DNA here is from genome assembly GCA_043754255.1 of Polaromonas sp. Classification (GTDB taxonomy): domain Bacteria; phylum Pseudomonadota; class Gammaproteobacteria; order Burkholderiales; family Burkholderiaceae_C; genus Polaromonas. The sequence continues at coordinate 4,302 of JAYUVG010000056.1, read as the reverse complement.
ACCCTTCATTTATGAATCTAGCTAGCGTATTTACTGCCTCAGTAGCTATTAATTTTATAGTGATTTTAAATGTTTCAGCGCAGTCAATTGTGGTGGCATCCACGACATCGACCGAGCAATCCGGCTTGTTCAGCTACTTGCTGCCCGAGTTCAAAAAAGCCAGTGGCATTGATGTCAAAGTCGTCGCCTTGGGTACAGGTCAAGCGTTGGACATGGGTAGGCGAGGGGATGCAGATGTGCTGTTTGTGCATGACCAAGTGGCAGAAGAAAAAATCGTTGCCGATAGCTTTGCGGTGAAACGCTTTCCTGTCATGTACAACGATTTTGTGCTGATTGGTCCAGCGGCTGACCCTGCCAAAGTAAAGGGCAAAGACATTGTGGAGGCACTCAAAAAGGTAGCCGCTAGCAATGGCAATTTCATCTCTCGCGGTGACAAAAGCGGCACACACGCGGCGGAATTGCGCTATTGGAAAACAGCTAGTTTTGACAACAAAGGCGTTGGTTACAAAGAATGCGGCTGCGGCATGGGCCCCGCGTTGAACATGGCGTCAAGCCTAGGCGCTTATGTGCTGGCAGACCGCGGTACGTGGCTGAGCTTCAAAAACCGAGGCGATTTGGCCGTGTTGGTCGAAGGCGACAACCGCTTGTTCAACCAATACGGTGTGATGCTGGTCAACCCCGCCAAACACCCGCAAACCAAGGTTGTGGAGGGGCAAAAGTTTGTCGATTGGGTGGTGTCCAATGCAGGCCAAAGCGTCATTGCCGGCTACAAAATCGGTGGGGAGCAGTTGTTTTTCCCGAACGCGATCAAATAAATATTTTTACGCTTCGCCCTCAGCCCTTCGACGGCCTCAGGACAGGCTCTGCCCGAACGGTTGTTTGGCTGTAACATTAGACGCATGCATTTAGTTCCCAAAGACCAAAAAAACTCGGTTTTCATGACGCTCGCCTTGAAAGAGGCGCAAACGGCTGCGTCTAACGGTGAGGTGCCTGTGGGGGCTGTGGTGGTGAAAGACGGTGTGGTGATTGCTGTGGGGCGTAATTCACCGATTGCCGATAATGACCCGACTGCACATGCCGAAATCATCGCTTTACGCGCGGCGGCGCAAGCATTGGGCAACTACCGGCTGGAAGACTGCGAACTGTTTGTGACCCTGGAGCCCTGTGCCATGTGCGCCGGCGCGATGCTGCATTCGCGCTTGAAGCGCGTTGTGTTTGGCGCGAAAGACCCGAAAACAGGTGCGGCAGGTTCGGTAACCAATTTGTTCAGCAACATCGCGCTAAACCATCAAACCGAGATCAGTGGTGGCTTGCTGGCGGACGAATCTAGCATGGTATTGCAGCGCTTTTTTCGGGACAAGCGGGAGCAAAACAAACAAAAAACCAAGGAACGACATCCCTTGCGAAATGATGCGCTTCGTACGCCCGATGAAGCTTTTAGCAACTTGCCAGATTACCCCTGGCAGCCTAATTATGTGAACGATTTGCCGTCGCTGAATGGTCTGCGGATGCACTATTTGGACGAAGGGCAGTTGATTTACGACATCATTGGGCACAACATTTCCGAGCAAACCACCTACCTGTGCCTACACGGCAACCCAGCTTGGAGCTATTTGTACCGCAAAATGATTCCCATCTTTTTGCAAAAGCAGGGCTGGATGGATGACGGCATCGGTGCCAGGGTGGTGGTGCCTGATTTGATTGGTTTTGGCAAAAGCGATAAGCCAAAAAAAGACGCTTTTCACACGTTTTCCTGGCACAGGCAGGTGCTACTTGAGTTGATTGAGCGGCTGGATTTGCAAAACATTGTGTTGGTGGTGCAAGACTGGGGTGGTTTGCTGGGTTTGACACTGCCGCATGAGTTTTTCGACAAATCCAACCGAACCAACCGGTTTAAGGGTTTGCTGGTCATGAACACCCTGCTGGCTACAGGCGATGTGCCGTTGACCGCAGGTTTTCAAGACTGGCGCGAGATGTGCCGCAAACACCCAGAGTTTAAAATCGACCGTCTCTTCGCACGCGGTAACCCGCAGATGAGCCAAGAAGAATGCGCCGCCTACATGGTACCTTTCCCCGACAGCGGTTTCAGAGCCGCGACCCGTGCTTTTCCGCCCATGGTGCCGGATTCAGAAGATGCCGATGGCGCGGAAGTATCTCGACAAGCCAGAGATTTTTGGCACAACGAGTGGGAAGGCAGCACACTGATGGCCGTTGGCGCGCAAGACCCTGTGTTGGGCTTGGACGCGATGCGCGGGCTGCAAAAGCTGATCAATGACTGCCCAGAGCCGATGGTTTTAGACCATGCCGGCCACTTTGTACAAGAGCATGGCGAGGAAATAGCCAAGCTTGCCATCCAAGTTTTTAGATAAAAGTAATAGCAGCTTAGGCATGTAATACGCCGGCTTAAGTCAGTTTTATCATTTTTAAGATCATTTTTAAATCTCGCAACACATGAGCCATATTTACGTTTATTCCCCTTCCAGCCGCGTGGTTGACAAAGCAGCGTTCAAGCGCGGCATCAAACGGCTACAAAACTTAGGGCATGAGGTTGAAATCGACATCGATGCTTTGAGCGGTCACTTGCGCTTTGCGGGCGACGACGCCACCCGTATCGCGGCCATCAGCCGCGCGGCAGCCAGTGGCGCAGATGTGGCGATGACATCGCGTGGCGGCTACGGTATCAGCCGGATTTTGGGCGGCATTGACTACAAGGCTATCGCCAAAGCCATCAACCCTAGCAAAGGGCAGGGCACGCTTTTTGTGGGTTACAGCGACTTTACGGCGCTGCAATGCGCACTTTTGGCCAAAACGGGCGCAAGCAGCTGGTCTGGGCCGTCGGTGTGTGGCGATTTTGGGCAGATTGTCGAAAAAGACGGCTCGCCAGACTGCATCATGGAAGCGTGTTTTGACGATTTACTGGTCGGGCAGGGTGAGGGTACTGGCTGGCGTATGCCAATTGAAAAATCGATATCAGTGTCAAAAATAACTACAAAAAACATAGCGTCACAGGCAATTAATACGCCGGCTATAAGCATATTATCCTCTAAAAAAGAGAGTTTTAGCATCAACAATGCCACACTGTGGGGTGGTAACCTGACGGTGCTGACAAGCTTGGTCGGCACGCCTTATTTGCCGCCTGCTGCGACGGATAAAAGCGGTATCTTGTTCATCGAAGACGTGGCCGAGCACCCATATCGGATTGAGCGAAATTTGACCCAGTTGCTGCATTCTGGCGTTTTAGGCAAGCAAAAAGCCATTATTTTTGGCCAATTTACCAATTACAAACTTTTCCCAGCTTCGGACAAAGGTTACAAACTACAAAGCGTCATCGACTGGTTGCGCACGCAGGTGAAATGCCCGGTATTGACGGGCTTGCCGATGGGGCACGTACCGACAAAAGTAACGCTGCCGTTTGGTGAAAAGGTGACGTTGGCGGTCGATGGACGCGATGCTTTGCTGGTTTGGGGATGATTTTGAAACAAGTTTTAATTTCATTGGCTTTATTAAGCGCCCTATTTACTACAAATTCAATAGCGCAACAGGCAATTAATACGCTGGCTACTGGTGAAAGTGGCATTACATTCGAGAAATCTTGGTTGGTTTTGGGCGGCTTGGCCTACCACAGCTGCCGAACTTGCGGGTTTAGAGAATCCAACCCTGGCTTGGCGCTGCAATGGCAATCACCTTGGTTTGAAGAGCTCACCGGCTTTGAAAACACCCGCTTGACAGCAGGTGCGTACATCAACAGCAACAACCGCAACAGCGTTTACGCCGGCGCGCAGTGGTTGCCATACAGCTACGGCCCCGTCAAATTAGGTCTGCAAGCCGTGCTGATTACGGGCTACAAAGAAGCAGTCATCACACCCGTGCTGCTGCCTTTGGTGTCGGTCGAAACGCAGTATGTTGGCGTAGATGTGTATGCGGTACCGAAAATGGCAAAAGTTAGTGCTGCGGTGTTTGCGACGTTTAAAGTGCGGTTTTAAGATCTTCAATATCTTTGCGACTTGTTTTTCAGCCACAAATCGATGATTGCAGCGCTGTAATGGCTGGCAACCTCGCTTAAAAACCGGTTGAAATCGACGGTGGCATCATCGTCCGCACGGTCAGAAATGGTGCGAACGGCAGCGAAGGGCACCTTGTAATCGTGGCAAACCTGTGCAAACGCGGCGCTTTCCATCTCTACGGCCAATGCTAATGGCAAGTCTTGTTGCAGTTTTTGACTCTCTACAGTCGTCGAGACAAACCGGTCACCGCTGATGATGAGGCCTTCATGCAGTTGTGGGTTTACCAAATTGAAATCGG